>JAUYKZ010000021.1 GCA_030704845.1 archaeon | reverse complement strand
TTTAACATCACTTACAATCGGTTTATATTTTGCTGGAATTTTCGAGAGTGCGACCTCTTTTTTGATGTAAATGGGTTTCATACTCTAAAAGTATACATTGGATTATATAAAATGTGCCCCCGAAGTCATATGTCGCTTAACGATGTTAAGCTTCCTCGGGTTTATCCCGAGGTGGAGCGTAGCGACAAGTTTTTTCGTGGCAAGTTTAGTTATTAGTCATATTAGTTAGGGAGTTATCGGGGTCTAAAAGTTAAGTAAAGTTTAAATTTAACACTTGTTTTTAGATAATATGGATTCATATTTGTTAGAATATAGGTTCTCTGGATATCCACAGAAATATATTAAAGAAAAATATAGAAAAATCAAATGGGGTTATTTGGTTGGTTCTCGTAAACATCGTTTTGTTCCACATATTACAATTGCTGGACCAATTAAAGCATCATCTCAAAGTGCTTTGATTAAAAAAGTTGAGGATGTTATTTACAAGTATTCTGATTATATTAAAGAAAAAGGGCATTTGGTTAAATCTGATAATTATATGTTTTTTACAACAATAGATGGAAGAAATGCTATTGCTATTAAGATTATTCCTCCTAAGCCATTAATGGAGATGAAACGAGAGTTAGAAAAGATAACTAATAAGGGTTTATTCAATAATTGTAAAACTTATGATGAAAATTTATGGCATTCAACTCTTCTATTAGCGAGAAGAGGAAATAATTATGATAATCAGAAAATTAAAACAATCTGGTCAAAAGTAAGACATGAACACCCAAAAACAATGCAATTTATCTTAGATAGAATTACTTTGATGAAAAACAAGAGAATTCTAAAAGAATTTGATTTAGTTCATAAAGAAACGTTATCTAGAGAAGTGGCATTGGATAATAATAAGAGATATCAAGCTTATATTAAGATTAGAGATGAATTACAAGCAAATGGTGAAATGTTTAAATATTCAAATGGGATTAAAGCAAATAATATTAAAGATAATGATGGGTTTAAAGAACAAGAATATTTAGTGGTTCCGATACCAAATTCCATTGAACAAATTGATTTAGATAAACTTGTAAAAGAAAAATCTAGCTTTCTAAGAAAAGCAAAAGTCTTTTGTACTTCTGACCAGCACTTTGACCATAAGAATATTATTAGGTATTGTAAGAGACCATTCAAAAATGTAAAGATAATGAATCAAGTTTTGATGGATAATTGGAACAAGACTATTAAGAAAAGGGATATTGTTTTATTTCTAGGAGATATGAGTTTTGGAAAGGGAAGCAGAAGTGCTGATTATTGGTTAAGTAAATTAAATGGAAACATATTTTTTATTAGAGGATTTGAATATAAAGCTTCTGGTGAAAGAAATCAACATGATGTGATTACTAGGAAAGAAAATGTTTTTGATTATGTTATTGTAAAATACAAAAATACAAATTTTTTTCTCGTACATGATCCAGAACAAGTTCCTAATGATTGGAAGGATTGGGCAATTTGTGGACATCATCACAATAACAAGCCCTCCGAATTTCCTTTAATCAATAAGAAGAATAAAAAGATGAATGTGAGTGTTGAATTTACTGATTATAAACCAATATTGTTGGATGATTTGATGGAGAAAATAAAATGATTGAGATAAAACAAAATGAATTGATAACTGGAGTTTTAGCAGGAATTACTGCGGGAGCAATTTTAATTTTATCAGGTTGGATTACTAAAATTATTTATGGTGAAAATCAATCTGTTATTAGAGTCTCTTTTGAAATAATGGCTCCGTTCGTAATACTTCTTTGTGTCGTTGTTTATTTGTTGTACAAAATGAGTAAGAGACCAAAGAAAAAATCCCGATAACTCCTACTTTTAGTTTTACTTTAGACTAATAATGCCACGAAAAAATTAAGCTTAACCCTTGTTATCTGTCCCGACCGAAGCGAAGCGTAGGGAGAGCGCAGCGTGGCGAGGAGCGGAACGAAGTGAGCACCGCAGAGTTCCCGAAGGCGCCGTTAATATAAAATTCTACTTTTCAAATCATTTCTGATTTTATATGCTTTTTCAGCATCTTTCAAAATAGCTGTATCTACTTCTTGGATAAACATTTCTTCTTTGTTGTGATCAAGTTTTTTGATAGCTCCTTTGAATGGAACTGCAATTTGAGAATGTCCAATTAAAGTATCTTGGAATTTATCAAGTCGCAATTTTCCCGCGGCATTACAATAAACAAAAATAATTTCATTTTCAAAAGCCCTGCCAACACACAGAGAATCAACTAATTTTGTTTCAGAATTTGCGTCATGCTTAATCCCATTTCCAGCATCGCCATAACACCAATAACTAGGGCATATAACTATATTGACTCCTTTCTTTGTCATCTTTCTGAAAATTTCAGGAAAAATCAAATCCCAACAAATAGTTAATCCAATCTTCCCATACTTTGTGTTAAAAACAAGAACTTCATGACCCGGGACAAAATGCTTTCTTTCTGGGTGCCAAAGATTAACTTTTCTATATCTTGATTTAATTTTTCCGCTTGAGTCAATATAGTAAGTGGTGTTATGTAACCCATATTTATCTTCTTCAATCACAGAGCCTGGAACAATATCAATTTTATATTTTTTAGCAAGATACTGGAAATGGTTCCTATATTTATTTTTAGAATCAGCAAATTCTCTTTTTCCCTCAATAGGACCTGTCACAAAATCTTCGGGAAAAACAACAATCTGGGCTTTTGAAAATGCCGCTTTCTTGATAAATTCTTCAGCTTTTTTCAGATTTTCATCTGGAGAAAATTGCTTAATCTCAAATTGCACAACAGCTATTTTGAACTTCATATGATAATGATTTGAAAAGACATTTATTAAAGTATCGTTAAGTTAGGCGCCGTAGGGAATTACAGATAACGTATCGCATTAACAGAAGTTTCTTGAGCGGAGCGAAAGAAATTTGGGAAACCGAAGTGCAACAAGGTTTCCTGTTAATGCTTGTTAAATCCGCCGAGCCGATAGGCGAGAGTGCAACGTGCCCGAGCGGAATAAAATGAAGCGAAGGAGTAAAATTTTGGGTGCAGATAGTTTTTTATATAAAGAATGTTTTATTCAACATATGTTAATAAGAAAGGCAAAAAAAGTGGATATTGAATCAATTCATAAACTTGATAGAGAATCTACAAGATATCACAAAAAATTTGATGCAGATTTTTATACAATTTCAGAAAAATGGTGGAAAATAAAAAAAGATTCTCAATTAAAAGCAATAAAAAGTCCAACAAATCTTGTTCTTGTAGCTGAATTAGATGAAAAGGTGGTTGGTTATATTTGGGGTTACGTAGAAACAATTATGAAAAATAAAATTGGTAAGATACAAGAATTAATCGTAACCTCAAAACAAAGAGGTAAAGGAATCGGAAAAGAATTGATTAAAAGAATGTTGGACTTTTTTAAAGAAAGAGAATGTGTCATTTCTGAAATTGAAGTATTTGTGGAAAATTTGCCAACAATTCAAGTTTATGAAAAAGCAGGGTTCAAAAAAAGAGAATATAAAATGCAATTAAAGTTGAATAAAACCACAAAGTTTAGACCATTTTTCTAGCACCAAAAATTTTATTGGATTTAACATTGTATATGTCAATTGGGGGGTATTTTGAGAGTTTAGGGGCTGAAACTGCAATATCTCAACGTCTAAAGATTAAAAAGTGTTGTCCTAAAACAGTAGTTGAAAAGCCTTGAAAGCCACTACCCACACTGGTCAACCTCGGATAATCCTTATTAAGTAATTGACATATACCAAAAGTTATGTACCTATTAGAACAAATCAGAAACGAAGGAAAAAGAAGGGGATTAAGCCCAAGAACAATTAAAACGTACTGCTTCTGCGTAAACCAATTCCTTTTTTGTTTCAAGAAAGAACTGAAATTATTAACCAAAAATGATATTGAAGAATATCTAATGAAAATGATCCATCGAGAAAAAGCAGGCAACACTATCAATGTTCATCTAAACGCCTTAAAATTTTTCTTTGAAAAAGTCTTAAAGAGAAAAATTACTGTTAATGTTCCCTTCGTTAAAAAACCTAAAAGATTGCCTGAATTCCTTACTAAAGAAGAATTGATTAATTTAATTGATGCAATTAAAAACGAAAAACATAAACTAATGATTTTATTATTATATTCAACCGGGATGAGAGTTAGTGAGTTAGTTTCCTTAAAGGTGAAAGATTTTGAATTTAATGAGAATTATGGTTGGGTAAGAGGAGGTAAAGGAAGAAAAGATCGTTTATTTATTCTTGCAGGAAAATTAAAACAACAATTGCTACAACAGATTGAACAAAATAAACTTAACTCTGAGGATTATTTGTTCTCTGGAAGAAAAGAACACATCTCTGTAGAATCGATAAGGATGATTTTAAGAAAAGCAACTAAACAAGCCGGATTGAAAAAAAAAGTTCATCCACATATGCTGAGACATTCATTCGCTACCCATTTGATTCAAAATGGTTACTCGGTAACAGAAGTTCAACCTTTACTCGGACATAACTCTTTAAACACGACCATGATTTATCTACACATGGCATCACCAACACTTCTCCGAATAAAAAGCCCATTAGACAGCCTTGATAATCCTCAAAAAGTGTTCTGAAACTAGTTTCAAGATTAGATTAATAAAGGGTTTCAAGTAAACTAAACCTATGGATAAAATGCATCTTAAAGTGTCTGGAATGAAATGTTCCAGCTGTGAAGTTCTCATTGAACGTAAATTGAAAGAAGTACCTGGTGTTAGAAAAGTTAGAGTAAGCAGAGCTAACGAAGAGGTGGTTATAAAATGCGATAACCAAATTGCTCTGGAAGAATTACAGAAAGCTGTCAAAGAAGATGGATATATTCTAACTAATAAGTCCGAATCAAGTAATAATCACCATAAACCAAAATCCAACCATTCAGTAATCAGAATTAAACGCCGTCATGCTGAAATTGGAGCAATGTTCTTATTTATTATAGCAATTTATTTTGTTCTTAAACAGTTTAATCTTATACCGGAAGGAGTTGGAATCACAGATAACATGAGTTACGGTTTCATTTTCATAATTGGGCTAGTTGCCGCGACATCCACCTGCCTTGCCGTAGCCGGAGGGTTACTTCTTGCAGTTGCCGCAAAATTTAATGAACGCCATAAGGATTTAACCGGCTGGCAAAAATTCAAACCGCACATTTATTTCAACACTGGAAGAATTATATCTTACACTTTGCTTGGAGGGGTTATCGGAGCACTGGGGTCAGTGTTAACTATATCTACAAAAACGAGCGGATTCATTACGATTATTGCAAGTATAATCATGATTATCATGGGTTTACAATTACTAAACATTTTTCCTTGGCTTAACAAACTTCAAATTAAAATGCCAAAATTTATCGCTCATAAAATTTATGATTCAAGTAAAAAAAATCAAGGCTCCACCAGCAACACCTCATCATTTTTATTTGGTGGAGCCACTTTTTTTCTTCCCTGCGGATTCACTCAAGCTTTACAATTATACGTTCTCGGAAAAGGAGATTTCGTCACGGGAGCATTGACCATGCTTGCTTTCTCGTTAGGAACACTTCCATCATTAGCCGGAATTGGAGCTTTCTCAAGTCTTACCAAAGGAAACATCCAGAAACATTTCATGACATTCTCAGCCATCCTAGTTATCATCCTGGGGATATTTAATCTTCCAAACGGATTTGCGCTTACTGGAGCAGACATATCTTTAACTGGGAATGACGCAAACCAGTTAGATTCCGGGAATGTTAAAATTGTCGATGGAAAACAAATTGTGGAAATGAAAGTCATCGGGATTGATTATTACCCCTCTAAATTTACGATAGTTGAAGGTATACCCGTAGAATGGAGAATTGACGGCCGGCAAGCGCAAGGTTGTGCTCAAGTAGTTTCCGCACCAAGCATCGGATTGTTAGAGTTTCTCCCCAGAAATTCAATTAAAACCGCAACATTCACTCCACAAAAAGAAGGGATTATACGTTTTTCATGTACAATGGGGATGACTACTCCCGGTGCTTCATTTACGGTTATTGCAAATACTAAAGGTATCCAACCAGCTAACCTTGATGGAACTGAAAACGTGAATGAAAATAGTTGCGATTCAAACTATCCAAACTGTGAAGTTCAGAAAATTCAAATGGAAATTTCAAATGAGAAAGGATTTTATCCAAACGTATTTACCCTTAAGAAAAATGTTCCAGTAGAGATGGAAATAGATGCTAAAGTACAGCTAAGAGGATGTATGAGTACTTTAGTTATTCCTGATTATGATGTTGTTCATTTAATGAAATTAGGGAAAACAACATTACGGTTCACTCCAACTAAAAGCGGAGTAAACATATTCACTTGCAGCATGGGAAGTAAATTGGGAGAATTTAGGGTAAATTAAAAAATCATCTTCCCGTCTTTAAGAAATTCTTGATTGCGTCAACAATATCTTGCCCTTCAGTAAATACCGACATTCTTATTTTTTCATTTGGATGGTGCGTTAAATCAAAAGCTTTGATTAAATCGTCAACATAATGCCCCCGATCTGCACATTGACCATAACAGAATAAATTAGAAGATGGAAGAATAATATCACGAAGAAGCTGAAAACAACGCGAATTATCATTAGAATTATTATCACCATCCGTGAAATGAAAGGGGTAAATATTCCAATGCTCTGGAGAATAGTCTTTCTGGATGATATCTGAACATAACTGGTATGCTGATGAAATCTTCGTGCCCCCACTTTCTTTAGTGTGATAAAAAGCATGTTCGTCAACTTCTTTAGCGTCAGAATCATGAATGATAAACCTTCGTTCAAGATGTTTATAATTCCGCTGAAGCCAAAGATCTATCCAGAAACTGGTTGTTCTGACTAACCTCTTTTCATTATCGCCCATAGATCCAGAAACATCCATCATGTAAATTAAAACCGCATTAGTTTCTGGTTTTGGAATAAGTTGAGGAGCTCTGTACCTCATATCTTCTTTTTGAGGAACTATAACTGGATTGCCAGGATCATAAGTCCCAGTTGCAATCTGTCGTTTAAGAGCCTGTTTATATGTTCGTTTAAAATGACGTAAAGATTTTGGACCTTCATGTGCAATTGATTTGTAAACATTTTTTTCTTCATTAATTTCTCTACTTCCTCTTGGTTTTATGTAAGGTAGCCCTAATTCTTCCCCAAGAATATCTGCAAGTTCTTCCAGACTTAACTCAACTTCAAGGTCATGTGACCCGGAACCATCTCCCGCCTTTTTATTGCCTCCGGGAGCTTCATCCCCATTTATTGGATCTCCTTCATCGCCGTCACCTTGACCAGTGCCACCTTGCTGAAATTGATCAAAACGAAATCGTGGAAGGTTTATTCCCCTAATGGGTATATGTACTTTATCTTTACCTTGTTTTCCAATTAAGTCGTTGTTGGCAATATAATGGCGCAGATTTTCCCTCACTTTACCACGAATAATCTGCCTATACCTAGAATGATCAATATTAATATCGCCCATTATTAATGGAAGAAAGCAGTTAAACTATTTAAGCAATTCGGCTTCCAAATCGGAAGGAACTACATCTCCCCGTTGTTCCGGAGGGATGTTGAAAATTTCGTAAAGATGATTATACCAATGATCTGTTACCGCTTGCATTCTAGGTGATAGTTTTCTTCCAAGAACTATCTGAGCCTCTTCATATAACCGATGAGCATAAGCACGAATTCTGTCATCACTAGTTTCTCGCTCTAAAGGAACAAGACCTCTATTGGTGTTAATGTGTTCATGTCCGGCTCTTTTAATTAAATCAATGCAACCGTAAGTATTGTTAGGAAACTGGGTATATTCTAGCACTAAACGTGCTCGATCTTCAGTCATCTGTTTCCTTTGTCTCCTTCTTGTTGCCATGTTTTTTAATTTAAATCAGTTATTTATAAGATTTTTGTAGTTAAATCATGAAAAATCTGCTGAAAGTGTTCTACTCCACCCTAAAGAATGGAGTATGAACGAACACTTTCCCTTACAGCAGATTTTTGTGATACCAAAAATTTCGACCTAAAGGTCAGGATATTGTACCCCCTAAAAATTCCTATCGAAATTTTTTAGTATAATTAAAAAGTATCAATAACTCATCTTATTCAGCACAAACTCCCTTAACTCTTCCGGCCAACTTTCTTCAATTTCTTTCCGATGTTTACGGCAATCACTCATTACATCCTGACGCATGCTTCCGTTCTCAATCAATTTTACTAACTCTTCTTTTGCATAAATCGGCACATGTTTTATTCCCCAAACCTGCATTTTCATTTTTTCTTTCAATTCGTCTTTCGCATCTTCATTTTTTAACCTAGTTTCTTCCCATAACTTCTGGTAAGAAAATTCTTTCTCTGCTGTAATTAGTTTCTTGCCACCTTTTAACGCAATTTTCGCCTGAACCATCTGATGCATTCTACGAAGGAATTCATGTTTATCTTCAATCCGGATAATATCGCTATACCCGGAAGCAATTAAACCAAAAGCGAATGGAGAAGGTATCTGTGTTTGTACTTCCTCGACAGCAATTTCTCCTTTAACCGTCTTATCAATAATTTCTTGAGCATGCGGAGAATCCATTAAATCTTCCAGTACCTCTCTCCGTGCTTCCTTCAGGATAGGAAAATCGTTACTTATCCTCTTCACGGCATTAAATAGAATCTTACTTCCAATCTGTAATCGGCCTACTTTCTTAGTTCTACCCATATATTGACGAAGAATCATTAACGATCTTGTAGCACAATGACGGAATCTCCGTTGAAGTACTTCACTTCGTTCTAACGAATCTTTCAGAACTTGCTGGAAATCTTCAGTTTTAAGAAGTTCAAATGCTCTTCTGGGATTAAAAGTTTTTTCTGCAGATAAATAAAAACCGTTATCGTTGATACCAACTTCCACGTCACGATGTTGCGAACGACCAATCACGTAAGCAAGAGATCTTGACAAACAATCATTAACTCTTCTACCAAACAATGTCTGGAAAATAACATAAGTTCTTCCCCGATCCGTATACGTCTCAATAACTATTTTTTTGTCTGTGGGGATCTTACTAAAATTGAACTGTTCATAGAAGTAAGTGTAAATACTGTAAGCCGCTTTCTCATCAACATAAAGAAATTCATTAATGAAAGCAAGGATATCCGATTCAGATTTTTTTAACACAAATTGTTCTTCCATCAATCGTCTGAATCTGCCGATTTCCATCGCTAAATCAAATGATAACGGTAACATCTCCGAGAACCAACTTGGAACGGTCGGTGGTCGATTAACTGAAGTACTTACCTGGGCAGTCATCCCACGAGAAAATTTAAACATGTAAACGTTTCCACCTAACACGAAAACATCTCCCGGTTTGAGACGTTCCAAGAATCCTTCATCAATCATTCCAACAATTTGATCGCCAACTTTAACCGTGATAAAACTTTCTTCAGGAATAGTTCCGATATTGGTCATGTAAATTATTCTCGCCATTTTACCTTTCTTACCAATATCGCCCGTTTCAGGATCGTACCAGATTCTTGCATAAACATGTCTCTCTTCTAAACTAGCATATTGCCCGGATAAATATTTTATAACTTCATAGAAATCATCCCAAGATAAAGTATGATAACAATAACTATTAGTGACCAGTTTGTATAATTCATTAATATTGATTATCTCCTTTATGGCAATCCCATAAATCTGCTGAGCAAGAACATCTAACGCATTCTGAGGAATATGAACCCGGTCTATTTTTTTCTCAATGGCTGACTTCAAAAGAACTGCACATTCAACTAAGTCATCACGATCCATCACGATAACTCTAGCTTTTACCGTTGAATGTAACTGGTGCCCGGCTCTTCCTGCTCTTTGCAAGAATCTTGCCACAGATTTTGGTGAACCTAAACAAATTACCAAATCGATAGACCCAATATCTATCCCCAATTCTAAAGATGTTGAAGAAACTACCACCCGCAAATTTCCATCACGCAAAGATTGTTCCGTATCAAACCTGACGCCTTTACTTAAACTTCCATGATGAGCCGCAATATTATTATGATAATTTTGAGGGAACATTTCTTTAAGAGTATGAACAACCCTCTCGGTCGCACTTCGAGTATTAGTAAAAACAACGGTAGTTTTGTGCTCTTGAATTAGCTGATCAATTAATTCATACATTTTGTTATGTTTCGGCATGTAATCAGTATCAACTAAACTTTTCACCGGACTTAAGACTTTCAAATCAGTATCTTTAAGGAAACGAACATCAACAATTCCACAATTTCTAGGTTGATTATTTTCATAACCCACAAGATACTGAGCAATTTCTTCCAGAGGAGCGATGGTCGCACTTAACCCAACTCTTGTCATGCCGAGAGACATATGTTGTAAACGCTCCATCGTAAGAGAGAGATGGACTCCACGTTTATTCTCAGCTAAAGAATGAATCTCATCAACAAGAAGCCATTGAACATTTTTCATATGTTCACTAAACTTCGGCGAATTAATCATGATAGCTAAAGATTCTGGCGTCGTGATAAGTATGTGCGGAGGATTCTTCAACATCTTTTGTTTCTCATAAGACGTTGTATCGCCAGTTCTTACTCCCACCCGAATACCCAGTTTCTTTTCAGCTAGAACTTCAATTTCTTCTAATGGTTTAAGAAGATTAACACGGATATCTTGATTAAGAGCTTTCAAGGGAGATACATAAACACAATACACTTTATCTTCTAGAATTTGTTTCTGTGCAGAATCAACTAATTCATTAAGAATGGAAAGAAACGCAGTAAGAGTTTTTCCTGAACCTGTTGGAGCTGAAATTAGCACATTTTTTCTTTGATGTATTTCCATAACTCCGTAAAGCTGAGGTTCAGAGAATTCTTTAAATTTTGAAAAGAACCATCGGTTAATTAAAGGATGTAAAACAGCTTTAAGCTGTACAGGTTTTGAAGGTGCAATAATGGTTTGAATCATTGACTAGGAAAGATATATACTGAACGAAAAGTATTTTTGTGAACTTTTCGTTGGTATATACAAACGCTAAATGAATTAAGTTCCAAATTTCATTTAGCGTTGAGTATATATTCGAAATCTAACGCATTTTAGTATATTTTAGTATATTCTAGTATCTGTTTTTGAGCCTACTTTATAAGAATTGTGCGTGGTTGTCTGAATGGGGTGTGGGTTTAGTAGAAAATTCTAGTCCACGCAGCAACATAATTTTCAATGGGGGATATTTTCTTTTTAAATCTATGATATTTTGAATTATCTGAGGATATTGCAGAAGCAAGCATAGGTAGCCTGTCCTCTCCGCAGGTATGTTGGAAGACATCGCCATTACGACTAGGAAGATTTAATTCATATAAATCTGAAACATCGATTCCACCATCCGTGGCCATATAAGACCGATTACTTCCATGACCTATAAAAACCACATTTTGATATTTTGGATTTTGTAATTCCTGATAAATCAGTTCTCTATCAGACATACTATTCCAGGTGACCCTATTTCCATCTAAATTTTGATGTAATGTTACCGGAACATACATAAAAAAATCAACTAGACCTGCAACTATCATTTTAGATTTTATCTTTGGATCATATCCACTCGTGAATACAACAGTTTCTTGACCTGGTCCAATCTGCTTGTTAACTAAACTTGTTCCAACAATTGCAAACAGGTTTAAACTAAGACCCAATGAGAATACTTTTATAGCTTTGATAGAAATATCATAACTACGATCAATCATCGAATTAATTCTTTCCGTAAGCGTCATATTATAAAAATGAAAATAGAAAAACTAACGGATAGTTAATCCCAATGCATCAAGTCTGGTTAGAAAACCACTAATTGGCAATCTAAGATAAGCTTCTAAAGCTTTAGGAACCCAAGAATATTGATCACCAGTAAAGCTTTTTGAACCTTCAAACAATCTGTCGCCATCAAACGCTTCTACACTTAAACTTTTTCTAGTACCAATTTTGTCTTCGCTAGTTCCAGATCCTGCAAAAAATCCGCAGTTGTTTAATGAATCAACAATGTCATCTAGAAGACTAGCTGGTGGCAGCATAGGTATATCCATTGTTAATTTGTTGCCAGACACATCGCCTGATATTTTAATACAACTATTCTTACCATCAAATAATAATTCGTATGCTCTATTAAGACTAGATTCCTTGTAGTCAATTACTACGCCATTATATTTGGGGGTATAAATTCGAGTTTGGTCCATTTTTAATTTACCTCAAACGAAATTTGAGTCACCCATATTTAAATCTTTCGTTTTAGAACCCCTGCGGAGTAGTGAAATGTTCAGAAATAGAGATATTACGCTCAAAACCCATATTCTCCAGTATACCTTTACGTAATATTTATATATTAAGCTACTATCTTCTACATATGGTAATTCTCGTCGATCAGAGTAACCTCCCAAATGATATTTATGATATTATCTTTGCGACGGAGCAACAGCAGATTGTAGCTAGAATGCTTGTAAAATACATGTGGGAAAATGGGGGAGAAATCGGTAAAACCGAGATGGGTTTATTTGCAAATAATCTTCATGAAGGAGAAGAGATATTTCACGAAAGTAGCAAATCTCCTCTCGACAGAGAAGAAAGAATTTCTTATAATAAAAGACAATTTTACGATAGAATTTTAACTCCAATGAGAGGAATGGGGCTTATCGATTATGATTTATACAAAAAGACTTACAAGGTTTCTGACAAATTTAACAAACTAATGATTAAACTTGGCTTGATGTGGTTAAGAGAATACGAACATAAAGGTAAGAGATAGTCACTTCTATCGAGTAATTAAATCGGAAAGTTTATAAATAGGCACTTTCTTCAGATTTTAGGTCTTTACAAATGGCAAAACAAACAGCAAGATTATACATTACAAGTCTTCCTTTAGGAGGAAGAAAATTTCATGTTACCGATGGGAATAATCTCACTTCAGATAGAGAATCCGTTCTTCTTTCCGGAAAAAAACAATTCTTAACAGTTCCAAGCAGATATCTTGTTGGACTTGAAAAAGTTCCCTCGGGAGAATATATCTCCAAAGCAACAATTGGAGATAAACTAAGTCCATTACCTAGACCGGGAGTTTTAGAAAGTAAAGTAATATTTGCAGAAGAAGTAACTGTTGATCTTCCATTTTATCTTCTTCTTCAACAATTATCTGACAAAGACGGGATTAGAGTTCTTAGAAGATATTCAATCGATAGAGGATTTGATAATCGAAAAAAATTATCATTTATCGAAGGTATGGCAAGACAACTTAAAAAAGTTGAAGAACAAGATAACAGACTAACCACTTATGGTCTTGGAGATAAAGAGATAGTTGAACTTGCCAGAAGAAGACTTTATAATGATTTTTACGCCCTTGGTTCGTCTCCAAGAATTGAAGATTATTTTTAAAGTAATTTAGTATAATTTAGTATAATCTAGTATAAAGTGCACATCTTCAAAACCTAATCTTTAATTGATTGGAAAGCAAGAATATCTTCAGTACTAAGTTTCTGTCCCTTCTTGATTTTATCTTTAACTTCATCAGTTCTTTCTTTGGCTTTCACCGCGAAACTTTTCTCTTTATCATCTTCGAATAATTTGGATAATTCATCTGTTCTTTTTTGTAATTCTTCTAGATTAATTTTAGCTTTGTCATGCTCTTCTTTTAACTTTAAATAATTTTCAGCGAGAGGTTTTTCTTCTTCACGAAGTGATTTAATTTCTTCATAGAATCCGTTAATTTTTTCGTGTTTTTCTTGAGATGTCGCTGCTTTTTCTTGAATCTTTTTATGAACTTGCTGTGCTTTTCTTCGAGTATTTGTAAAACCAGATTCAACTGCTCGAGCTTCTTTTAAGACTTCCCTTGCGCCTTCTAAACTTTTATATTTGTTTTTTAAATCTTTCAGAATTTTCCTTAATTGTTGTTCTTTAGAAAAACTGATAACTTCTGTTTCTAAATTTTTCTCCATATTTTCAATTTGAATATGAATTTTACGTGGGTCTTCATGCTGAGAAGGGATAACAGAACCAAATTCTTTCTTTTTGATTTCAACATCTTTTTTCAAAGTAGACTTCTGTTTAACTTCATCATTAAGAACATCACGTTCTTTTTTAAGACCTTTTACTTCATTAGTTGCTTGATCACGTTCACCTTTAAGAAGATTTATACTTACTAGTCTTGAACGAATTTTATCACGAATAGAACGAAGTTGTCTAAAATAACCTTCCTTTTCAGAATTCTGATTCCTTAATTGAGAACGTAAAGAATAGAGCTCTTTCTTTTTCTGGTTGTACTCTTGCCGTAGTTCCCGTATATTTTCAGTTTCATCCATAGACACTCACTTTTTGCATTGATATTGTCATGAAAAAATAAGAAAAAGAATAAAGAATAAAAAATAAAAGAAAATCTTATCCGAACAGAGCGCCTAGCCCTGCAGCAGCATTTTCTTCAGATTTTTTATTATCTTCTTTCTTTTCTTCTTTCTTCTCAGAAGCGCCTGCGCTACCTGCATTTCCGCTAGCTGGTGCAACGGCAACAGCAACTGGAGCAGCAGCTTTGCTGATTGCTTCCTCGATATTTACTCCTACTAAAGCAGCTACGAGTGCTTTAACTCTTGTATCGTCCACTTGAACACCTGCAGCTGTAAGAACAGCTTTAACAGCGTTTTCTGTGATCTCTTTTCCTGCTTTGTGAAGCAACATTGCGGCGTAAACGTATTCCATTTTCGGTTCCTCCGTTATCTTATAGGTTAGCTTCTTTCTTTACAGAAAGAGCTTGTTGTTCTGAGCGTGCAAGGATTTCATCCTTCGTTTCATCATTCAAAACCGCTCCATCAACAGCTACAGCTTTAGCTTCTCTGAAAGCTTTCTGTAACAAGATTTCTACGGTCTCAGCAGTAGGATACGCACATTCAACAGCCAAGTTAAACGCCCACTGAGCAGCTTGGGTGAAATTATGTGTGTATTCTGCTTCGTCAATATGAAGTTGTTTGGAATCAAAGACTAGACCATCTTCCCAAACGGCAACAAGGTCAAGACCAACTTCCATTGGCTTGATGTCAAGCCGTTTTAAAGTTTCAGCAAGTTTCTGGGAGATTACATCTCCTTCTCTTGCAACTACAACATCGTTGATAATTGCAAGTTTTCCACCGTCAACTTTCGTTTTAATTCCAACGGAAGCAAGTTCCGAAATAATTGGACCTGGAGCGAAATTGGTTGGACCTTCTTTTACTACGATGTCTTTTGGTGAGATTTGTCCACCTTTAGCAGGAGCTTCAGATTTGTTTTTCTGAAGGGTAGCGTATAATGCAAATGGATTATCTCTTGTTAGAAGAATAGCTGGCATTCCTTTTAATTTTTGCTCTAACTCAGCAATATTTTCTTTACCAGATTTTGTAAGAGCTAAGGTTAGAATCTTTTTTCTAGCCATGATGATTTTTACACCCTTATTTCGTAAAGTTGCTCGCATTACTTGCAGCTGTTGAGCTGGAAGATTAGCCATGTTTACGATACCAACAATAGGGAAGTCTTGGATAGCTTTAACCAATTCTTGTACAAATTTTGTTTTTATTTCGCTAACCATCTTAAATTCTCACCGGTTTACCCATTGTGGTTTTTAGATATAAATTTTTAACGTTCTGTAATTCGTTCGGTAAATTTTTAATGACATGATTATAGACAGTTAGAATATTGTCTGCAACTTCATCATCACTCTGTCCTTCTTTTCCAACCAAACATTGTAAGTTTAATCCTTGTTTAGCAGTAAGACGAACTGTTAATTCCAGTTTTGTTCTTAACGCATCTAAATTTGCATTTGGAGGGATTACGCAACCCAATTTTGGATTTGGCATTTTTCCTCTCGTACCTAGGGCTTTCCCAAAGGCAGCTGCTACTTTTGGCATTAAGTTAGCTTGAGCAATGAAATAGTCATATTCTCTTGCAAGTTTACGACCAACCGATTTATCTTTATATTTAGCAAAATCTTCTTCAGAAATTACTAAATCACAGAATTCTTTCGCTTGTGCTTTCAATTCTTGATCAACAAAAGCCGCAATTTTGATTTTTCTTCCATTTGAATTATGTAAAGTTACGAAGAAATCAAGCGGATTTTGTTTTACCACAATGTTTTTTAGATTAATAATTAAGTCATATGATTGTGAGAATTTTCTTTTCGGCTGTTGTTTCAGCTCTGTTAATGCTTTAATGACTTCTGGTTTATCCATTTTTACCTCCTACAAGGCTATTTGCCGATGTAGTTATACGGTTTAGAGCTGATGTAGAGAGGTTATTTATAAAGATTTTGGTAAGAATCAAGATAGGTTATATTCTAAATGATATAATTCTACCTTCCAGCCCTAATCTGCCCTCCCATAATATCCCTAATATTTAGAAGAGTATCTAAAGGTAAATCCATCTTTGGATAAGGAACATAATTTTCGCCCGGATTTGGATCTATAAACTGCACAACACCATAAATACACGGGGTGTTATATCGAGGTATTAAGTCGACATATAAACGTTGCCAGTTATTACCACCGAAAGCCACATTTGGCTTGCTACGATTAAACAAATAATAGACTGCAAAATCCCATTGGGGAACAATTGTTTCGAATAATTCCCACATTTCATGTGGATCCATATTACTTACTAAATCTAGATCTGGCCTTTTAGCTGCCGCATAACATCGGCCGATGTAAGGATATTGTTCTTTATGAAGAAATAAGTCCCAGAAATTGTAAGTTTTTATCCTGAATTGATCGTGATTAGATTTAGCGGGGTTATCATTATCAATTTGATCTAAGTCGTTAGCATCATCCAAATGAATCACTCCTTTTTTACTTCATCCATCATTTCTTTAACAACTTTCTTGAAAGCCTCAATTTGTTTCTCAGTTAGAGAATCAAAACGGATATACGACTCTTTAATATTCCTTAGAAAAGAAGATTTTTCATATAATTCAATAGGAATGTCAAACAATTCTTTAAATTTAGGATCTTTAATAGGCTGATTAATTTTCTTCATATGGCATTCTGAACATATCGGAAATTGACGAGCAGAATACATTATTACCATATTTTTCTTACAAAGAGCACATCTTTGTTTGAATTTTGGGCCAACCATAATTAATCATCCAGGATGAGATTATTTAAATGTTATTGTTCTAAGAACGATTTATCCTTATAAAGAGATAAGTACCTAAATCATTCCAAACTTTTAAAAACCCTCTACCCCTAATCTCATAAATGCTAGATGCCAAACAAATAGCCCTCCTTAGGACAGAACTGGAAACAGCTCAAAACCCGTTATTTTTCTACGACAACGACGCTGATGGGCTGGCGTCATTCCTTTTATTATACCGGTTTTGTAGAGAAGGGAAGGGAGTTATCTTTAAATCTAATAAAAAGAGTTTAGGGATTAGTTTCTTACAAAAAGTAGAAGAAATTCAACCGGACAAAATATTTGTATTAGATATTGCTGAAATTGATCAAGGATTTATCGATAAAGCAAATCGACCGATTTTTTGGTTAGATCATCATCCGCCCCAACAAAGAAATAATGTACATTATTTTAATCCATTGATAAATCATCCCGGATCATATTATCCGACAACCTATCTAGCATATCAAGTAACACAGAACCCAGTCGACATCTGGATCGCTACAACCGGATGTATGGCGGATTACATGATTCCAGATTTTATTGATATTTTCATTGAAAAACATCCAGAGTTCTTGAAGAAAAAAGAAGATCTTCCAACAATGTTGTACAAAAGAGAAATGGAACATCTAGTAAAATTCTTTTTCTTTATCATGAAAGGGCCAACCGTAGAAGTCCATAAATCAATCAAAATTCTTACAAGATTAAAATCACCAAATGAAGTTTTCAAACAAGAAAGTTCACAAGGAAGATTTCTTTGGAAAAGATTCCAGAAAATAAACTCAAAGTATGAAGAAATAATAAAGGAAGCAAAGAAAAATGCTACCAGAAACAAACTTCTTCTTTTCGAATACGGTGATGACAAGTGGTCTTTCACTACAAATATCGCTAATGAACTTACGGTAAGATATCCAAAGAAAGTTATTCTTATAGCCAGAAAAAAATCAGGAGAAATGAAATGTAGTATTCGAGCCCAGGTGCCAATCATTGAAGCGTTAAAAAACGCGATGCATGGATTACAAGCAAGAGGCGGGGGACATCCAACGGCTTGTGGAGCGGTAATTCAAGAAGCCGACTGGGATGAGTTTCTAAAAAGGTTTACGGAAGAAATTAAAAAACTTCCAAAGGTGAAATAATGTATGAGATTTTACTCTCATTAGTTGGAATTTTAATTGGAGTGATTCTTGCAAGAATTGCAAAGGAAGAATTAATTCTTGGAAAAGGTTATATGTTGTTATTTAAGAACAGCTTATATTCTATCATTTCAATTATTACAATTTATTTTCTTTATCAGAAATCTATTACTATTGCTTTAATATTTTTAGTGATAACTATTTTTCTGTTCACATTCTTGCTGATAAAATATTCCCCCTACTTAGAGATTGGCACATATATCATTTTCATGATACCAGCAATTATAATCCAGAACCAGAATTATATTCTGTTGGTAACATCATTACTATTTTTGTATGGTTTTCCAGTTGGAAGTTTAATCTGGGGAAAACCGATTATTTATCAGAATTAATCTCTTAAGAAACCCTCTATTTTTTTGCCTGCCCCTTTATTTTTTCCTAGATCATCCACTAAAACATGCACTTTAACTATCTCTAGAAGATCCGGAGTATGAATTATTCTATCTAAAGTGTCTGGCGATTCAATCTCTTTAGCTCTTTTTAACTCCATGATTTTATTATCAATAGAACGGTTAATCACTCCAGCAATATTAACGCCAACAAAATCTCGTTTAAACATCTGATCAGCAATTGTCGAATAATCTAAATCCGGAAAAATGAATTCCGGTTGATCTGGATCAATTTCTACGTCGTCTGTAATAAATTCTAACCGTTTTCTCTCTTGAGCAGCAATCAATTTACGTAAAATATCTTCAACTCCTTCTCGAGAAGGTTTCGGAATTTCTATCTTAGTAGAGAATCTTCCATCACGAAGAAGAGCTGGATCAATAGATTCAATCATATTAGTTGCAGCAATAAAAATTAAACCGTCAGTGGGATATAACCCTTCAAGATAATTATTCAAAACAGTTACAACTCTATCGGCACCATTGTATCCTTCTGATGATCCTCGTCGAGTCATTAAAGCTTCCGCTTCGTCAAAGAAAACAATTACTTTGGTATTATTCTTAAGGGCATACGCATTAAACTGATCAAGGTAATGTGCCAGTTTTCTTTCAGCTTCTCCAAACCATTTCTCAAGAATATCGCTAGATTGAATACTTGCAAATTTAACACCAAGTTCGGTCGCGATAGCTTTAGCGATAGTAGTTTTACCAGTTCCGGGCGGACCATACATCATCAGACTTCGCGGAGGTTTACGTCCATACTCCTGGAAAGCTTCTGGATGTTCAATACCATATTTGAAAGTTTCAATCTCTTCAAGAACACTATCCAACCCACCAACATCAGAGAAATATGTTTTTTCGACAGCGATAGAAATCTTTGAATCTTCTTCCCCCTCAGCGGGAGTTGATTTTTCTTTTAGTTCTTCTAATTCTTCTTCTAAATGTTCAACATAATCCTGAAGAATTTTTAATTCGCTACGAGCTTCTCTTAATTCTTGAATCCGATCTTTAGAGAACGCTTTTAATCCATCATATCTCTTTTGAAGAGTAAGAAGGCCATTTAATTGTTCTATCAACATAGTTTTATATCTCTCACTTTCTCCACTAACTTTTTCTACCCTTTTAGCAATTGTTTCAAATCTATCAGTTAATTTTTTGTATTCATTAAAGATCTCACGCCGTTCATCGCGTTCTTTTCTTAAATCTGTCAGAGCATCTTCGTAAAGACCTAGTGGTACATGATCATCAATAGTTTTATTTTCCGTCATTTTTTAATTTGATCATTTTTAATTATATTTTCCCAATACGGAACTAAATCACCTACCTTCGTAGCAATACCCAAAAGGGGACTTTCCAGAAATTTTCTGATGTGGCCAGCCAGATATAATTGACCTTCACGTTCAATAAAAACAGGACCACCACTGGAACCGTGTTCGGTTGACATATCTAAAGCAAGAGCATCAGATTCGTCATTAGAGTTATAACTTTCGTTCGAAACAAAACCTCTTAATAAAAAAATCCCCATAGATTCACGACAAGCAAAGACATAAACTGAATCATTGATTCTGGGTTTGAATTTAAAATCCACTTTATATGCATTTGATTGATAAAGATTCTCTTTAGGATTACCTACTTTCAACATGAAGGTGTCGTAAACAACATCGCGTTTTCTTTCTTCATTGAAACCCGACATACGGCCCTTCATTCTTTCTAGGATTACATCATCTTCCGTATTTTTATCTTCACTAGAAAGAACTAGCTTTACAAGATCTTTCTGTTTTGTTAACACAACGCCCGCTTCTGGGGAAAAAGTATCCGGGGTTTCAGAAACTACGTGATTGTTAGTTATCAGATATTCCTCCCCATCAATAATTTTGTAAACAAACACCGTCCCGTGCATAATTACCGGATATGTAGCATTACCTTTTACATATTCAACTTCTTGACGAATACAACTTACCGATTTTCGTATATCTTCCAGTTTATCCTGAAGAGTCATATTCTCGGTAGGGCTGTGAGAATTCAAATCAGAAGGCATTGACATTCCCAACGCTGCGGCCAATAAATAATTGTTTAATTTCATCTTTCTTCATACCATATTGGATATAAATCTTTAATAGAGGTTATAATTGAATATGCGGTGCCGCCTTCTTTGTTCGGAAAAGAACGCACATGACCGATTAAATACACTTCATCTTCCCTACGTAAGAAAACTGGACCGCCACTTTGCCCATGAGTGATACTTAAATTTGCTAAAATACTTTTTCCATCTGTCGACTGATAATCCACATTTGCAATATGCCCGTAATTAACTACTTTTTCAGAAGATTTCAAACAACCGATTGAAAAGACTTCATCACCTAGACGAACTTCCACATTTGGATCAACGACATAATCTTTTGAGACTAATAATCTTTCATCATCAATCCCAAGTAAAACCGCGGTGTCTATCCGGCCATTTATATAATTTAAAACTGTTAACGGAAGATTCTGTTCCAAATAAGGAGCAGTTTCTTTAATTACGGACAACTCAGTTTTGAAGAGGGGTAAGGATTTACCTTTATAACGAGTGTTTTTATCACTAATTACAACGTGCTCATTAGTTGCAATATACACAGAATCACCATCACGAAAAATAGGTAACCCGGTTCCATGAAAAGATCTTACCTTCCAAGATTCACCGTCCGAATAAACCCTAATGCTACGCAGACAAATAACCGAATCATAGATAGATTCTAATTTATCTTGCCAGGGAGTAATTTCTTCTTCAAAAGTTTCAACTTCCGGATTAAATTTTTCTCTTTCACTAGCTATCTGTTCCAAAAATTCTTTTGGCATTGTTCTTGCGGCTGCTGGAAGAACCGGCGCAGGAGGTGGTATCTCTAGTTGTTGTCCACCGCAAGCTGTTGTTAATGCTAGTACTACTGCCGCTAACGTTTTTTTCATTTAATCTCCAAACTGATTATTTGTTATCCTTTAATCCCCAGATATCTTTAAGATCTTTAACTGGTCTTCCTAATCCGATACCCACACATACTGGCGATCGATAAAGACACATACCAATTTGTCCAACAAGATATAACTCACCTTTCCCATCTTTATAAAAAACTACTCCACCGCTGTTGCCCGGATTAACGGTTAAATCTAAAGCAAAATTTCCTTCTTCATCTGTTGCAGAAACTTTCCCAAAAGTGGTGTAATTATCTGAAGCTAGAGGATAACCTACCAGGATTACCTCGTCTCCCCTCATTAATTTAAAGTCAGGAGCTAATTTGTATTTCTTAGAAACATGTAACGGTTTTTTTGTTGTCGGAACGTTTGTCGCCAACACTTTTGTTGTCAAAACAGCTGTATCCGGTTCTTCGCCAGTTTTAACAAGAAGTTCTAATTTGATATCATCTGCAGAATTTTCATCTCTGGCATTATCTACAATATAGAATTCTTCGCTTACTTTCTTTACAATGGTTCCAGGATCAAAGATACTGGTAGCATATTTCGTTTCATCTGGGAAATTAACAACATGAGCATTGGTGGCGATATAATAATCATCATCTCCCCAAAAGAAATTATGATTACTCCCATAAACAAACCCACTTCCAAACTTTGACATAGATTTCCCATTATCATAAGTTGCGGTGGATTTTATGCAAACTGTTGATTTTACAATATCGGCTAAATCATATTGCCAATGCTCCCTTTGAGCAAGTGGTTCACTTGATTCCGGACGAACAACTTGGGGAGGAGTTGTAGTACTACAACTTGGTCCGATGGCTAGCATCGCGGATGCTAGCAATGTCGTTAGTAGTTTATTTTTCATGATAGATGTAACCTCTTTTTTGAATATGCCTGAAAAACGAATCTACTTTTTGAATCGAATTTTCTAACATATACCTGAATATGAGCTGGCTTGTTTGAATATTACGCATATTTAGTATATGATTTAATCTAGAAAAAAGAATGGGATGGTATAATCTCTCGGTATTCATTGGAGTATAAGGAGTATAATTATTCTATAATTATTCTAAACTTTCAATTATTTCTTTTTCGATATCTTCCCTACCACGCTTATGAAGATATCCGACAGGAAGAAATTCTTCGTAGAAATGTCCAGGTGTTGGCATCATAAAACGATGACCGGCGGATGTTGTTCTTGGAAGACCCGAGGCATAATATATTTCTGTAGGCGTTGTACCTTGTAAAGTAGCCATTCTTAAAGCGACGCTAAAAGTGTTTGGTCCTGTTGAATAAGTTTTAACATAAGTTTCATGAGTATGGCCGGCAATAGCTAAGTCTGCATTTGCTTTCTTACCAGCTCCCACTAAACCACCGGATTTACCACCACCTTTTGGATCGTGTTGAAGAAGAAGATTTATTGGCCCAAATAGGGGCTTACCATTAACATCAAGACCATAATTAGGAATATTAATTACTCGAGCATTACTATATCCACCAAGAGCTACCCGTGCATCTTCTGGCGGATTATATCTTGGCGAAACTCCAACTTCATAAACGGGAATACCTTTAGCTACCAACCTTTCTCTGAAGAAAGCATGTTCTTTTAGTCCTACATCTTTTAATACGCCGTCAGCATGATTTCCTGGAACAGAAGTGTGAGCGAATTTTAGATTACTAGTTTTTAATGTTTCATCAAGGAATCCACCATAATAATTTGCAACCCAACCCATTATCGTGTCCATACTCTCAACACTCCCTGAACGAGCGTCTTCCGTTACTTTCATTATAGCCTTAAGAATTCTTTCTGGAGTAACATCTTTTTCTGTTACTAGTTTTGTAATCAAGTGAATATTATCTTTCAAAACTTGGTGGATATCTGGCTGATGATGATAACGATGATCCCATTTTTTAGAATTAGCTTCTCCAGTGTCTCCGCCACTAAGATATCCTTTTGGAAGAATCGGTTTGCCACGGAATGTATCGGGGTTAGCTATCGCTCTTTTGTATTCGACAAGCATTCCTCTTTGAGCCATAGGATTTGTTTCAGGAGAACCGATATGTTCATCACTGGTAGCATAAATCATAGAATAGTCTGGGTGTTCAATTAATACAGAACCGTCAATGAAATCTCGATATTGTCTCCATTCCGTACCAAGAATACCATCTCTATTTTTACTGAGAATTGTTAATCCAGAAACTCCGCCATTTTTTTGGCGTTTAATCACTTCGCTACTTTTAGTATTAGTTGGTTTTCCAGCTGACATTCGGATACGTTCTTTTCCAGAAATATAACGACCGACACGTTCCTGATCCTCAAAAGGAAGAACCATCAGATAAAGAATATGTTTATCAAGAATACGGGGGTCATATGAATCTTGATTTTTGAAATTAATTTCATCAGCACCGTAATGAAGTTTTTGAACCTGCCTGAAGCCACTACCAAAATGACCGCTTTCAACAAGCGCATCAATACCGTTAAGAAGTTCGGGTTTACCATTCATTGATTCTGTAAATCGCTGATCACGCATCTTTAACGGAGTCCAACTATTAGGTTCACGACTATGAGCATATTCAACTGTTAAATCTCCGAATTTTAGAACTTCCCTATTCTTGATTAATTTAACATTATTTTTATCACAAATACTTTGAATTCTTTGATCAAGATTTTCAATAAATTGTCTAGTAAATATTTGATGAATTGGGCGAGCTTTTTTTGCTCTGTAAAGATTTTTTTCTGCATACAAATCTTGTAATTTTGTGTCCACATCAGAAATTGCTTTTGAAAGAGTATTAACTTTTCTAGTTAAACCGCCCCGTTGTTTATAGGTTTCAGATTGTCCAGACAAAGCCTGACGTTTTTTCATTGCATCTTCCTGAGAAGATTTGTATTGGTGCTTTCTTCCTTTAAGAAATGATATTTGGTCTTCTAGCTCAATAGTTTTCCTTAGCATTGCTTCATTAACTAGTTCTTTTACAGTATACTGAAAATCATCTGTGTCAATGTTAAGGACAATTTCCGCTTTAGGAACTTTCTTTCTAACCTCAGCTAACCGAGAATTAAGAGTTGATATTTGCTTATCAAGCATGATTTGATACTGCTCACGATTCTTAACTTTCTCCATTTCTTCCTTGCCGTCTTCTTCAGACATCAACCAATAAGTTAATGCTTCATTAAGATATTCTGGACGATCTAGTCTTGATATAGCTCCGTCGATAACAACTCCAGTAAGTTCAGGATCCCTACTCATGTAAGTTAGAAGATTACCATATGCTTCTGGATTAAAATGATGAGTGTCGTAACCAACCTCACTTAGAAAATAAACTCGGTCATGTTCTTTTACTGGAACAGGAAGTCTTTCAAAATTAGCTGGATGAATCTCAGTGGAAGCATTAACGATGTGTTCTAAAGTTTCTTCATCACCCATTATATTTTATCCCCTTTTTGTTATAATGTTCTAATCTATCGTTTGGTGCGGAAAGGTTAAGTACCACATTCAATCGAAACCACTCCAACATTAAAACTGGTTTTCCCTTTGTTTATAACTTTTCTGTCACCAGAGAATATAATTGTTTGGTATATACGTGATATGATAAACATCATATCACAATTAATTAAGATTATTCAATAGAAAACAAACATATATAAACGAAAAGTGGTTTCATTAAACATATGAAAAAAAGGGGTAGTAAGAAGTCAGTAGCTCGCTTTACATCTTCTAAAAAATCTAATAAAAAACGTTTGGGTAAAAAAGGTTCAATACATTCAAGTGGAAGTAAACATCCAGCCTTTAGAGAAAAATTAACTTTAGGTCAAAGAGCTGCCGATCAGATTACAGAAATTGGTGGTAGTTGGATTTTTATCGGATTCTTTTTTACGTTCTTATTTGCTTGGATGGGAATAAATACATTCTTGATTAAAAGACCTTCATTTGATCCATATCCCTACATCCTTTTGAATCTTGTTCTCTCTTGTTTAGCTGCAGTACAAGCTCCGATAATTCTTATGGCTCAGAACAGGCAAACACAACGGGATAGAATCGATGAAAGATATGACCACATTGTAAATAGAAAAGCAGAAAGAGAAATTCAAGGTGTTCAAAAGCAACTAATTGCCATTAAACACACATTATGGGAAATGAAACAGAAAAAATAAACTCCATTTTATTTCTCACCCTAATTCTTAATACTATACTAAAATGCGTTAGATTTCGAATATATTAACGCATTTTATATATACTGAACGAAAAGTATTTTTGTGAACTTTTCGTTGGTATATACAAACGCTAAATGAATTAAGTTCCAAATTTCATTTAGCGTTGAGTATATAT
>JAUYKZ010000011.1 GCA_030704845.1 archaeon | reverse complement strand
ATATACTGAACGAAAAGTATTTTTGTGAACTTTTCGTTGGTATATACAAACGCTAAATGAATTAAGTTCCAAATTTCATTTAGCGTTGAGTATATATAAAGTGCCAAAAATAAGTTCGAAAGCTTTGGCACTTTAGTATATTTAGAAGAAGATTAATTAGAATTATTTTCTTTTCCCTAATTCCTTAACAAACAACGAAGTAACATCTATCCCATTAGTCTTATGTTTGATTGTATTGGTACTTACAACTTTTGACACGCCAGATTTCTTAAGACGATCCAATGCATCTCCAGCAAATAAACCATGGACACAAATTGCTGTAATTGACTGAGCACCTTGCTTACGAGCTTTCTTAGCTGCTTCCGCGATAGTATTACCGGTAGAAATAATATCGTCAACAATTACCACGTTCTTTCCTTTCAATGGAATTGGATTAATCATTTTTACCGAAACACGATGAGAAGAGAATCTTGTTTTCTCAAGAACCGTTGAAGGAGCTTTAATACTTTTAGCAATTGATTCTGCCCATTGATATGATTCCCAATCTGGACCAATGATTACCGGATTTTTTATTTTTCGTTTAATGTAATCTGCCATTACATCATTAGCTGTAAGTTTAACTGCGGGAATCGTGAAAATATCTTTCAATGATTTATATCGATGAAGATGAGGGTCAACAGTGATAATTTTATCGATAGACTTGTTAAGAAGTTTAGCCATGATCTTACTAGAGATAGCTTCTCCTGGATTAAACCGTTTATCCTGTCGCATATATGCTAAATATGGAACCGCTAGGATAACCTTTTTAGCACCTAAATCTTTAGCAGTTTCTGCTGCCCAAACTATATCAAATAGAGACATATCTGGATGTGGTTGAAAAGAATGAACAATTACAACGGTTTCCTTTTTTGGAATTTTATTAAATTTAAGATAAATGTCTCCATCCGGGAAAGAAGATATCTCAAGAGGTGAATATTTAGCGTGAAGTTTCCTAGCAAGAGATTTAGCAATGTCTATCGAATTTCCGCAACTAGTTATTAACATACTATCACCTTTCTGGAAAGAAAGAAGTTATGGTTTATAAAAATAACTAATTGGACATCTTTCTAAATTGTTATTTTTTCTGAGTCATCTTCTTTAAATCGTCAACATCCAAGATACGATATCTGCCCGGTTTTAAATCACCTAATTCTAGATGACCTATCGCTATTCTTTTCAACGAAAGAAGTTTTATTTCGGCTGCTTCTAACATCCTCCTAATTTGTCGGTTTCTTCCTTCAGTGATTGTCATTTCAATAATCGCAGAATTAGGATTACTTTTGATTAATTTAACTTTTTTTGGCTTTAATAATTCGCCAGAAAGTACAGCCCCCTTTTCTAAGATTGTCATGTTTGGATTACCTTTTACTTTCAGTAAATATGTCTTTTCTACTTTAGAATTAGGTGAAGAAATATGTTCAGCTAAGTCGTTATCATTTGTCATCAACAGCATGCCAGAAGTATCATAATCCAATCTTCCTACTGGAAAAATGTGATAAGGTACCTTGACAATATCATAGACAGTCTTTCTTCCTTCTGGATCTTTTGCAGTCGTAACAATACTTTTTGGTTTGTTCAGCATTATCCAGATTATTTTTGGTTTAGAGATTTCCTTCCCATCAACGGTTATACTACTTTCAAGATTAATTCTTTTAGCTGGCGATGTGATGGTTTTACCATCTACGGCAACTTTTCCAGTTACGATTAAATCAGTCGCTTTTGATCTTGAGCAATAACCTAGCTTTGATAATGCACGTTCCAATGAAACTAACATAAGATATAAGATTCTGGGCTGGTTTAAATTAGTAGTGGTAGAATTTTATTTAATACGTCGCCGTTATAGAGGAAATCTTTAAATAAAGTGAATGTTAGCGGAGATTCATGGAACAGAAAACTAATCCAATTCATTGGACAGATGTAGCTGCTGAAAATATCATCCGTGAAAAAGGTGATAAAAAGAAATACGTTTTAGCTGCGGGGATTACTCCTTCTGGAACAGTTCATATTGGAAACTTTAGAGAAATCATAACTGTAGATTTAGTTAGAAGGGCATTAGAGAAAAGAGGGAAAAAAGTGCGTTTTATTTATTCCTGGGATGATTATGATGTATTTAGGAAAGTTCCAAAGAATATGCCAAAACAAGATATGCTTCAAACACAACTTAGGAGATCAATAGTTGATGTTCCGGACCCATATGATCAGCATGAAAGTTACGCTAGACATAATGAAGTGCCTGTTGAAGAGGATGTTCATAAAGTGGGTATCTCTTCAGAGTTTATTTATCAATCAAAAGAGTATAAGAAATGCAGATATGCAAAAGAGATTAGACATGCTCTACAAAATAATGATAAGATTAAAAATATTCTAAATGAATATCGAGAAGAACCACTTTCTGAAGACTGGCTACCTGTTGCCGTTTTCTCAAACACGTTAGGAACTGACGTAGTTACTAACTTGAGATATGATGGAGATTGGGGATTATCATATACATTAGAAGATGGTTCAATAGAATCTATCGATATTAGAAAAGACGGAAATGTAAAACTAAAATGGCGCGTAGACTGGCCAATGCGTTGGGCTTTTGAAAAAGTTGATTTCGAACCAGGAGGAAAAGATCACTCTTCTCCAGGTGGCAGTTATGATACTGGTAAAAAGATTTGTAAAGAAGTATGGAATTTTGATGCCCCAACTTATGTAAGATACGATTTTGTTATCGTGAAAGGAGAGGGAGGAAAAATGTCTTCCTCATCAGGTAACGTAATTACGTTAAGAGATGTTTTAGAGATTTATGAACCAGAAATAGTAAGATATCTTTTTGCTGGAACAAGACCAAACAAAGAATTTTCTATAAGTTTTGACATGACTGACGTTTTGGCCGTATATGAAGAGTTTGATAAAGTTGAAAGAATTTATTTTGGAGAACAAAAAGTAAATGAAAAAGAAACAGAGAAATGTAAAGTTACATATGAACTTAGTACTATTGGAGATATTCCAAAAAGTATCCCATATCAACCAAGCTTCCGCAATTTAACCGCATTAGTACAGATATATGATTTTAACGTGGAGAAGGTAGTTAAATATCTTGAGAAAGAATTAAAGAGTAACCAAGACAAACAAAGACTTAGAGCAAGAACTGAATGTGCAATAAACTGGGTTCAGAACTATGCTCCAGAAGAATCTAAATTTAAAGTCCAAGAGAAATCTCAAGTCACTTTAAAGGCTGAGGAGAAGAAAATTCTAGCAGAATTAGCTGACAAATTAGAAGAAAAAGAATGGACCGATAAAGAATTACATGAAGAGATTTACACCACATGTAAAAATCATGATTTTCAAACTAAAGATTTCTTTACAATAGCCTATAGGGTACTTATTAACAAAGATCAGGGGCCAAGATTGGCATCATTTATCCTAGAGATTGGCAGAAAAAAAGTAGCTAAATTGTTTAGAAGTGTTTAGATTTGTCAAACAAATTCGACCACCACTAGTCAATAGACCGATGGCATACTCGGTTCGAATTTGTGACCCTGCTCTTTCCTACTAATGTTCAATTTGATATAAACCACTGGTGAACACACCAGTGGAAAGAGCAGATTCTAAGTTAGAAATTATTAAAATGGTGTGGACGGCAGGGCTCGAACCTGCGTAAGCACTAAGCTACTGGGTATCTTCGAGAGAATACCACATAAATTAAGTTTCTCATCACCTAAGCCCAGCCCGTTTGACCGCTCCGGCACGTCCACATTAACAATTCTTTCATTGGCAAGTTATACTAAAGTGCCAAAGCTTTCGAACTTATTTTTGGCACTTTATATATACTCAACGCTAAATGAAATTTGGAACTTAATTCATTTAGCGTTTGTATATACCAACGAAAAGTTCACAAAAATACTTTTCGTTCAGTATATATAAAATGCGTTAATATATTCGAAATCTAACGCATTTTAGTATA
>JAUYKZ010000024.1 GCA_030704845.1 archaeon | reverse complement strand
TATATATAAAATGCGTTAATATATACTCAACGCTAAATGAAATTTGGAACTTAATTCATTTAGCGTTTGTATATACCAACGAAAAGTTCACAAAAATACTTTTCGTTCAGTATATTCGAAATCTAACGCATTTTAGTATATTACAACCAATAAATTATTCTAATAATTCTAATAACTCTTCCCGAAATAGAACCAAGACTTAGCTTCTCCACAACCTAAGAAACATTTTTTATCTTTAAGAGACGGTTGCTTGAATGGTGAGTTAAGAGATTTAGCCCCCATTTTTTCTTTAAATTCTTCTTCCGATTTAACTGAACCACACCATGGAGCAAAAAATATTTTATTATCCTTCAATACTTTCTCTGCATCTTTCCTTGTTTCAACTTTGATTATACTACTTTTCAAATATTTTTCAGCTTTATTAAACAAATCAGATTGCATCTTTTCTAATAATTCTGGAACTACCTTCCCTACATCCCCTAGTTTAACTGCCTTCTTTTCATTTGTATCTCTTCTAGCAATCATTACTTGCTTATTTTCTAAATCTCTTGGACCAAGTTCTATCCGAATTGGAATTCCTTTAACTTCCCATTCATTAAATTTCCACCCAGGTGAATAATTTTCGCGAACATCAAGATTTACAGAAACCCCTATCTTCTCTAACTTGACTTTTATATTTTCAGCTTCCTTTAATACTGCCTTTTTAGTTTTATCAAATATTATCGGTACAATAACCACTTGAGTAGGAGCTATTTTAGGAGGTAAAACTAAACCTTTATCGTCGCCATGAATGGCAAACAATACACCTAACATCCTAGTTGAAATTGCCCAAGTATTCTGCCAAACATACTGTTTTTCATCATTTTTATCCATGAAAGATATTTCAAAAGCTTTAGCAAAATTCTGACCATCATGATGAAAATCTGGCCCTTGGATACTTTTTCCATTTGGCATTAAAAATTCCATGGAAACAGTATATTCTGCTCCAGCAAATTTCTCTTTTTCAGATTTTTTTCCAATTAAAGAAGGAAGAGCTAAATAATTCTGACAAACATCATTATAAATTCCAATGATTTGTTCCTGTTCAGCTTCCGCCTCTTCTTTAGTTGCGAAACAAGTATGCCCTTCATTCCATAAAAACTCGCGACCTCTTAAGAATGGAGTAGGATGTTTAAATTCCCATCTGACTACATTATTCCATTGATTAATTCTTAAAGGAAGATCATTATGAGACCTAATCCATTTAGAATAAGATTCATACATTATCGTTTCTGAAGTCGGTCTAACCGCTAAACGCTCTTTAAGTTTGGTATCACCAGCATGAGTCACCCAAGCTACTTCCGGAGAAAATCCTTCTACATGATCTTTTTCTTTCTGCAGAAGTTTTTCTGGAATAAATAAAGGAAAATAAGCGTTTTTAACTCCAATTGCTTTAAATTTAGCATCGGTAACAGATTTGATAATCTCCCAAATTGAATATGAACCTGGTTTGTAAACAATGCAACCAGAAACAGAACTATAATCAGCTAAATCAGCTTTCTGAATGACTTGAGTATACCATTCGCTAAAATCATCTTCCCTAGAAACGGTAATACCTTTAGTATCCTTCTTAGCCATTGAATCAAGGTAGTTTCTTTGATTTTATAAAGGTTTTTAGTTTAAGACAGATTTATCAGAAACATAAATACTGTCTATGGATACTCTTTTTATACCTTACCCGTAAGAAAAAGCCATGAATTTACGTACTTTGGGGTTAACCGCTATTCTTGCTGGCACTACCTTTCTAAATAGTTGCGAAAGAAAAAATGATTTTCCGGTAAATCAACCAATAACAATCGAAGAAATTGTTAAAAATCCAAACTTTAAAGATGTCGATTTTGGAGTGGCCGAAGCTATAGAATTAGATACTGTAGATATCCCAGCATACGTTTTAAAACAAAGACTTGTTGAAAAAGAAGAATTAACTAGAAATGAATTCTATAAATTAAAAAGTCTTACTGAAAAACCAGAAGATATTAAGTTTATTTTAGAAAAAAGGAACATAAAATATCCAGATAAGGACTCTGAAGATTACAAGAAGGCACTCGAAATAGATTACGGGGCACCATTGGACACGTTAAATCATAAAAATCCGGCTGTCTGTGATGAATTTGCCATATTACATGCTTCTATTTTATACGGCATGAAAGGCGTAGAAGATGTTTATATTTTGTCTTTTTGTAATACAAACGATAAAGAAGAAATAAACAGTTGCCATGCAATATCCATGTATAGGACAAAAGAAGGGTGGAATTTTACTTCTAATACTACAGTTTACCAAGTTGATTTACCGACATTTGAAGATTGCCTTGCTAAAGCCATGGAAGAAACTAGATACCTTAAAGAATCTGTTAAAAAAATCAATATTTTGAAAATAGAAAGTTATAGTGATTGGGTTTATGACAGTAATATTTCTAGACAATATCTGAGATTTAACATGAATGATTTTAATAATCCACTAATTCTACCAACAGAAGAAAAAAAATAATTAAAAAAAAAAGAAATCTTGCCCGGTGGGGGTTACAAGGGGGGGTAGTGTAACAGAATCATCCGGGCAAGATTCAAGGAAAATCAATAAAGTGCGAAAAGCACTTTGTGATACCAAAAATTCAGAAAACTCCCACCAATTTATTTCTAAGATTGGTATCAGGTGTTTTCTGAATTTTTAAGTATAATGATGCACAAAAGTGCATCTATACTTAAACTAGTTCAATACCAAGTTCTCTGCTTAAGATGTGAGCTCTTTGCTGAGATTTCTTTGCATCTACTTTTCCCAAGATCCAAGGCGAATTAACCCCGGTAATGATGGTCATTACGGTCAATTTTCCTTTCATCTCATCAGCTACTCTAGCTCCCCAGATAACGTTTGCGTCATCATCTAAGCTCTCAGTAACCAATTCACCAACACGGCTTACCTCATCAAGAGTCATATCTGGACCACCAGTGATGTGGATTAAAGCTCCAGTCGCACCTTCATAATTTATGTCAAGGAGAGGATTTGAAAGTGCGCCCTTGACTGCTTCGTCTACCCGATTATTAGTATCTGAACTACCAACACCAATTGCAGCTACTCCGCCATTAGACATGATTGCTTTTACGTCAGCATAATCCAGGTTTACCAAACTAGGTACCGCAATAGTTTCAACAATACCTTTAATCATGGTTGAAATCAATTCGTTAGCTACTGCAAATGCTTGTTGAATTGGAAGATTTCCAGCAATTTGAACCAGCCTATTGTTATCTATTACAATTACTGTATCAGCTACTTGTCTTAACTGTTGTAAACCAAATTCAGCTTTATCACATCTTGCTCTTTCAATGTTGAAAGGCATTGTAACTGTTCCAATAACAATTGCTCCGGTATCTTTTGCCACTTGTGCAACAACTGGGGCTGCTCCTGTTCCTGTTCCTCCACCCATACCTGCGCAGACAAATACCATATCTGAACTTTTTAAAGAATCCTTCAGTTCTGAAAGTGACTCTTGTGCAGCTTCTGCTCCCCTAGTTGGGAAACCACCGCAACCTAAACCTCTAGTGCAGTCCTTACCAATTAAGAACTTTCTATCAGCTCCAGTTATCTGAAGGTGTTGAAAATCTGTATTAGTAGCAATAATCTCTGCTCCTTTTATCCCTTTTCTGTAAAGCCACCCAACTACGTTGTTACCTGCTCCACCAACACCAATCACACGAATTTTCGCTTGATTCATGTTCTCAAATTCACTGCCTCCCGTAGGCATATTATCCAATGCTTTTTCCACAATAAATTCCATTTTGTACCCACCTCTCGTTGTTAACGTACTCACCCCCCTCCGGAATTATATCCTTAGATATATGTTTTGCATTATGCAAAATAATATATACTGGGTGAACATTACTATTCTCATACCTAATAACCAACAGAATCAACCAAACAACTAGGAACCAGATCGCTACCAACGATTACTGTGTTCAAAACGAACCAAAAAGACAATTAATTTGCGACAAAAGTTACCAGCTTTTGTGCACCCTAACCCAAACCTGATTCTTAGAAAAGAAGGAGAACTATTTAAATATTTCTATTCCGGAGAATATAATCTCGACTAAAAGCACAATTGCATTTAACAGTTTAATAGAGATTTAATCTTTAGGGGATAGTTGCAATTCTTCATCAGAATTTTGGTCTAATTTATCCTCGACAAATTCTTTCCTTTTAATAGCCGTATCTTTTACAGAACCAACTAAGGATTCTGCCTTTCTAGAAATTATTTCAGCGTAATTATGATCCGCTTTAGCTGAATCAGTTTTAGTTCCACGCCATCTTTCAATATAAACTAAAGAACTTAAAGGATATTTTGAAGGTTCTTTTGGCATTTCTGCAGCATAACCAACCGGGATTATAGCTTGAGGACGTACTTCATTAGGTATTCCAAGAATAGATTTAACGACATCTTCATCAAACGCACCGACCCAGCATGCTCCTAAACCTAAAGAATGAGCTTCTAGAAGCATATTTTCCGTCGCTGCTGCAATATTTTGTACAGAATATAATCTTCTTCCACGTAAACCGTAGTATCTTTCTGCCTTCTCTAACTCTGCACATATAATAATAAAAGCACTCGCTGCAAGAAAATCATATTGTTCGTAACAAGCTTCAACAATTTTCTCTTTTTTAGAATGATCTTGAATCACGATAAACTTCCAATTCTGCAAATTTCCGCAGCTTGGGGCGTATTGACCAGCTTCAACTATCTTCATTAAATTCTCCCAAGAAACTGATTTAGGAATAAAAGACCTAATACTACGACGAGATTTTATTAGATCTAATATGTCAACCATCAATACCACCTGTTTAATCGGTTAAGGATATACCGAGTTATACTTAACAATCTATTGCGGTATTTATAACTTACGATGATTTTTATAAAAAAAAAGAAGATTCCATAACCGGAAGAGTATTCCATTTTTGGAAAGCCATTCCAAAAAGGAAATGATTATATATTTGACCATATTTATACTCATTTGATGGTTGAAAAAGATGTTCTTGCAAAATTGATTGACCGTAAGAAAGAGGCAGTGTTGCGGGTCATCCTTCATTCTTCAGAAGAATTATATCTTCAAGAGATTGCAAAAAAAAGCAAGGTGTCAACAACTTCAACTTTCAGGATTCTCCAAGAAATGGTTTCACTAGGAGTTCTCACAAAGAAGCAATGGAAGACAAGTAAAACATATTCCTGCCTCACTAACCCTAAGACCGAATTTCTTAAAAACCTTTTTCATGAAGATTTTGACGGGTTGCAAGCGTTCATTGATTCCGTAAAAGGCACCAAGGGTATCAGCACGATAATTCTCCATGGAGCAAAAAAGAAAAATAAAGCAAACGTCTTGATTATAGGAAATGGCATAGATCTTGATCCATTAGACAAAATTGCTCAAGAAATAAAAGAAAAAGGTTTCGAAGTGAGTTTCTTAACCCTTACTAAAGAACAATACGAACAGATGTCTAAGATGGGGTTATATTCCGGGGATAAAACTACCCTGTTGTAAAATTGAAGGTATATACTAAAATGCGTTAGATTTCGAATATATTAACGCATTTTATATATATAAAGTGCCAAAAATAAGTTCGAAAGCTTTGGCACTTTAGTATAATTTATAAAATATAAAGTTTTTAGGAATTAAATTAATGATTAAAGAAACATTATGTTCAATTATTGCAGCTTTTTCTATTCAATGTAGTAATCCAGTTCAAGGACCAGATCAAGATAACCAAAGTGAAGAAACTAATAATTACGGTGGTTGCGTTTTAAAAAAAGGGGATATCAATAAAATTAAAGCAAGACATGTAAGTGGAGAACCTTATTTATGTCAACAAATTACCACTGAATTAGATGATTTAGAAGAAAGTGAAGAAGTCCTTACATTAAGATACTTCAACAAAGATATTTTTGTTCTGACCGTTGAAATGCGCTTAAAAGGAGATAATGAAAGATCTTATATCAAATTTATCTTTGAAGATACAGATGGAGACGGATTAATTGAAAGAGTTCAATTGCAAGGAGAATCATATTTTAAAGGAGTGAAAACTGGTGATTCCAGCAATATCATCTCTTCTGATGATGAAAGGTTCACAGATTATTTTTCTTGTAGCCCAAGCTCATTACAACAAATGTATACCAAAAAGTTAGAAGAATTTCTTAAAGACAATGTCCCGTTGTGTAAATAGTTTTCTTAAAAATTAAAATAAGAACAAAAATTATAAAAAAGAATAAATATTATCCTTGTAAACTGATTGGTTTCTGTATTCTTGACATAAGTTTACCAAAGTCATCATAAAGGGATAAAGTAATCATTACATCCGCTAAAGGACCAGTACTTACTTCATTATACGCGAAACCATTTGGAACGAAAAGTTTAGCTCTCAAAGTTGTGCTCATGCCAATCTTCTTTAATTCTAAAGGTAAAGGAATCTCTTTATCAAAGTCATTATACCCCTCAACATTCATAACCAATCTTGCGGGTTCAACTCTTCCCAATTCTGAATTTTTGATAGTTATATCGATTGCAGTAATCTTACCCCAAGTTTCTTTCCATTGAATAGACCTATCTTCCAATGCTAAAGCTACACGATTGTAAGTTGTAACTAAATCCTGACTATCAATATCAACTTTCTTTTCTTCCGGAGCTACTTCAGGAACTACCTCTTCCGTAGGTGCAGCTTCAAGCTCAGCAAGAACTGCTTCGGATTCTGGTTCTGCTACATCTTCTGCAGAATCTACTCCCACGAAAAGACCACTAATTGAATCTGGAAATCCGCCAATATCTCCCGAGAATCTTCCAGCAAAGAAAACTAATCCAAATAAAGCAATAAATAAAAACGCTTTCAAAGTTTTTCTGGGACTCAAACTCAAAGTAATTTGACGATCTAAAGGTTTGCTTTTAGTTTCATTTTTAGAATTTGAAAATTTACTTCCCGTAAATGGGTCAACTTTCTCAATTTTTTTTTCTTCACCTGGCCAAGCAATATCTTTCTCATTCATTGTAAATACCTCACAAGATAAATAGCACCATCGATATTAGCATCAAAATAACTCCGGTGCCCACTGCAGGATATGCTATTTTTTCCCCAATCGATAAACGGGGATAATTCGCAAGTTTGGTGTTGACAAATGAAATAAAGTTATTAAAATTTTTATTTATCTGTTTTACATCTAACATGCAAGAAAAGAGAAAATAAATGAGTATAAAAAGCTATCGCTTTCTTTCCTCGTATTTATACTAAAATGCGTTAGATTTCGAATATACTGAACGAAAAGTATTTTTGTGAACTTTTCGTTGGTATATACAAACGCTAAATGAATTAAGTTCCAAATTTCATTTAGCGTTGAGTATATATTAACGCATTTTATATA
>JAUYKZ010000023.1 GCA_030704845.1 archaeon | reverse complement strand
AGATTTTTTCTGTGCAACATAATTTCATGGAGAAAAAATATGGAAAAACACCAGCCATGAAAGAAGAACTAACTTCAAAAATATGGAATTGGAGTGAGGTTTTGCATGCAAAGATATAATACTTATATTATGTCACTTCGTTAATTTCAGCCTTAACCGATAATTCTGTTGAAGTAGTATCTTTTAATGAATATGTACATGAAATTCCTGTTAGTAAAGAATTTGATTTAGTTGGTATAACTGGTCAAAAGGTTAAATCAAGAAGAGTTCATGAAATTTCAAGGGCTTATAGAGATCTAGGAATCCCAGTAATTGTTGGCGGTCCAATTTGTAATCCTTTATTTTCTAATGAGTTAGAAGATTTAGTGGAGATGGGGGTTAGTTTAGTATTTGGTCCAGCTGAAACAGTTTGGGGAAAAATATTAAATGATGTAAAAAACGGAACTTTAAAATCAAAATATTTCTCGGAACCTCTTAAAAATTTAAGAGGTTTGCCTACGCCTAATTATTCAGGGTTCAATAGAGCAGATTATGATGAACATGCTTTTTTATTTATTGAATCATCTCGCGGTTGTCCAAGAAAATGTACATTTTGTGATGCAAGTCAATACAATCCTGGATTTAAATTTAGGCCACTAAATGAAATTGTTAATGATATTGAAACAATAAAAGATAAAACTGGAATGTCTAATTTTCATTTTACGGATAGCAATTTATTAATCGGAAATAGAAGAAGTTATGCTCTATTCAAATTATTAGAAGATTTAGATATATCTTTTGGTTGTTCTTCTGACATGGAATTTATCACTCCAGATTCTATTGTTGCAGCTGCAAAAGCTGGATGTAGATTTATCTCGATGGGAATAGAATCATTAAATGAAAATAATCTTGCATATTGTGATAAAAGATTTAATGATCCAACAAGAGTTAAGGAAATTATTGAAACTTGCAAGGATCAAGGTATTTCTTTATACGTAAACATAATTTTTGGATTTGATTATGATACTGAAGAAAGTTGTATGGTTACCGTAGATAAATTAATTCAATACAAAGCAGACGTAGCCCATTTTCATGTCCTTGATCCGACTATCGGAACACCGCTTTATGAATCACTTCTAACTCAAGGTAGAATTATAGGGAAAGCTAATAATGGGCTGACAATGTTCAAACCGGGAAATATGACTTACCAAGGAGTATGTGAGATTGTAAGAAAAGCAAATTTAAAATTCTATTCTGACGATAGTATTAATTTTCGTGTTTCTAGTAGCAAGCCGGACATCTTAGTTTTAAACAAACAATTTCAAGAGAATACTCGAAGAGCAGGCCACACTCCTTGGTAGATTGTTGTTCTATTAGGGGATTATAGGTTAGATTTAACGATGTTAAGTGGCATTGTTAAATGTCGAACAAAGTAAGATCGTTAGCGAGCGGTGAAGTATTTTTCTCGCCGAAGATTCTATTGTCATTATAGTTTTTGAACGTAGAGAGTGTTTAGTTGGGGGGTTGTTACTTTGATATTTTATTTTTAGCTTGTTTTTCTACAATTAGAAATAATTTGTCTAATACCTCTTGCGGAATATCAATATTCATTTTTGTTTTAAGATTTTCTAAAAAGCATCCTAAGTCAAAAGCAGCTCTTTCTTTCCCAAGCTTCATTTGTTTTTTTGCTTCAGTGATTATAATCTCCCAATTAATCTTTTTTGAATTAATGATTTTTCTAGCATCATCCTTGTCTTTTATTCGATCAGTTGCACATTTCATGAGTATAATATCATGCGGGTTTGCGATTTTTAGAATTAAATTGTCTCCAAATTGATGAATTTGTTCTGCTCTCTGTCTCATAGTGTCAGAAAAGATAAAATCAATCACTTCTACAACAAATAAATCAAAACGTTCATCATTCAGTTTAAACATTTCGGGAGTATTTCTTTTTACACCATAAACCTTTATAGCGTCCATCTCCAAATAACCGAGGGATTTTATTGCTTCTTTAAAGATATCTCTATCTTTCTTGTTCTCAAAGACAAGATCAATGTCTAAAGTTGCATCTTTAAATCCTAAAAACATCATTGCTGTCCCACCTATGGCATAAACATTTATCTTTTTGGTAAGTCTTCTAGCGACGTTCAGTAATAATTTTTGTTGTAGATCTATGGTAATCATTTGTATTCCTCTAAGTCTTTCTTGTTAAAAGGGAGATAAATTCTCCAAATGTTCTCAATTTCATTAAAATCTTTCGATCTTAATTCTGGAACAAGAAACTCAAATTGATATTCTTTATTAGGGAGAGTATTATTTCTAAATTTATGAGTCATTCTTCTTACTTTCATAATCCGGCGAGCAAGATCATATAATGCTCCAACTTGTCTTTCAATATGGTTTTCTTTAGCAAGATTATATAATTCTACCCAGTTATTAATTTTTTTAAATAAAGCTAAAGAAGCGAGAATAGTTCTAAGGCTTTTTGTTTTGATTGCAAAAATTAACGTTTCTTCTAAACTAGGTTCTCTTCCATATATTCTATGAATTATGGGGGTGGATATTTTAATTGGAGAATAGAAATTAATAATGTCGTAATAACTCTTACCTTCCAATTTATTATCTAAGGAAATGTTGTAAACTCTTCGATTATTGCTCTGTCTTCTGGTTTTAACGTAACCATCTTTTCTAAGACTATGAATATAATAGATTGCCATTCTTTTATTTACTTCGAGTATATCCATGACTGATTCTATGGTCTGGATTCCAGCTAGTTTTTTTAGAAGTTCAATTTTCTCCATAGTTTAACCTAGGCACAACTATTATATAAAGGTTTCTATATCTCCCGTTTTTATGTTTGATGTAGGCGTTAGTATTATGCTAAAATAGCCAGAAAACCATTGACTTTGGTCAATGGATGGCACATTTTTCTAGTTATTTTGCATCCTGATATTAATGGGAAAAACTCTTAATCTAGAACAACCAATACCTTTTCAAATCAATCTAAAAACTCCCGGTTTAGATTCATAGATTTCTCCTTTTTTCTTTAGATTGAGTAGGAGTTCTTCTTCTCTTAGTCCTTTACCTAATTCAGATATTGGGACGTCTTTTTTTATTTTCGAGAGTTTCTTGATTTTACGAAGCATTTTATCTACTTCTGTTGTTGTTTCTTTAGATTCAAGGAAGAGATGTTCTTCTATTCTATTTAGTCTATCTAGAATTTCTTTTAGTTCATTCATGTCCATCACCCGATTATCTGCGGATTTTAGTTATTAATATTGATTGTGGTGATTGGATTTAGGAAATTATATAATATAAGGGTATTTTAAACGGATATTATGCCACTCTTAACAAAATCTAAATACATTGTAGGCCTATCCTGTCCAAAATATCTCTGGATGATGTTTCACGATTTGGATAAAATTCCAGCCTTTGATCCTTCCACTGAATATATCATGAAACAGGGAAACATTGTTGGAAAATTAGCCAAACAATTATTCCCGGACGGAATAGATTTGCCGGAAGATGATTTTAAAGCTAATATTAAAAAAACGCAAGAATTAATTAAACAAAAAAAGACTATTTTCGAGGCCGGGATTATATCTGGTAATCTATATGCTAGAGCAGATATTTTAGAACCAGTAGGAAATGAATGGGATATTATTGAAGTAAAATCATCTACTCAAGTTAAAGAAGATCACATCCATGATGTTTCTTTTCAAAAGCATGTTTATCAATTAGCTGGATTAAAGATTAGAAAATGTTACTTAATGCATATCAATAATGAGTTTGTAAAAAAAGGAAAGATTGATCCTAATAAACTATTGATTAAAGAAGAAATTACGGCAGAAGTTGAAAATGTTATTGTTGGAATTTCTGATAGAATTGATTACATGATGGAAATTGTTAATTCAACGGAAGCTCCAGACGTTTTAATTGGTAAAGGTTGTAGTAATGGTTTAGAATGTATAAGTGAAGATTGCTGGAATTTTCTTCCTGAAGGTCATGTTTTTGAATTGTATTATGGTGGCAAAAAATCTTTAGAATTATTGGAAGCTGAAATTTTTTCTTTGAAAGATATCCCTGACACTTTTCAATTAAATTCTAAACAACAATTACAAAGAAAATGTGCCAATACTGGCGAAACTCATGTTGATAAGGATGGAATAAAGAAGTTTCTTGCCACTTTAAAGGAACCTGTACAATACCTTGATTTCGAAACTTTCATGACGGCTGTTCCTCTTTTTGATGGAACTAGACCATATCAACAGATTCCTTTCCAGTTTAATTTTTTTGTAAATGGTAAAGGTTACGATTATTTACATGATTCTAAAGAAGATCCTCGTTCTCGGGTTTTATTAGAATTGAAAAAGGTAATTGGTCCTAAGGGTAGTGTAGTTGTTTACAACAAATCTTTTGAAATTGGTCGTTTACGTGAAATGGCGGAAGTTGTTCCTTCCGAGAAGGAATGGGTTGAGAATGTGATTAGTAGGATAGTTGATTTAATAGACCCGTTTAAGGCATTTGATTATTACAATCCTAAACAGAAGGGTAGTTGTAGTTTGAAGGCTGTGATGCCCGCTGTTCTTGGTGAGGATCATTATAAGAAGTTGAATATTGGTGATGGTGGATTAGCTTCTACGTTATATTTTGAGATGATGTTTGATGGTGGTAAGGATGTACGTTCTGATTTGTTGAAGTATTGCCAGCTAGATACCGAAGGTATGGTGTGGATTGTTAGGGAGTTGAGGGGGATGGTTGGGTGAGTGTTAACATAAACTTTATATACCTAAATATTAATAATACTATTATGGGTTTGCTTCGTTTCATTTCAGGTATCTTAGGTATTCTTCTTATAATTGGAGCGTTCTCATCTTTTATTCCTTTACTTTTTTTGGGAGGAATAGTAACTGGAAGTGTCGCATTCGCTTTCGGATTTCCTATTTTCTTAATGGTATTGGGAGCAGTTATGGTTTATTTTAGTTTTTATTATGCGGGATCTAGAGACAAAAGCAATTATCAGTTGATATCTATTGTTAAATGGGGAGCTATCCATACTATCGCTATTTTGCTAGGCAGTTATGTAGTTAATCGATTAATGGTTGTTGATACTTTATTAGTAACGTTATTTATTGCAACTATAGTTTCACTCGTAACACAAGTCGTGAGAAGTCATGAATCAAGATTTAACACGAGATGGTTTGTATTCTACTTCTTAATTTATGCAAACATCATTTGGGCAATGGGAGCATTTATCATTCCAGAAATAGCATCACAACCCAGCGTTTTCACGTCTATTGTAATTGGTTTTACTATTGCGGGAGTTGTTGCTATTCTTCAAAAGTTCAATGTCAGATATCATTCTACTCAATGGGTTTCTATCATTCTTTTAATATTGTTATTGGTGGGAAACTTAGAATCACTACAAATTTCTCCAATACAACAATTAGTTGGACAATTTCCTAATACTTCGGAATTATCCAAGACTAAACTCGAATGTCCGACAGCAATTTCTAGTTTTCAATTGGCTAAAACTGATGAATATTTGAATCCCACATTAATCGGACCAGAATTAAATAATTTAATAGATACCTCCGTATGGAGAATAGAGGGGAATATTAGATCCTGCTATCTGGGAAAATACAGGGGTCAATATCCGGATTGGTTTTATTGTGATGATTTAATTGTCTCTCGATGGGAAACAACCGATTCTGGAACTATCAGATATCGTTGGTATACGGCAGTAACTGCTGAATGGCAACCTAAAGCTAAACCCTTTGCTAAACAATATTTGTTCAATGGATTCTCATGTGAGAATGGTAAAAAGGTAAGTGTGGATAAAGAAGCAACCGCATATTATGTACACGTTTCTAGGGATGGAACTGAAATCAAGATAGAATATTAAAATTATTAAATTCAAAGAATTAAAAAGCGTTGTCCTAAATAAGTAGTTCATGTACAATCAAATTCTAAACACAAACCCTTTTAAAGAAACTGCCCAAATTCTACACACATGTTACCAACGTCAGTAGAAGAAGGAAAGAAATATTATAAAGATTTCACTAGTTTCGACGTCATTTTCATCACCGGAGATCCATACTACGACCATCCACTAAGCGGTATCGCAGGCCTATCCAGACTTCTAGATAAAAAAGGATACAAAGTAGCTATCATCGCACAACCAGAAACTGACAACGATTACCAAATCTGCGGAAAACCAAACCATTTCTTCTGCATAACTTCCGGGTTACTTGATTCCATGCTGGCAAATTACACGCCAATGCTGAGAGAACGAGAAAATGTTCTTGTCCCGGAACACGCACCGATTATTTATACTCAGAAAGTTAAATCTCTTTTCAAAGGAAGTATGACTGTTCTTGGTGGGATGGAAGCTACTATAAGAAGATTTACTCATTTCGATTATAAAGAAAACCAGTTAAGGAAAGGCATCCTTAACGACAGTAAAGCTGATGTTCTTCTTCATGGCAATGCTGAAAGATCGTTACTTGAACTTCTTAAAAAAACTGACTTGCAAAAAATTAACGGTGCTTCTTTCAGGGTAAAGAAAGATCAAATAAAAGAATCTATCCGTCATCTTCCATCTTATGAAGATTGTATAGAAAATCCAGAAAATTTCAGTTTATTGACAAGAACCCATTACTTGCTTCCGGATGATGCATTCATTGAACCGTGTGGAAAAGGATTCATTCAACATAACAGACCAGCTCACACTAACACTGAGGAAGAGATGGATTTACTTTACGATTTACCATTCACCAGAAAACTTCATCCGGATTCAAAAAATTTCGATTTCAATCAACAGATGGTTGAGAGATTAGAAACTTCCATCGTTCTTGGGAGAGGTTGTTGGGGCGGATGTACATTTTGCGTAATTCCGTTAGTGCAAGGCAAAGAAATTGCTAGGAGAAGTAGAAAATCTATCTTGAAAGAGATTGAAACTTTATACCGGAAAGGAATAAGAAAAATAAATGATTTGACTTTACCAACTCTAAACATGTTTGGTTCATATTGTTCTTTATACGATGAGAAAGAAACAATCCATTCCTTGATCCTAAACAAAGATATCACTGTTTTTAACAAGAAAAAGTATTGCGACCAAAGATGTGTAGGCTGTCCAAAAAGAGTGCTTAGGGACGATTTATACTCGCTTTTAGAAGATGTTGAAAAATTACAAAATAGGTATCGTGGAACTTCTTTGGAACTAAGAAGCGCAATCAGGCATGACATTATCCTTGATCAGAAAAAACTATTTAGGAAAATCATGCAATTTACTTACCGCCTTAAAATTGCTCCCGAACATGTCTCGGATAAAGTTTTAAAGAACATGAATAAGGGTACTAGAAAAGATTTCGAAGAATTCTTGATTGAATATAAGAAAATTAACAAGGAGCAAGGAACTTTCAAAAATCTTGTCCCTTACTTCATCGCTGCACATCCTGGATGTACTATGGATGATATGAGAATTCTGAAACGGTACTGCGCCGAGAAAGACTTGTTCGTTAATTTAACCCAAGTATTTACTCCATCTCCTGGAACTGCTGCGACCGCAGCATATTATACTGGTAAAGACACATTCAATAAGAAAGATGTTTATATCGCAAGAACTTTCCGGGAAAAGAAAGATCAAAAAAACATCATAATTAATTCAATCAAAGATTAAACTATTTGGCACAAAAAGAATTAAGCAAAGAAGAAACTTTTTATTCTAAAAATGCAGCTTGATATTGAACGCCTGCATCATAACCTGAATCCCCGTAAGTAACGATTGGTTCTTCGGCTGTTATTGTAATTCGATCTTCTAAACCTGCATCAACAACTTGTTTAACTGCAAATGTTGCAGCTGTAGTTAAAACGGTGTAAACAACTAATCGATAAGCTGGGTTATTTTTGAATCCAATTAAATTTTCATTTCCCATATTCTTTTGATGTAGGCACTACTATTTAAGGTTTGCTATTTTTAGCCACCCTCTCGTGACAAATACTTCTTTTAAAGTCAAAACTTATCAGAATAAAACATTTAATCAATCATTGAAGTTTTCAGAGCAAGAATACCAACAAAAAAAGGGGCTAAAACGATGAAAATGGGGTATCGGGGGCTTTAACTGGCTGTTTCTGAGGAAAATTTATATACTTAGGGAGCCCTAAGTGAAAGGAGAGATGATTTAGATGGCCCAAAGTGCACAAAATAAGCCCCTCGCGGCAGTTTACATTCGCGTTTCTACGGAGGATCAAGCCCAACACGGGTTTTCCTTAGCTGGGCAAGAAGATGCGTTAAAAAATTATGCCCTCATTCTTGGTTACGAACTCCACAAGGTTTACCGGGATGAAGGAAAATCTGCTAAGGACATCGCGCATCGGCCGGCAATGATGGATATGCTAAAAGATGCCGAAGAAAAAAAATTCTCAGCCATATTCATCTATAAATTGGATCGCTTCAGTAGAAGTCTTAAAGACTTAATCCTCACAATCGATAAGCTAAAAGATTGGGGGATCGATTTCGTTTCTCTTCAAGATAAGATTGAGACTGCATCTGCATCTGGGAAACTGATGTTCCACATAATCTCTGCTTTTGCTGAATTTGAAAGAAACATAATTGGGGAACGAACCTCCTTTGGGATGCAACGAAAAAATCGAGAAGGCGGATTTGTAAATAAACCCCCATTTGGCTACAATATGGTGGATAAAGAACTTAAATTTGATCCTCGAAAATCGCCTTTGGTACGAGAAATTTTTCAAGAATTTCTTAGCGGAACTAGCCTTAATAAATTAGCTAAAAAATACGCTGTTTCGGTCAACGGAGTAAAGAAAATACTCGCAAATAGGACTTATCTTGGCGATGTAAAATTTGCAGGAGAAATTAATAAGGGGACTCATTCGCCACTAGTTAGCCAAGACCTTTTCAACAGCGTTCAAGCCAAATTAAATCTTAAATCTTCTGGAAAAGATTAAATCTTTCTAACACAACACAGTCTAAAACCTTTAAGTTCTTATTGGACTATTGAGAACTAATATGTTCAATCAAATCTCTCTATTTTCAAAACCACTTGCTAAAACTTTTAGGTTTTTATCAAACATTAAAGAATTAAGATTGATTAAAAGTTAAAGAACAAAAAGATTTAATCGATGACTAAACTTTTAACCCACATAACTGAGCTTATCTTCCTGTATTCTTTCAGCTTGTTGACTTTTCTTAATCAAACCTTTTAACTTCTGTTCGAATACTTGGGCTTGTTTAAGAAGTGGTTTAGGATCAATTTGTAATCCAGTATACGCATCTAAAGCTTCAATTATGGTTGCTGCTGCCCTACTATCTGGCATGTTACTTTTAGCCTCTGCAAACAATGCGATGATTGGGGTTTTAATACTTTTAGCGAGTAAAGCACCGGTAACTCCAACAATGATACCTTCTTGTAATGGGCTAGCTACATCAGATAATCTTTTACTTACCGCACCATTTGTTGTCGAGTAATAGAATATTCTTCCAGATTCTGCGGTTGGTGAACCAACGCCTTCTAAAGAAATTATTTCTTTGGCCATAAGAGTTTCCGATAATTCTTTGATAATATCGGCTAGCTTCCAGCCTAAATCTTTGCCAATATTTATGGCATGAATAAGAACAAGATTGTATTTCTTATTGTAATGAAGAGAAATTGGTTCAACAACTTTATTTTGATGAATGGCAATCATTGCAGGAATTTCATCCATTTCAATTACACCAATTTTCTCAGTTTCGAGATGTTCCAATAAAAATTCAGTAGCAATCGTGCCAATCAATCCAAATCCCGGGAATCCCTCTACAATTGTAACATTCTTTGGTTTCTTAGTTAGAACTAATTTCATTCTATCACCTTGAATTTAGGAAAAGAGAAAAGGGTATTTAAGTCTTTCTTCTACAGACCTTTAACTTCTTTCTTGAAGTCTTCAGCTTTCTTAGCAAGATTTTTTAATGCTTCCTTAAGAGCTTTTCGAGGTTCGATACCTTTTGTTTGTACTAGAAATTCTGGAACACCAATTAACGGATGATCAATTTTATAAGTAGCTATAACAACACCTTTAACTCTAAGTAATTCCTGTTTAAGTGCATTACAGAATGTATGAGTTTCCCCATTTAGCTGAAATTGAATCTTCGTTTTATCTTCTTCGAGAATTGTGAATTCCATGAGTTTAGAATTTAGAGGTTTTATTTATAAATGTTTTGGTTTATATTGATTAATCCATATGCGAAGAGGGAAATATTCTTATATGAACGGAAATAAAGAACATCCATGCTCTCCAAATCAATTATTCTCAAGCATTACAAACGTCCAGAAGTTCAAAATGAATTAGTTAAACATGCTCAAAATAAGGAAATAGGGATGTGTTTCGGACAAGGATACGGGAAACGCCCAGATATCTTAACTTATCCTCGAGATGTTCTTGAACTTGCATTTAAAGGAGTTTCTTCATTCCATTCTAGCGAGGAATTATGGAACAATCCTCTCTCGATAAACAGTAATCTTTCAAAGAAAGAACTTGCCGATATTCGTATCGGTTGGGATTTGGTTCTTGATATTGATTGTGCGGTATTTGAATATAGCCGGATTTGTGCAGATTTAATTGTGAAATTTCTGAGATATTGTGAAGTGAAAGATATCTCCATAAAATTTAGTGGAAACAAAGGTTTTCACGTCGGAGTCCCGTTCCAGGCATTCCCGCAACAGGTCGGAGAAACAAGAACTAAAGATCTTTTCCCAGATGCTGCCAGAAAAATTGCATTTTATATTAAAGAGAATATTAAAGAAGAACTTGGAAGAAAAATTATTGAATTTGAACAAGGTAATTTCTCTAAAGTTTTAGAGAAAACAAACGCAGAAAGAGAGAAAGCTATCACGACGAGAAAAGATCATCTCGGGACGGTAATCCCCTTCTTAAACGTGGAACCATTTCTTGAAATCGATACCGTTTTAATTTCTTCACGACATTTGTATCGAATGCCATATTCTCTGCACGAGAAATCGGGTTTAGTAAGTCTTCCAATTGACCCGGACACAGTTATGGAATTTGAAAAACAGATGGCTTCTCCTGAAGCTATTTCAACTCCGACATTTACATTCTTAGATAGAACTGTTGATGGCGAAAGTGCCAGACAATTATTAATGCAAGCCCTAGATTTCGAAGTTCAATTAGAAGAAGAAAGGGAAGTAGAAAAAGCATATCAAGAGGTAGAAATTACCAGCCCAATTAAAGAAGATTATTTTCCACCTTGCGTAAGAAATATTTTAGTTGGTATTCCTGACGGGAAAAAAAGAGCTATCTTTATTTTAACAAATTTCCTCGGTAAAATCGGTTGGAGTAAGGAGGAAATTACTGCTTACTTAAAAGAATGGAATAAAAAAAATCCGGAACCGTTGAGGGATGTTTATCTTAAAGGACAATTGTACAGTTTCAAGCCGGGAGAAAAACTTCCTCCAAATTGTAATAATGAAGGTTATGCCTTAGGGATTGGCGTATGTAAACCAGATAATTTTTGTAAAAGAATTAAGAATCCGGTAAATTATACGGTTCTTAAGTGGCGTGATTCATTGCAAGAAAAGGAACAAAAAGATTAAAGATTTAGATATTTTGTATAATATTCCATGTATACCGCCAACACATTTTCTGTCGTCGGTTTTTTATCTGCGTCACTAAACCAATGTGCCATCCGCGGGTTATTATTTTCGAGAACCAAACCAACTAAACCAGATATAATCCCAACGGTAAATGAAGCAAAAGAACTGTTAGTCAGTTCATATGTTAAATAGGTTGCAAGATTAAACATTCCAGCACTTGATGTTAGTTTGCCTTTCCAGAGAAAGGGAAGTATTTCTTGTACATATTCACCAACTAATTCTTCATAATCTTGATAAGCCGCATAAAGTCTAGAACCATATTCTAAAAGGAATTCGCGTTCTTTTTCTGTTGTATAAGGAAATTCTTTAACAAGATTTAGAACATTAACCGGTTCATCTGCAGCAAATTTAAATCTAATTTTCGATGTTAAGTCGTGGAAGTCGTAAGTTCTATTTAACATAATCTCTTCGGGAGATCTTTCATTCAATAACTCTTCTAGGGTATCTCCAAAAGTTTTCATTTTTCGATAGAAAACTTTACAAAGACTATAAGTTTTTCGCTTAAAAATGATTGATTTAACCTTTAACAAAAAAGTTCTTGCAGGTTTATTGTATTTTGCTACTAGTGAAGGTAAAGGTTCTATTCCAGCGTCTAAAGAAATCCTGTATCATGGTTTAGCTAAAGCTGTTATCGAAGCTCTTGGCGGAGAGATAACTCCCCAGGAAGATAGATTATACCTTCCTCATGAACCAAAAATAAAATTCAAAGAGTTTCAAGTTGAGGAAAAAACCTATAAATATTTTAAACAAAAGAAGGAAGAAGCTAATTTTAATGGGATGTATATTGAACCAAGAATTGACGAGATAATTATAAATCTACTCACGATTGAAGAAGTAACTGACGTTAATTTCAAAAAAATTAGAAGAGTTCCATTATATGATGCCATTACTTTAATCAATTTCGCTAAAGAAAAAAATAGTACTTTTTGTCGATTAAAAGAACCAAAAAGAGCCATAGGAGCTATTCAAAATCAACTTCGATCAGGAGAGATTATTGACTTACAAGATATTGGAGAAAGATTAGAAGCTCAGCTGTTACATGATTTTAACTCATTCATGAGGATGTCTTAGATTCTTTAAATATTTTATAGCTACCAAAACCTTACAAAAATAAAATTTTAGGGGTTTTAAAAATCTGGGGAGATTTTTAGAAACCATTAAGAGGCAAAAAGCCTCTGGGGTTTAGAAAACTAAAGTTTTCCAAAACCTTTATAAACCACCCGTAGTTTCAACCACCACATGGGACGTATCAAAACCAAACTAATTAAAAGGAAAACATTAGAAGTACTAAGTTTACATGGGGATTCTTTCACTAGCGAATTTAATAAAAATAAAGAAATGACCGATAGATTTGTTAAAACCGAGAGTAAAAAAATAAGAAATATCATTGCTGGATACGCTACTCGGCTTAAACGTAAAGAAGCCTAAGCTTTTTTTCTCAATACTTTTATAAAGCCGTTCTTGTTCCGTCAGATAAATGGCTAAGAAAACTGTAAAAATATCAATCCAACCTGAATTGAATATAGCTCTTGTAGGGCATGTCGATCATGGTAAAACTACACTTACCGAAAGGTTGAGTGGTAAATGGACCGATACACATTCTGAAGAACTTAAGAAAGGAATTACCATCAGGCTTGGCTATGCGGATTTTACCATTTATTACGATAAAGAAAATGATTTCTATACTACTAAAGAAAAAAGTATTAAATCAAATAAAGTAACCGAGCCAATAAGAAAAATATCTCTCGTTGATGCTCCTGGTCACGAATCATTAATGGCCACAATGCTTTCCGGTGCTGCTATCGTCGATGGGGCTATACTTTTAGTTGCAGCTAATGAGAAATGTCCTCAACCTCAAACTAAAGAGCATTTAATGGCCCTACAGATATCTGACATTAAGAATGTTATCATCGTTCAAAATAAAATTGATCTTGTAACCAAGGAAGAAGCATTGAAGAATTATCAACAAATAAAAGAATTCTTAGCTGATACTGATTACAAAGATATTCCAATTATTCCAATTTCAGCAAGAGCAAATGTTAACATTGACGCTTTACTAAGAGCAATCCAAGAATATATCCCAACGCCAAAGAGAAGTCTAAAAGAAGAACCGTTAATGCTTGTTGCTCGATCATTTGATATTAATAAACCAGGAATTAAACCATCCGCGATATTGGGTGGAGTTCTTGGCGGAACAGTTAAGCAAGGAAAATTCTCGGTAGGTGATGAAATTGAAATCAGACCGGGTTATGTCGTTGAAGAAAAAAATAAAAAGGTTTGGAAATCATTAATGACAAAAATTGTTCAAATTTATTCTGGCGGAGTTCCAGTAAAAGAAATTTTACCTGGCGGAAGTATGGCTATCCAAACAGATTTAGATCCAACCATCATTAAATCAGATGCGTTAACTGGATGTTTAGTTGGATTGCCTGATAAATTGCCTCCAGTTCATTACCAATTAACCTTACAAACAAATTTACTTGAAAGAGTTGTTGGGGCTAAGGAAGAAATTGAAGTTAAACCGTTAGCAAAAAGTGAAGTTCTTATGCTTAATGTTAATTCAGCTGCTACAGTAGGAATTGTTTTAGATCCTTCCAAGAAAAATACCATCTGTATTCTTAAAAAACCGGTCTGTGCAAATATTGGAGATAGAATAACCATCTCAAGAAGAGTAGGGGACAGATTTAGATTAATCGGATTTGGGATAATTAAATAGATAAATCCCCATCTCTATTAAGCATGTAATCGTCGTATTGATTCCAATAATAATCTGCCCTTATTTGATCTAATTGGTTATAATAAGTATTTAATTTTTTAAACTCAAATCGAGCTCCATCATGATCTATAAATGAAAACAGTTCTTCTAATAGAGATTCGATAGTTATCAAATCATTTGTTCTTTTTTCGATTATGGTATATATTGATTCTCTAATCTCGGGTAGAATATTTTCAATTATTTCATCGTGTAATCTTTTAATTTCATTATCATCTATGCCGTTCATAAAAATCCACATTAGCCATCAGATTAAAAATCTTTCCAATGAAAAATCCAGAAAGCCATGTGTTCTTGTTCAAGTTCTATCGTAAATGATTGAGCAAGACACTTTCAGCAAATTTCTTATGACTTTAAAGTGATTAACAATCCTTTTATACGGTAACTCTTTTCAAAGAAACGTGGTTAAACTTATAGTTTACAATATTGAGTATTGTGAAGGTATGGAAGGTCTTTGGTATCAGTATCTTAAATTCTGGAAAATATTTTTTCCACCAAAAAATCTTGATAAGGAAATTATCGCGGCTCTTCATAAGGTTAAACCAGATATTCTTTCATTGGTTGAAGTAGATACTGGTTCATTTAGAAGTCGAGGAAAAGATGAAGTGCGTTTTCTAGAGGAGGGTTTAGGGCTAAATAATTTTGTTGAAAAAGTAAAATATCCCTTGAAAGGATGGTTAAAACTGTTTCATCATATTCCAATCCTTGACAAGCAAGCGAATGCTATTATCTCAAAATTTCCTTTAACTAAAGTAAAATACCATGTATTTCATGAAGGAACAAAACGGATGATAATTGAAGCTACCGTTAATTGTCCAGAGAAAGTAACTTTACTATTAGCTCATCTGGCTTTAGGTCCTAAAACTAGAGCAATGCAAATTCAAGAATTAACTAAGATTGTAAATAAGATTAAGAACCCAGTAATTCTAATGGGAGATTTCAATACTTTTAACGGTGAAGAAGAAATGAAGGTTTTACTACAGAAAACTCATTTGAAAGATTTAATTGCTCTTGATAAACAATCTCTTCCATTAACAGAACCAGCTTGGCATCCAAGTAGAAGATTAGATTACATTTTAACTTCTCCAAAAGTAAAGGTCAAAAAATATTCCGTACTTCATTTTCCATTCTCAGATCATTTGCCATTAATGATTGATTTTACGATTAAGAAATAGAATTAGAAGAAAACACCTACCACCTCTTTTAGTTCTATCATTTCTCCATTCTATTGGCTTAATTTTTCTCTCACAATTCCTTCTAGAGTGCTTCTTCCACCGCATTCTGCCCAAATGATGGGTAATTTATGTTGTCTGGCAAAAAGTTCCTTTCTTCTTTGAACACAGCCACAAGCCACTAAGGTGATATCCTTTTCTTCATCACCGCCCATAGCATCTCCAACATATTCAAAACCAAGACCCGCACCATCCAATCCTAGATAAACATACATCTCATCAACTAATCCGATTATTTCTAGAACGGCTTCCTGAGCGTTTTGGTATGCTTTTCCTGCGAAACTTGCCGGCACGATGTTCCAATTCCTACTTTCTCTAGGTGGGCTATCACTCCCAGCAATGATAACTATTCTTGATTCTCCTTCATGTAAACCCATTTCAAAGTTATTTACTCCGCGATAAGTTGTTACATAAGTTATTGGTTTTATCATTTTATTTTTCCTCCTCCTTCTCGGAAATTTGCTTCATAGCGTCGTGCTTGATTATGCTCCTAGAGCCCGCGTTGCAATCCAGATAGCTTTTTCTTGTGGCCAGTGAGGATTTTTCCGCATTATCTCTTCAGCTACTCGTTCGATTGCTTCCTTATTTTGTTTGTTCATTTTCCAGCCCAAACCGTTTCTTTACTACATCTTGGTGCATGATGTCGGGTAGCTCTATCCCTAAGACTCGCATCCGTGTCGGTGCTGCGTCTTCTAGTGTTTCTACGTTTACTAGTTCATAGAGTTGCACTGCGTTTATTGCATACTCTCTCGCGATTTCTGATTTTCCTTCTCTGAGGTAGGTTATTCCCACGGCATAGTTGTTTTCTGCTTGCATTTTTGTTATATTTCGCCAGTCCATTTTGTGCCTCCATCTATTTTTATAATAAAACCATGGAGTTTACATAAAGATTTGTTGTAGGGATATCTACAACAATAGAAAGATTAATAAAAGATAACTAACTTTGATTTCTAATGCAAACAGAAAAAGTATTAGAGCAATTGGGATTTAGTCCTAATGAAATCAAGGTTTATCTAACTTTAAACGATTACGGATCAACTAAAGCTGGCAGAATTGCTAAATTGGCTAAGATTGATAGAAGTAATTGTTATAACGCTTTAAAGTTATTAACAGAAAAGGGCTTAGCTAGTTATGTTCTTATTGGAAAAATAAAATGGTTTCAAGCAACCGGTCCAAAAAGATTATTAGATTATGTTAAAGAACAAGAAGAAAGCGTAAGAAGTATTCTTCCAGAATTACATGCTAGACATAGAGCTACAAAGATCGAAGGGCAGGTTAGATTATTTAAAGGAGTTAAAGGAGTAAAATCTATTTTCTTAGATATGGCCAGAAGTGGAGATAATAATTATGTCTTTGGTTCAGAAGGACAATTTACAGAAAGAATGCCAGAATTTGCTCAACAATTTGAACGATTAAAAAGAGAGAATAATATCAAAACTAAATTATTAATTCGTAAGGGTAGACATGAATTAAACCCCAATAATAGCAAATATAGATTTATCAAAGCCGCAGAAAGTCCAGCCGTAACTAACATTTATGGAGATAAGATAGCCATTATCATTTGGACAGAAGAACCAGAAGGAATAGTTATTGAAAATGCAGCAGCAGCTAAAGCATATAAGAGTTATTTTGATGTTATGTGGGAGATAGGAGAAGAGTTTTGAACAAAGTGATCAAGCTCGGAGATAGTATCGTTTCTTTAATCATCTCTCAAAAAGGAGATTCGAAAATAACTTACATAAATCTCCATGAAAACGAAACTACTTCTGTAACAGTTGGTAAGAAGATCATTGAAAAATATGGTGGTTGTTTGATTGAAGTTAAAGCACAGGGTCAACGTTTAATATCGTTTTCTTTAGAAGGAAAGGAATACCAATTTGATCCCAATAGAATCTTTAGCGATGAAGGAATCAAGGAAACTTTAAATGAATCAAATGGTAAAGCATTTGAAGTTATAAAGAAATTTAGAGAAGAACTCTTAGCTATTCTAAACAAGTCCAATTTAATTATCGCGCTTCATAATAACGAAGGCGGAGAATTCTCTTTAGATAGTTTTCCTCAATTTAAAATTTCTCGCTGTAATGGTCCACATGAATTTTTTTACACTACCGATTTAAGATTATTCAATTCTCTTAAGAGTCAATTCAGTATTGTTCTGCAAGACAATCAGATTGTTGAAGATGATGGTTCTCTTTCTATTTATTGTGGTAAGAATAACATATCTTACATTAATGTGGAAGCTAGATACGATTGTTATAAGGAACAATTAAAGATGTTAGAAGGTTTGCAGAAAGAGATATCTAAGATTTAAGAAGTTTATCATACAATACTCTCCCAATAAGATTAATTGTTCTTGTACGCAAATCATCCGGAAGATCTGCATCTCTTAATGATTCATAATGGAATTCAAAATGTCTGGTGCTGAAATCTATCGGGTAAACGCAGATTTCATCTGAAATTCCCTCAGTAATAGAAGATTGGTAATTAAGTTTTCCATCATCATCAAACTGCCAGACCTTATGTAATACGTGCCAATCTTCAATATCATATTTAAAGTATAATAATAATCCTTCAACAAGTCTACTATTTCTGAAAGTATGAAATCTATTGTTGACAACTAATTGTCCCCTTAATGCAATAGGAATACTTTCATTATTAAAATCAACGAGATATTCACAAAGTGTATTAAACTGTGGCATAAAACAGTAAAAAAGAGGTTTCTTATAAAGTTTTAGTAAAGATTTTTTTCCGTTTTTTTAACACTTTTCTCAAACTTCTTTAATTCCTTGAAAACAAGTAGTTTTATTTTTTCTCTGAATATCGATATTAGGATAAAAATAACCGCAAGAAGTAGAACTAGAATTGTCCTAGTACTAATTCCGGAGAACAGATCATTACCTAGAATTGTTACAATAGCGTACCTTGGAATATGGCCTAAAGTGAGGATAAGCATGAATCTTAAGAAACTAATTGAGGTTAAACCTAATAAAAATGTTAAGACATCATTTGGAAAAAGAGGTAAAGCAAAAGAAATCAAAGCCGCACTTTCTCCTCTTTTCTTAAAGACATGATTAAAATGGATGATATGGTGTTTATCTACAATTTTATTAATTAACGGCAGACCATAATATCTTGCAAGATAGAATGAAATACTTCCACCGATAGCACCAGCAATTAAAGCAAGGGTAATTCCAATTGTTGGTCCGTAAACATATCCGCCTGCAAGAATAATCGGAGTACTTGGCAATGGCGTTGGGACAGAAATAAGAATTAATCCGATGAATGCAAAATAACCCAAAAATCCGAGATTAAGTAATAATTGGCGAAGATGGGTTGGAGTAAAATAAGCTTTAATTGTTGGTGAAAAATAAGAACTTACGGCAATAAATATTATAATCAAAATTAATATTATGTACGAAATAATGTGATGTTTTGCTTTCTTCACTCTGGTAGTAATATTGAGGATATATAAAAATCATTCTAGTTTAAACAAAATTATTCTGACCAGATAATTTAAATATAAACCATTAAAATTATTACTCATGATCGAAATAATGGCTCCAGCTGGTTCCTATGAAGCACTTCATGCTGCAATCAAGGCGGGAGCAAATTCCGTGTACTTTGGGATTGAACAGTTGAATATGCGAGCGCGAGCTGCAAATAATTTTACTACCGAAGATCTAAAAAAAATTGTTGAAATATGTAAGAATAATAACATCAAGACTTATCTTACATTAAACACAATCGTGTATGATCACGATTTAAAATTGATGAAAAAAATTTGTGACACTGCTAAAGAGTCAGGAGTAACAGCTGTTATTTGTTCCGATATTGCCGCGATATCTTATTCTAATTCAATCGGACTAGAAGTCCATATATCAACCCAAACAAACGTAAGTAATATTGAAGCCGTTAAATTTTATGCTAAATTTGCTGAGGTAATAGTATTAGCTAGAGAATTAACAATCCAGCAAATTAAGAACATTGTAGATACTGTTCAGAAAGAAGATATCAAAGGTCCTTCAGGTAACCCAGTTCAGATAGAAATTTTTGTTCACGGAGCTTTATGTGTAGCTATCTCTGGAAAATGTTACATGAGTCTTGCAACATATAACTCTTCGGCTAACCGGGGAGCTTGTTTACAAAATTGTCGAAGGGAATATAGGGTAATCGATGAAGAAACAGGTGATGAATTAAAAATTGATAATAAATATATCATGTCGCCGAAAGATTTGTGTACAATCGGCTTTATTGATAAAATTCTTGATACTGGAGTTAAAGTTCTTAAAATTGAAGGCCGGGGTAGATCACCTGAATATGTTTACACTACAGTTAAAGCATATCGGGAAGCCGTAGATAGTTACCTTAATGGAACTTATACTCCAGAAAAAATAGAAAAATGGACTAAGGAATTAGAATCCGTTTTTAATCGAGGATTCTGGCATGGTGGTTATTATTTAGGTAAGGAATTAGGCGAATGGAGCGGAACATATGGATCAAGAGCAACAACAGAAAAAGATTATCTTGGCAGAGTACAAAATTATTATAATAATACGATGATTGGATTATTTCATCTAGAATCTGGAGAAATTAAAATCGGCGATGAAATCTTAATCACTGGACCAACTACTGGAGTCGTTCAAACTAAAGTTAAGAGTATTTTCCTAGATGAAAAAGAAGTAACTATCGCTCATAAAGGAGATTTGATAACAATTCCGATAGAAGAAAAGATTCGTCAAAATGATAAATTTTTTGTTATAACTGGAAGTGAGAAAAATGAATAATTCATTAACTAAATTTAGGGATGAGATTGATTTGGCTGATGAAGAACTAATCCTTTTGTTAAAGAAAAGAATTGAAATTACAAGGAAAGTAAGAGAGTATAAAATTAAAAATAATCTGCCTTTAGAAGATTTAAACAGAGAAAAAGAAATAATTGAGAGATTATCATCTTATGGCGTTCCAAAAGAATTGATTGAAAAAATCTACGTTCAAATATTTAATCATAGCAAATGCCAAAAATAGTTCATTATAGGGAAAATTGTATCGGTTGTAATTCATGCGTAGAACATGCTCCTAAGCAATGGAAAATATCTCCTGAAGATGGCAAATCAGTTTTAATTGGTTCAAAGAAAAAGAAAGATGTACATATTCTAGAAATAAGCACCGTTGAATTAGAAAATAATGAACTAGCGGCAAAAGATTGCCCGGTAGGAATTATCAAGATTATTAGATAATAAAGTGGCCCCACCGGGAATCTCAAAGATTCACGCTATCTCCTGAAACTCAGTGACTAAGCGTTAGCGAAGTCGCTCCGTCTTTCAGATGACGTGACATCTGTTTGAACCCAGGACCTCTGGCTGTCTAAGCAATTAATGGCATTAAATTCTTTGAACCATTAACGGTCATATAAGACCAGCGCTCTACCAGGCTAAGCTATGGGGCCAATGACAAGGGAAGAAGTGATGTTTAAAAGGTTTTCTTAGTTAAAATCTCTTAATATCTCTCAAACTTGCCAAATCTTCCTTCATAGAAACTAAAACATCTTCGATTATCGTAATAATCCAATGAGGGTAGTTTACGATGCCATCTGTGACCCATTTCTCTTGAAATAAGGTGATGGTCTGGGCGAATTAGCATAGATCTAACAAATTCTTCTAAATCCCGTTGAGTTATTTCATCTGTCATAAAAATCTTATTTTTGACCATTCTTTATAAAGAGTATGGTTTAAAATGCCTAAAAAACGATAAGTTTATATAGGGGGTGCTATGTCTAGTACGACTGGTGGGTGATTACAACTGCCCTTTAATGAAAATGAATCCAATAAACTTACTATTAACGGCTGCCTTGATGGCTCCTGCACCCAGAGATCTTAGATCAACTCTAACCGAGATTGGATCTATCAGCGATGTGTGTGGTGTTAGAAATGTCGGATACTTAGGAAATGGTAATCAAATGATAACCTCAACCGTTTATACACCTGAAGATGTAATTTTAGCGGAAGTTACCGATATCAAACCAGGAGTACTGGGAGATACCGTGATAGTTCCAGGAAAAGCTATAGCTTTTTGGGGCGATAATGGTCTTGAAATTTATCGAATGCAAGAAGCAAAAAAAGCAAGCAAAAGTCACCGTTTATTTATGAAATATAATGGAACTGATTACGCTTTAACTAGAATAAAAGAAAACATGGCATTGCCTATATATCAAAAGACGTTAAAAACATTAAAACAAATTTGCGAGTAATTAAAAAATGAACTTAAAACAACTTCAAAAATTGATGGAGCGAAAAAAAGGCTCTCGAAAAGGCGAAAACGGCCATGCTTTAGTTATAGGTGGCTCTGAAGAATTTGTAGGAGCAGTGACTCTTGCAGGTCTTGGTGCATTAAGAGCCGGATGCGATCTTGTTACAGTAGCAGCTCCCGAAAAAGTAGCTTGGGCTGTAAACGCATATTCTCCAGACTTAATAACTCATAAAGTTAAAGGTGCATTTACAGTAAAACTTGCTAAAGATATCGTTAAATTCGCTGAAAAATTTGAAGCTGTTCTTATAGGAAACGGGATAACTCAAAAAGCTGACAAATTCTGCCAATACTTTATCAAAAAATCACCTAGATTAAAAGTAGTTGACGCAGATGCATTAAAAGGAATGTCTTTCAAAGATTTCCAGAATTGCATCATAACTCCAAATGCTAATGAATTAGAAATGTTGCTTATCAATAGCAATAAAGAATTCATCTTAGATAAATTAAGAACTGCAAATGCAAAAGAAAAAGCAGACTTATTACAAGGAAATTTAAGATATTTCCTTCAGAATAATAATGTTCTTATCGCTAAAGGACCTACCGATATAATTCTTTCACGGAATAGAATTGCGTTCAATAGAACCGGTAACCAAGGCATGACTAAAGGCGGAACAGGAGATGTTCTAGCGGGACTTGCAGTTGGATTCCTTGCAAAAACTGGTGACTTGTTCAAGAGTGCAGTTGCTGCATCTTACGTGAATGGTCTAATCGGCGATGCTTTGTTAAAGAAAACAAAAGGATATTCTTTCATTGCTTCAGATATCTTAAACGATCTTAATTCATTTCAAGATATCGAAAAACGATTGAAGAAAAAGTAAGAGGACTATTAAAATGAACTCGAAACCACTCAAAGGATATCAAAAAGTAGTCATGGCTTTAACGCCAGTAAACTTAGTTGTTGGATATCTTGCAGGATATTATTCTGAGATCAAATTAGAAGACACTCTACATTTAAGAAATGTAACAGGATTAGCATTACTTGCTGCTGGCGAAGGCGTTGGCATTGCGGCATTAGTAAATCGAGAAGAACAAAGAGACGGCGGTTTAGATGGTTTTATTTCGGCAAATTTTGCTGGAGCAGAACTTTTAGCAGGTTACATGGTTGGAATTGTTATGAGAACAAATATTGGATAAAAATAAAATTATCACCATTCTTTAAAACACTTTATCATACCGGAAATCTTGCTGCTGGAACAGCGTTAGGAATGAAATATGGGTTAGATATTAATCCAAGAAGTTTTAATTATGTTTCTCTAGCTTTAATTCTTGAAGGAATACATGTCAATTATCTTACAGCTAGGGAAGGTAAACATATTCATAAAGCAATTGAAGAAGGAGTAGTCATGTTTGGAACGGGAATTGGCGAATTACTTGTCGGGTATATTGTAGGTAATGTTATCAATTAACATCTTATTCCAGAAATTATATAAACTATTTCTAATATCAGATAGATATGATTGGAATTCCAATTGGATTACTTTACGCAGACGCAGCAGAATGGTTAATTCATAAACACATTCTTCATGGTTTGGGAAGAACAAAAGATAGTTTCTGGGATTTTCATTGGCATAATCATCATCGTAATTCTAGAAAATCTGGGGGATATGATTTTTGTTACGAGAATTCTGTTCTTGCACCTGGACCGCAAAGAACTGAAGTCGCAGGACTAGTTATACTAGCTGCAAGTCATTTACCATTATTACCTATAGCTCCTTTTTTTACAGGAACAGTTCTTTACAGAACTATTGATTATTATAACAAACATAAAAAAGCTCATTTAGATCCGGAATGGGCAAGAGAAAATTTACCGTGGCATTATGATCATCACATGGGCCCAGATCAAGATAAAAATTGGGGAATTACAAGCTGTTTAATTGATAAACTTGTTGGAACAAGAAAAGTTTATGTAGATACTCCTAAAGAACTAGAAAGGAGAAAAAAAGATATTAAAAATTATGAAGCCGTATCTGCATCTGAAAAAGTTGAAATAAAAAAAGATGAGAAAGGAAAACTTGAAACGTTAGTTGAATCTGTTATTTTTCCAATAAGAACAATGAAAAAACTAAGAACTAAATTACAAAATTATGCATACGGCTCTTTAAGTTTTATTGGTGCTGACGAATAAAAATTTCTTACTGACTTACCCAACCGCCATCAACAAATAATGTCTGACCAGTAACGTAACTTGCATTATCACTTGCTAGGAAAACAACAGCTTTTGCAATTTCTTCGGGCTCACCCATTCTTCCTAACGGTATAGCTGCAACAATTCCTTTCAATGCTTTTTTATCTTTCTCGATAAACTTTGTCATTGGTGTTCTTATTGGTCCCGGACCTACCGCATTTACTCTGATATTAGGAGATAGTTCCATTGCTAACTCTTTAGTTAACGTGATAATTCCGGCTTTAGATGCGCAATACGCAGAACTGTTAGCAAAACCAACTTCTCCAGCAATTGAAGCAATGCTTACCACGCTTCCTTTTTTCTTGCCAAGTTGTTTAACAAATGATTGAGTACATAGAAAAACACTTTTTAGATTTACATCAATAACTAAATCCCACTCTTTCTCAGTCATTTTTGTAAGTGGGATAACTCGATAAATTCCAGCATTATTTACTAAAATATCTACCGTGCCAAATTTTTTCTTAGCTTGCTTAAATAAGTTCTCAACATCCTTCCGTTTACTTACATCACATTTTACAGCTAAAGAGCGTCTGCCAAGAGTTTTAATTTCGTTACAAACATCATTACATTCATCTAATGAGATATCACTAATAACGATATCTGCGCCTTCCCGAGCCATTTCTATAGCGATAGCTTTTCCGATACCTCTACGAGATCCCGTTACGATAGCAACTTTTCCTTGTAAATTCATTCTAACCACCTATTCTTTTTAGTTAATTTATTCCATTGTTTACCAAATCCAAGATACATTCCAGATTTAAGGTTAGCTAGTGATAATAAAAGTAAACCATAAATGATATGTTCATCTAAGAACGGATTATGTTCAGGCGGAAGAGTGGCTGTCCACATTAATAATAAAAGAAGTGCTCCACTATAAGAAGCAATTCTCACACCGATTCCTAAAATTAAAGCAAGTCCAATTAATAATAAACCGGCCATAAATAACCAATCAATGATAACATTTCCAACTAATGCATGATAAAGCCCAGCAAAAGGCCCTTTAGCAGCAAATTGTAAAAAACCGGTTGTTGGAGAAGTTCCCATTAACCATGATTTATCAGAAGCCGTTGAAAATCCTAGACCAAACAACTTGTCTAAGAATGGCCAGAGAAATATCCAGCCCATTAAAATACGTAACACGCCAAGTAAATTATTTACAACACCACTTTTTTTTACCATATAGTCAGAATTATTTTAGTGGTTATATAGTTTTTGGATTTCCACAAAACATATAAACACCAGATTATCCCAAAGAATAATGGATCCAGCACTTTTTTTAAACGGATTGTATGAAAGAACAACACTCTTTGTAACATTAATTTTATTACTTGCAATTTGGGAAGCTATCTGGAAAGGATTCGCGTTATGGCATTCCGCGAGAAATAAGCAACTTGGTTGGTTTATCATTATATTAATTGTAAATACGGTAGGAATATTACCAATTGTTTACCTAATTTTAGCTAGGCCTAAAACAAAGCAACAAAGAAAAGAATCTTTAAGAGTTGAAATCATTGAAGATGAAGAAGAGAGATCACTCCTTGAAGAAAAAAATGTTGTTAAGAAAAAATCTGCTAAAAAGAAAACCGTTTAAAGTTTTTCAATTTCAATTTTACCTTTCTTAGTTATGATAGAATATTCTCGGTCATCACTAAACCCGGCTAGATTTGTTACAAATTCTGGTAAAATTATTCTTTGGCCTCTAAATGTTAACGGACTGATTATTTTTTGACTTGCTTTGGATTCTCTTGGGTTCAAAGAAATTTCATCCATGATTTCAGCAGCAGATGAAACCCTATTTTTTTGAACAATATCTAATGTTCTTTGATATAAATAACGAGCGATAGCATCCGGGATGTCAATTGTACACACTTGATTAATTCCTTGCAATCCTGGTGATATGTTCACTTCGATAACTTGTGGACCAAATGGACTTTCAAGAATATCAACTCCGCAAATTTCAGCCCCTATAGCTTTCGCCGTATTGATAGCTATCCTAGCAGATTCCATTGTTAAAAGTGCAGGTTCTCCTGAACCACCCGCATGAATGTTAGCCCTTTTTTCTTCCCGTTGTGCTTTACGTCTCATTGAAGCTACCACCTTATCTCCAACAACTAAAGCCCTGATATCAGTTCCACCGGTATCGACATATTCTTGAATAATGAACGGCTGATTCAATGCACCAAGTGCATCAAGAAGTGAAGCAGCTGAACTTAACGAATCAGCAAACATGACTCCTTTTCCTTGAGTTCCTTCCGGGAATTTCATCACGATTGGATATGCGACTTTTTTCAGAAGTTCTTTAGCTGATTCAATTGAAGGTGACATGAACGTTCTCGGCATGGGAATGTTATGTTGCTGTAAAACAAGATGAGTAAGAAGTTTATTGTGAGCAAGTGTAAACGATTCTCCTGGTAATGGCATGTAAGGTATTTTTTTTTCTAATAATGATGCGATTGATCTTAATAGATAAGCATACCTGAATGAACCTTTAACAAGGACACAATCATAATATCCTAACTCTTCTCCCCGATAAAAAACTCCCCCATTTTTGCCAAAGTTAACTTCAACGTCACGCAATTGAATCATGTCAACGGAATCGAAATATTTCCTCATAGCTTCCGCTGTCATCTGAGAACTTACACTGCCTAAGGAAATAATTGCTGCTTTCATTCTTTTCTCTTTTTCAATGGATCAATCAGAAATTGACCTTTTTTCAAAACATTCTGGCCGATTAAAACTGAATATGTCATGTGAGCTCTATCTGCTATACTGAACTCGCCTTCAATAACTTTTCCATTCAATAAAACTTTAATTTTAACAATTTCTCTTTTTTCAGTACCTGTAGCGGAGCGAATAGTAGTTAAACGATGTCCTGGACCAAGACTAAGCTTTTCAGCTAATTCTTTGTCAATCGAAGATGACGTAGCTCCCGTATCTATCCGGGCAAGTAATTTCTGTTTAGAATTATCGCTTAATATTGTAACTGATTCTATCAATCCTAGAATTGGTCTTTCCGACATTGAATTCCAGTAGGGAAGTTGTTTTATAAGGTTTTCTCCATAGTATACTCAAAATCCAGAGATTTCAAACAGAAATCTATGGATTTTGGTATATACTGAACGAAAAGTATTTTTGTGAACTTTTCGTTGGTATATACAAACGCTAAATGAATTAAGTTCCAAATTTCATTTAGCGTTGAGTATATACCAAAAGAATTAGGTTTGAAACCCAATTCTTTTTAGTATAAGTGGAAAAGTTTTTAAAGGGCTATATTTCTAGGTGGTTAATGCCCCTGTGGTGTAGTCCGGACTATCATACTGCCCTTTCACGCAAGAAGCAAGCTTCTAAGCTCTTCTTTTGAAGAGAGGCAGTGACTCGGGTTCAAATCCCGGCGGGGGCAGCCTTTCACTCCAAAGTGACAACATTGAATCGAGCTTCCTGACCGGCTCAACCTTTATGTGCTCCAGTGCGGAGGTTGAACTATGGGAGATGACAAGATTGATGTACACGAAACTGGCAGAAGTCTCGAGTGGGCGCTGGACTGTCTGCAGCGCAACGAGTTGGGCATCCCGGCGCGAAGCGTCGAGTTGATCAAGCGGTTTGCCAACGATTGCCTGATTGGCAAGACAGTTCTCAAGAGAGCAAAGAAAAAGATCTCGAATGGGCGAGTTCTGAAGTACGTTCAGACACTGAAACAGCTTGCCCACTGGCTCGGCGCGGACTTCGAGACCGCGACCCAGGACCAGATGGAGAGTCTCATCAGGCGCATTGAAGCGAACCAGCTCTACTACCCGGACAAGTGGGGCAATGTACGTCTCCGCAAGTATCGAAGCTGGTCGCTCCACGACTTCAAGGTCACTCTCAAGAAATTCTATAAATGGTTACTTGGTAACAACGAAGAATACCCAGCCATCGTCAAGTGGATCGACACCAATGTCGAGGACGTCGAGATCCCGGCGATTTCGCTCCAAGAGGTCGAACGGCTAGTCGACTTCTCGCCCACTGTTCGGACGAAGGCGCTCTTCGCGATGCTCTTCGAAACTGGCGCAAGAGCAGAAGAGATGTTGAACATCAGGCTGAGAAATCTCGAAGACCGCGGAAACTACTTCAGCGTCCGTATCGAGGTGAGCAAGACCTATCCGCGGACGATTGTCGTCTACCGAGCCGCGAAGTACCTGCGTGAGTGGCTTTCTCAACATCCCGGTCGTTACGAGCAGGACACGCCACTCTTCGTCATGAAATACAGCACCATGCTCAACGTGGTTGCGAAGTACTCGAAGAAGATCATCGGCCGTCGCATTTCTCCCCATGTTCTTCGGCACAGTTGTGCCACTTGGCTGGCATCGAAGGGCGTTGGCCGCTACGAGCTCTGCAAGTGGATGGGCTGGACGATGAGCTCCGATATGCCGGACCGCTACATTGATAGAACCGGCGTAGTCTCCGAGGAGACCATGAGGAGAATTCGCCAGGACGAACTGGTGCAAGCTCGTGACGAGCAGAAGGAGATGCGAGATGAACTGCAACGTCTCAAACAGGAAAACGAAACATTGCGCCTTGGCGAAATCGACGACCGTGGCTTATCTGACTTGTTGAAGAGGGACAAGGGACTACTGCAGCAGCTGGCGAAGGAAGTGGCGAGGCAGAATCAGAGATTGTGAGTCCGAGCGACAATCACCGCAACGTCGTCCTATGTCCCTGCCTGCGGGCGACTACTTCGTCAGCGAGCTGAGATCTGCGACAGGTATTCGATTCTGTAGATGATCACTCGTCTCGTGTTCCTGTCGACCACATAGCGCGCGAAGAAGAACCCGCCGATTCTGATGCGACCAAGGTTCGTGCCACCATTCAGGCCTGACAAAGGATCAACAGCCAGAATCCATACCCGGTTACGGGCAGAGGGTCCTAATGCGCGGAGCACGTCACCTGCGCGCTGACGAATCTCGAGGCGCCACACAGCTAGAAGAGCCGAATCGTCTTGCCGGCGTCCGACTCCTTCAGCGCCTCGTGACTCTCTCTGATGTCGTCCGCGGTGACGAGGAAGTCAGGGGCGTAAACCGCTGGTAGACGATGATCGATGTAGTCGACCCAGACGTCTCCGCAGCGACGCGCGAGCGCACCGATCACCGACTCCTCATCGGGTCCCAAGGCGGCTAGGCGCTTGTCGTATCGTACCGCGACGAATGCAGCATCAGGGAAGCGATCCCAGAGTTCCAGAAGTTCGCTCTGGAAACCTCGTGCCAGGTCGCTGATGGCCCTGGCACGACCGGCCGTGTCCAGATCGTCACCCAACAGGGCCAAACGATAGATCTCCAGTTCGCTCGGTATAACAGTGTAGTTGATCTTAACAATATTCGCGTTCATGTAGTGCCACCTCCATATAGATGGTCTCACATCCGGAGCCACCACGTCAAATGGTCGAGTGTTCCCCGAATCCACCGCCGGCTCTCTTTCGGATGCCGGTAGATACTGGCATGCGACTGAAGTACTTAAGTCTTCCGTTTCCTCGCCCTCGACGTCATCGTTAGGTGGATCGACACCAACGCTCGTGACGAGCAGAAGGAGATGCGGGATGAACTGCAGCGTCTCAAGCAGGAGAACGAGACTCTCCGAAAAGGCGAGATCGACGATCGTGGCTTATCTAACTTGTTGAAGAGGGACAAGGGATTGCTACAGCAGCTGGCGAAGGAAGTGGCAAGGCAGAACGGACAACCACAACTCCGTAATAACAGTGAATCTCGCTGACGCGTCACGAGGGTCTACGTTAGCGCAATCGTTGGGAAATCCACTGAGCGAAGGCGTCGACACGTGTATCGACACCAAATTGCGTGCACAATAGATCACCCCATGACGTGATCCCCACAACCACCATCTTACCGGCCCCATTGGCCAGAAAAGCCGGACCGCCAGAGTCACCGTTGCATGTATTCTTGCCTTCCTCCGAGTACGAGAATGTGGTCGCATCGGCCTTGGCGACCCTCATCTTGACGCTGGCCTTGACACCAACTGAGATCTCTTGTTGGTTGGAATTGAGGTTGTATCCGTACCCGACGAATTCTAGGGTGGCCCCCACCAAACTATCATCGGACAACCGAGAAGTAGGATACTCCATCGGCGGTAGGTGGAAGTCTCGCTGCAAATATACGATCCCGATGTCGTTCGACATCTGTTCTGAGCGATGATAGTCTTCGTGAAACACGACCCCGGTAATGGAATAGGTTCTTTCCGGTGTATCGGCAATCGGACCGACGCGAAAATCCATGGCGCCACTCACTACGCGATCCACATGCCTGCCACGTGGTAGAGGAACCAGAGGCGTTCCTTGGTGATTGAAATTATCATATTGCCAACGAGATTCAGGGGATATTTAATCATTTCGCTCAAGGCCCGATCAATTCATTTTTCCGACATCAATGTCGCAATTCACTTGACGCCGTCGTTTCAGTGCAGGAAAGTCCAAGCCGAAACGTGAAGGAGTTTGTCATGGCCCGCAAGAAGATCGCCCCCGAGGCGCCCACGGAGCGCGTTGATAATCGCCTGCCCCCGCCGGCGGAGGCCAGCAACAGACCCAAGGAGGTCCAGGAGATTCTGCCGCCCGGTGGAAACGTGCAGGATCTGCCGCTATCCAGCATCGATCTCGAAGACGAGACCTACCGCTTCCGCGTGAACATGCGCGTCGGTGACCTCGTCGAGAGCATCGCCAAGGAGGGCCAGCAGTTCCCCATCCTCGTGCGTCGCGTCCCCGGGCGAGATACGTACCAGGTCGTTTCCGGCTTCCGGCGGGCGACGGCCATCAAGCAGCTCGGCTGGACGAGCCTCAGTGCGGTGGTCCGCAACGAGATTACCGACGAGCAGGCGTTCAGGATCTCGATCCTGGAGAACGAGGTCAGGAAGAGCTACTCCGACCTCGACCGGGCTTACGCCATGCTCGCGTACAAGAAGACCGGCAAGACCAACGAGGACATCGAGACCATCTTCAACATCGGGTCCCGCCAGCGTCAGCGTCTGCAGAAGCTGGTCGAGTTCCCGAAGGCGCTCCAGGATGCCGTCGATTCGGGAGCCGTGAACTCGACCAACGCCGTGCGCCTCATGCAGCACGCCGAGAAGTACAAGCTCACGTCCGCGCAGGTGCAGAACTGGCTGGACCGCATCAAGGAGGTCAAGCCGAGCTACATCGAGCTGAGCAAGATGCTCAAGGAGGGCGTCGAGAAGGCCGCCGTCAACAAGAAGATCGAATTCTTCGTCGAGAGCGAGAAAAAGGGCCAGAAGTCCCTCCGCATCCGCCCCATCTCCATCGACGTCAGCATGTCGCCGAAGCAGCGCGAGGCTCTGGTTGCCGACCTGAAGAGGGTGCTGGAGTTCGTCGAGGGGATGTAGAATGTTGTAAATGATGTAACCGGTTGTTCCGGAACGATTTTTCAGCAGGGTTGATCGCAACTCAGGGCAGTGGTAGTCTAGCCTCAACACTTTTGGCGACGGCCTAATGCCCTCCCTCTGCACCACTCTTGAGCAGTCCATCCACGCGAAGTTGGGGGATAGCCAGACTCCGTGGTGTCTGCCGGAGGCCGATCTGTCCCCCAGGTCTCGTTCATTTGAAGGCGCATTGATGGCCGCACGCCAGCTAATGACGTCGCCCGTGCACGGCGGCCGGCTCGCCGCAAAGGCCGGGAAGCGTGCGACCAAGATTTGCACTTATCTCGACCAACACGAGGATTCGCTGGGAGTCGGTAGGGAACTTGTACAACTCGCGGATCTGCGGGAGGCCCACCCTAGCGCTCGGGTAGACGCCTTGATTGGGGTTGCCTACACGGCAAGGCACGCGGGACAAGAGGAGCGCGCGCACACCACACTGCAAAAGGCCACTGAGTTGGGCCTTGAGTTCATTGATAGGATCACTATCCTAGACTGTGCCAATCTCGCCGTCGAGATTGCGAACTACCTCCGTTACCTTGGCCACTTCGCGTGGGCGCAAGAGTGCCTAGGACCGTTTGCCGGCGGGTCGATGGACTACCATCCGAAGCAGGCTGCGATCTCACATTATCGTGGCAGCGCTCCCTGCGAGTTTCTGGAGCTGCTGCTGCCCATCGAGGCTGGCGCACCGCCGCTCGGCAACGAGGAAGCCCTTCTACGGGCTATTCGTGAAGCCGAGGATGCATTTCGTCCAAGTTTGTCACAAGGATGGTTCTTCGAGTCCTTCCGTCACAAGCACCTGAGTTTTCTCAACGCGTGGGATGCCATCGGCTCGGAGGAACCATGGCCCGCGCTGCAGAGGGCCGCAACTCACTTGGCTGAGGCGGAGCGCGGCTTCCGGATCATGAATGTTCTCCGCGGGCTGTCGCTGTGCAAGCTGATGCGCGCCTACCTTGGCTACGTTTCAATTCTCTGCACATCGGGTCCGCCGTCCGAGCGGGACGTCACCTACACTGAGCATTGGTTCGAGCGCTGCTGCTCGCATCCACGACTACGCACGAGGGCATTGCTTGGTCTTGCTCGAACCTATCGAGCGACAGGCAGAAACGCCGAGGCCAATGCGTGTCTAGTCGACATCAGCGCGACTGAGGGAGATCCATTTCGACCTGCCATCGTCGATTTCGTCACGCGTGCACTCGGCCACGAACGGCCCGGCCTGACCGCGGCCAGTGGGGGTTTCCTCGATTACGAGCCCGTGCCACCGACGGTCTCATGGGGAGCTCTTGACGAAGTCTCGAACCGGAAGTCTTTTATAGATACTCTGCGTGCTGGACTCGAGAGGGCGCAGTCAGAGCGATCTACACCAAGAGAAATGACAACACTACCAACCGACACATCGAACCTGCCAGCACTGAAAGGAGAGTTGGGGGAATCTGTTCGACGCCACGAACCGAGCGCAGCATCGAGCCTCACTGATTTCGAGGTGAAGCAACTCGCAGGAGCCACCCATTATGCAGAGTGGTTTGCGACTTGGGAGATGCTTCGAGCTCCCGAGCCCGCCCCGAAGCCTCCTGATCGACTTCTTCTCACTATGGGCGACCCACGCCCGTACAAATGTGTCGTAGCCGCGCTTGCTGAAGGAATCGAGGCGTGGCTTGAGCATAGGCCTTCTCGCAGCGACGTTGCCACACGATTTCCTTATCTCACGAAGGCTGTGGTTCTGGAGTACGTTTCCGGGATTGCTGTGGATGACGAGGACCGGAGATTGCTGGAGGACGAACTCGCGGCAGTTCTCGCCGGCGAACCGTCTGACTCATCGTCAAGTGGTACCTTGACGCTGAGGGCAGCTGCTCCAAAGCTACTAGCCCCGCTGCATCAGTACCTTTGTTACTATCACGGCTTGGACCGACTTCTCGACTAGTCACGTGCATGCAAAATAGACGGTCCGCCCTTCTCATAGTCGACCAAGTCTCCTACTCTGCATTCAGCGAGGAGAGGCGCCGACTGCCGCTATCTGCCCTGCAGGCATGGCACAAAGTTCGCCTTGGGTACGTTCCGCGAACAACGCCGACCGGACATGCCACGATATCGACTGGGCTCGTGCCGGCTGAGCACATGGTCCAGGGACGGAATTGGTACGCAAGGAACGGGATCGGGTGGGCTTCCAGGTCGGTCGATGATATCGTGAGCGGGTGTCTTCCCCTGAGTGACCTTCAGTTCCTCCGAGCCAGGAGTTTGACCCGCCTCGAGCGGGAGGGCTACATTGAGCGAAGCTGGAAACGCGGAAAACGCTTCATCCGCCTCACTCCAGCGGGCAAACAGCTTGCAGAGACAATCCACACTTTGAAGGCGGCCGTCAAGAAGCACGGTCCAATCCTGTTTGAGGTGCGTGATTGATTCCTGACGACCTTGTCGCATATGGACTCGTTTTCATCATCTTCCTGGCTCTAAGCTATGCCGGCCTTGGCCGTCGCATTGGAGGCTCTCAAGGGCGACTCCTCTCGGTGGCTGCGGCTGCGCTCCTCACCGTCGGCACGATGCACTACCGCGATTTCGGGAGAACTGCTGGCGCAATCGGCGTCCTCATTCTCGGGAGCGTTCTTCTGATGATGCTCTTCTCAGCCCTCCATCATGCTCCCAGTGTGTTCCAACAGCGGGCGAAGGAAGAGATCGGCACGGCCGGGAGCATGGAGCGCTCCCTCAAGAATCTCCACGGGCTTGTTCTCCGGGATGGCGAAGACGCGGTCCCCCAAGCCCGGCAGGCGCTTCGCAGCCTGTCGGCCGAGGACGACGCCCTCATGGCGTATATCCAAGACCTGCAACAAATGACCGAGCGGGTTAAGCGCCTCGATGTCGGCCGGTACGGCGAGTTGCGTCGGGAGTCGAGCAACATCCGCGATTGGTGGGCGCGCAGGAAGTGAAGAAGGAGATTGGGCTCACCCTAGGACGACTCGGATTCGAAGAGAAGCTCGCCCACTACGAAGCTCTGCTTCGGTCTACGGAAGACCACACGCGCAACTGGTTGAAGCTAGCGGAGAGCTACCTCAACTCTGGTTCGCGAGTCACGGCTGCCGAGTACATCGAAAGGGCTCGCAGAAGCGCCAATGACGTGAAGGGCATCGCCAAGAATCTGCGGAAGATCGAGCTGAAGTTGGAAGCGCTAGGGCTGCTGTCTGGAAGGGGGTGACATTGATGTCGCGTCGCCAGCTTGCAGCAGGCGCGACATCCGCCATTTGCAAGTGATAGCGGCACCGACAATTGTGACGAAGACCGCAATCACGCTTACCGACATGATATTCTGGCAAAGGTATGGGTTGATACATGCCAGTGACGTGGGCGTTAGCTGCCTCCCAAGGTAAAGGCCTACTACCCCGAAGACTAACCCGCCGAGCACTGTCCACCTAGTCACAGAATCCCCTTGAATGTCCACCATGATACGAGATAGGCTTGTCTTGTATATAATACTTTCGCGAGGTCGAGAGTGAGCCGATATCTCGTGGCCGTTGGTCTTGTCGCCCTGGGATGCTCGGATTCGAAGAGAAGCTCGCCCACTACGAAGCTCTGCTTCGGTCTACGGAAGACCACACGCGCAACTGGTTGAAGCTAGCGGAGAGCTACCTCAACTCTGGTTCGCGAGTAACGGCTGCCGAGTACATCGAAAGGGCCCGTAGAAGCGCTAACGACGTGAAGGGCATCGCCAAGAACCTACGGAAGATCGAGCTGAAGTTGGAAGCGCTAGGGCTGCTGTCGGGAAGGGGGTGACATTGATGTCGGCTGCTCTTGCTCGACAAGGTAGCTCCAGAACAAGTAGACACCGATTGGAAGTAGAACAACAATCGCAATTCGTAGAATAGAATCCTCACTCGCTTGACCTGCAAGGCTGGTTGGGCCAATTTCCCACCAAAACCCGAGCCGACCCAAGAGCAGGCCCAGGACGGCGGACATCATCGTCACAATCACCTTGTCAACGGTAGGCTTCAGAGTCATGTTGCCTGGCAAGGGGACATCCTATTTAAATCTACCGATGCTGATCTCTGCCATGCCCCTTGACGTTCTGGCGAGTGACGACTAGCTTGACATCGGATGGAGGGTGGACTCATGAGATCGATCTGCGTCTCTACACTGCTTGCCCTCTCGGGATCGGTGTTAATCGGTGGCTGCGCGCCTGAGCCCGAGTCCATTGAGGGGCCTCGCGCCCGTGAAACGCAACTTCTCTTCGGTCGTGACTCTCGCGAAGAATACTGGCAATTACCCGTCAATGATCCGCATCGACGGCTCATGGATGAGTCTGCGGTCACGCTGCTGCAGGATATTCATTTGTGGGACCCTGCGGCTGATGCCAACAACTGGATTCGCAATTCGTGGACTCTTGAGGTTCAACTCCAGTCAGAGTTCGGTGACTTGGCTGTATGCGCGCCCTACCGTGGACAGAAGGCCGCTGCGTTTTGCTCAGGAGTTCTCGTCGACAGGGATCTAGTTCTTACCGCCGCGCACTGCTTCGACAACGTATCCTGCGCGGATGCGATAGTTGGTTTTGGCTACTACAACGCGAACGATGCGGTAGCGGCCCCGATCCTGGGATATGCGTACCGGTGCACAACCGTCGTGCAGTCCCGGAATGATGCTGGCGCTGACTTCGCTTTTATTCGAATTGACCGCAACGAGGACGAGCTACAGCATGCTCCCGCGCCCGTTCTCTCGCGCTCAGTCAATCAAGGTTCCGTCGTGTCTCTCGTGGGCAGTCCTGACGGGGTGCCAGCGAAGGTCGTCCGCGATGGTCTTGTTACTGCCGACTTGGGTACAATCTTCGCGACCAACTTGGACAACTTCAAGGGAAATTCTGGAGGCCCAGTCCTCACTATAGCGGATGGTACCCTTTCCGTTGCAGGCGTAATGCGGGGCATCACTGGTTCACTAATTCCCAATACTCACTACATCGTGGATCCCGGTGGGTGTATCACGCCACGTGTTGCAGTTGTTGGAGAGGTCGCTGTTGCAACAGAAGCCAATGTCGCCGTCGACGACCTCTGTGCTTCCGGCTATCCCTCCACTACCCTGTGCGGCACACCTCCACTCGGCGACTGGTGCTCCCTCTGCAACGTCGATAACGAATGCCGGCCAGGTTGGGTGTGCCAGGGTGGCCGCTGCACTCCGCCCTGCGAATGGGACTACCAATGTCATCAGGATCACACCTGTACCGGATCTCCAGGGCAACCGGGCTACTGCGCACCGAACATTGCGGGTCGACGCTGCGGCGTGGGTGACCTCTGGGAATTCGATGTCTGTGGCCAGAACGTCCGCGTTGTCGAGGACTGTGTCAATGGCTGCCTGAACGGAACCTGTGTAGGCTGCGTCCGGAGCTGCGCTAACAAGGAGTGCGGGACAGACGGCTGCGGAGGAAGCTGTCCTAACACGTGTGCCGCCAACGAAGACTGCGTCGGCAATTCGTGCATCCCGCGACCCCGCTGTGGCGATGGCGCGTGCGGAGGCGGAGAAACATGCGCGTCCTGCCCTGCCGACTGCCACTGCGGGGTCAATTGCGTGTGTGGCGATGCACCCAACGTCCTGAACCAAGTGCTGGTGAGGCGCTACCTCTGCGGCAGCTCGATGCTCTCCGACCTCTTCGACGACGACACGGGGTGGTACGGAGAGTTCAGTAATGGCCAGGGTATGTACCTCGAACCTCGTGCTACCGAGCCGCGAAGTACCTGCGTGAGTGGCTTTCTCAACATCCCGGTCGTTACGAGCAGGACACGCCACTCTTCGTCATGAAGTACAGCACCATGCTCAACGTGGTTGCGAAGTACTCGAAGAAGATCATCGGCCGTGAACTGGTTAAGTTGTAGTTAGAATTATATGATACAAACTGTACATAATCACTATTTCTTTGTCACTCTACCAACACTGACTAAAACCAATCATCGATCACCGTAATCTAATCAGAAAAATATTCTTCTAATCCATACAGCTTAATCAACTCTCTTTGTTTATCATTTTCTAGTTTTCTCTTTCCTTTTTGTAGTGATTCTTCGATTTTCTCTGGAGTTACTTCAATACTCTGATATATTTCTTCTAATCTTTTTTCCCAGTCACCAGGTTTTGGATTATATATCTGAACGGAAGTCTCTTGAGGAAGAACCCCATCATAGCTCATCAGGACTTTATCAGAGAAAACTAATTCTCCGTTATATTTTATTTCATGACCGTGGTCACGCAACCCACCAGCATAAAAAGCACTACTCTCACACTCCATTCTTAACGAGCCAGCTTCAAATGCATAAAACTCAGGGGGAACTCGAATTTCTCCCAGTAGATGTAAAATAACTGTGGCTTTCTCACCAATTTTCTTATCTCTCGCTTCTTGTTTTCTCATATTCACGAGATCGTCTATAGTTCGCTCTTTAGGAACTTCTGGTTTTGTTACAGCAGTAGCATCTACTGTAGTTTTCTGGTACGATGTTGTCTCAGTACACGCTGGAGATAAAGTCAATGCAGTATATAATAAGGGGGTTGTGAGTTTCATTATGGGTATTCGTAAGTACTTGTTTAAAATGTTTTATGTAGTGGATACTATATTTTGAAACTAGCTTACAACTGAACATTCTTTCAATATGTTTAAAAACAAGATATTCTTTTAGAGAAGTTATGGCACTGAAACATTTATTGGATGAATTGGATGGAAAAGAATTTCGAGTTTCTAAAGATGTATCTCTCGAAGATACAATAGTTACGGGTGAAGATCCTTTACATTCGGTATCACCTGGACCAGCTGAAACTGAATCATTCTACAATGGTGTAACTTTTGAACCGAAAGCAGTTCGTAATAGTCGTAATGTAGATTTCAAAGAAGTCTTTACCTACAATGCCAGCCTAGCTCGTCTTACCGATAAAGGTTATGAGCGTCATCCTCGTCCTTCTGAAGTCTTTGGTTTTTTAATTGCAAATCTAGAAAAAAAATTAACAGCAGAACAGGAAATAGTTGCCGAAGATATGGAAAAAGAAGATTATTATGGTGAATGGATGAGCATAGCAGTTAAACGAAGTGATGACATACTTACTGTTTATATTGATCCGGAAGGTTTAGTGTGGAATGATTCTAAGGATAGATATAAAAAAATTTTTAACTTCAGCGATAGACGAGATTTTTCAATTTCAGGAATTCCGCTTAATGAATATGTTGAATTGAATAGATTTAATGATGATCTTGTTGAATTTTTGTACACGAGACCATTTGCACAGCTGCCACCAGAAATCCGTGAAGGTAATGAAAGAGCACTGATTTTATTGCCGCCACCAAATAAAAAGATCTGGCCTGTTGCTCGTGGCTCCATTAGCAGGTTCAGTTTTGATGGTTACTATGGTATAAACGGCAGAGCATCTCGCGGAGTAGCTGTTGGTATGCCAAAAGATAATGAGTCGAAGGTAGATACATGGGATGATGGATATAGATCACCGTACATGACTTACTCTAACCGGAAACTACCATACCTCCCTGGCATCATCAAAGATAAGGGACGGTACTAACAACGCGCTTTATAAATCTCGACGCACAACCCACATTCTCTCAAGTATACAAAAAATAAAGTCTGTCCAGTAACATAACTTGCATTATCACTTGCTCGTCTTCTCCTCAGCCGCCCTCATCTTCTGGTACATCCCCCATAAACCCTATAGTTTATTTACTTTTTTCCCACTGCTTTTTACATCACTTACCAACCTACCATAACTCCTCCCTGTGGGGACTAAAGTAACAGTCTTACCCTCAATTAAACGCCTTAGTTTATTTGTTGCCTCTATTCCCCCTTTCTGATATTTCTCAGGGGCGTTAACACCAGCTAACCGAATAAAATGGCTGTCTCTAACGGCTTTAAATACTTCAAAAGTATCTCCATCGACAACACGTTTTACTTTTCTTTTAATAGTCATTGTGGTATCTCCATTATTTTGTTAATATTAATACTATCAACATAGACCTCAGCACTGATTATGATTTCTGTTTGTGGTTTTGGTTTCTTGATGCTGAGTATTATAATCTCTCTTTTTACAGTTGGTACAGTAAACTTACCTCGTTTTTCAAGTGTGATCACATCAAACTCTTCTAACATCTTCAAATCTCTATCAACCGCTTGTTTTTTCCTCTTAACAAGATCTGATAATTCTTGAACAGAAGCCGGCTGGTAAGAATTAATAGTATCTAATAACTCTATCCTTTTTTTAGTAAAGATATTTTGAGTTGCATCAAAATCTATAATTAACGCGTTATCTGGCACATCAATTTTTTCACTAAGTATATCATCAACTAATCCTTTAATTGATTCAGCCTTTCTTTTTAGTTCCTTCTTCTCTAATTCGTGTTTCATTTTTATCATTTTTTTTTCTTTCTGTTCTATTTTGTCTTAATGCTCTATCAAAATATATCCTATATCTTTGAAAGTTTTCCGTAACCTCATCGATATAATAATTGAAAATATCTTTTGAAGACCAACCATTTTTATCTTTGATAATTATTTGTTCTTGATTTCGCCAAAATTTCATCTCATGTAGATAGCCGTGATAGTTATCTACCCGATAAATCTCACGCCATCCATCATGAATATTTGCTCTGTAGTTGATAGCAAATCTCTTGATTTCATTGGTTTCTATCAGAATAGTTATATCCAATATATCTTCTGAAGTTAATAGTTTCAAATACTTTATATTCTTTTTTTTTAACATTTATATCTATCCTCAGACCATTATTCTTCTCTCTTTTCGCCATCTTATTCACCTGCCTCTGTTTTATCGTAAACATTAAATGTTGACATTATTTATAAACTTTTCGTTGGTTAAAAGGAGGAATTACTCCCCCCCAATAACCTTCTGATAATACCCCACCGGTTTAATATCTGTGATTATTGTCTTATGCAAGACGTACTTCCCATCCTTACTCTTACTAATCTGTGTTTCTACTATTGGTTCATTCCGAAACTCATTTTCGGATGTACCAGAAGCTCTGCTTCTGTGTATGTTTTCCTTAAATTCATTTGTCGTTTCCATTGTCGTGTACCTCCGTGTGTATGCTCAAAGCTTCAATGTTTGAAACATTAAGTAGGAACGGCTTTTGAACCTCGATTCCTTTATTCTTTGCAGTCTCAGACCCTATATCCTCCAAATTTAGAACTAGAAAAATAATTCTTCCTTAAGAAAGATATAATCAGGAAAATATAACTCCCAAGAATGCTTAAAGCTCCAATAAAGAGAGAGATCACCATGATCTTATCCACGATTATCACCTCGTTTCATTATTGAGACAGCTTCTTTTAGGCAAATTTTACATAGAATAGTTTCATGGAAGCTAAGTTGTTAATCGCAGATTTCACAATAACGAAGTTCTCGCGCATGGGTTGTAAATTTGTATTTTACCATGCAGGGTTAGTAGAGGGGGTTGTTTAAGTGGTTTGTAAAACGGTTTTTGGAAAGTGTAAACACAATTTTTAATATAAGCAGAATTCCAAAGAATAAATGAATGAAGAACAGATCTTTAAGGGGTTCAGGTGGGGAATTATTTTTTTTAGAGTTGCAACAGGGTCATTTATTTCTTCATTCATTATTTCCCTAATTTATCCAGATATTTCTCTAGCTGATAATATCATGGATTTTTCCGAATTTCTTGTTCCAAATGCTATCGCTTTGATTATATTATTCAGAGGAGATTTAGATAAAAAGAAAGGTTATTTTGGTACATTAATACAAATACTAAACCCATTTAACAACCCGACATTTGTACCAGATGAGACACAAATGAAGAAATAGCCTCGACAGAATAGAAATATATAAATACATCAACAATTTAATTGTAATTACAACCATCACATTCTAATCGAGATTTAGAATAAGACGCCTTTGTACGGCGGGGGCATACCCTTCTTATTATGAAATCCCACCCCTAAAAAAGGGTGACTACATAATCCAAACGTAGACACCTAAAACTGTTTTTTATATTCACTAATCAAAAATTTCAAAGTAGACTTGATATCATTCTTTTGATCATATTCTTGTAAACACTTGTAATACCTAATTCGATCTCGTAAACGAACGTTAATTGGAGGATATTTGTGCTGTAACAAAACATAATTTAATAATAATCTTCCGACTCTTCCATTACCATCTTGAAATGGATGTATCTTCTCAAACTGATTATGCATGACGGCAGCAAGAAGTAACGGAGGATATTTATTTTTATGTTTAATATACCAATTACAAAGCTCTTCAACCAAACTCCTTACTTTATTTATTGGTGCTCCTTCATGAACAACATTTCCTTGACTATCCCTAATTACAACATTTACTTCTCTCAACTTACCCGCAAACCCCTTAGTTCCTTTAAAACAAATTAAATGGAGATGCTTAATAAAATTCAAAGTTATCTTTTCTTTAGATTTTTGAATATATTCAACGGCTTTTGCTACATTAAGAGTTTCAATATCGTCCGCACCTTGAGGTTCTTCTTCTCCACTCAACAATTCCTTAACTTCAGAGAGGGCAACAGTTGAACCCTCTATAGCATTTGTGTTATAAGTAAAAGTTTCAGTAAATCGTTTCCAATTTAATGTTTGTAAATGTTTTATTTCAATATCTGTCTCATACTTTTTATACTCTTCAATCTCTTTTTTAGTTAACTCAAACTCAAGAATACTTCTTTCTTTTATTCCTTCCAAGATATGCTGTTCTGCCCTTTTCTCTAATTCTAGTAGTTTATTCTCGTTAAGATTAGAACCAAGATAACGAGAAATTCTCTTGATTTTACCACTTTCTCTATATGAATGAACAAGATAATACTTTTTACTCTTTCCTCTTTTTCTAATTTCTATAAACATAATATTTTAAAGGTGTCTACATATTTAAATCTTTCGCTTTTGTAGACACCCCTATAACGTGGGATTAAATTTAATAGTTATTTGTTTATCAATATTAGCCCACTTAAAATACACCTGGCGAATGAAACAGAACATCATAGTACCAACATCCATTTAGAAAAAGTCAAACTTACACGACTAGAGAAAAAAGTATTAGAAGTTTTAGGAGAATAAGACATTCAATTTTTTCTTAACTCAAATTCCATGGGCATTATAAAGATTAATTTCAGAAATATACCTCTTAAGATCATCGGGTATTACAAAACCTTTAATCATACCAAAATTCACATGCGGAGAAAACACATCGCCATTCTTGTAAGGAACAAGTTCAGTTTCAAACAAATCTTCAAAATATGAACTCTTTTCAGCTCTACAACTAAGATACCAGAATCTTTCTTTTTCATTAGCCATCTGTTTAATATCTTTATAAGTTCTATCTGATAAACAGTCAATAAATCTAGCTTTATTAAGATCAATAAGCCAGTAACCTTCAACTACAATATTACGTTTTCTTAACTTTCCAACCAAATCTCTAGTTAAACCATAATCACGAGATCTAACCTCAAAAAGAACGTTAGCTATTTTAACTTGAACATTACCGTAAGTATCTTCCAATTCTGTTCTCATTCCATCAAATACAGATTGGTGCATCCAAGCATTAACTCCCAGTGTTACCGAACCTTGAAGGTTTTCTTCTAACCCTAAGGCTGGAATAGAACAAGCATTTTCTTTCTCGATACGCTGGATCAATTCATCCAATTTATTTTGAAATGGAATGTTAGGACTACTTGTTATTAAATCCTGAGAATCGATAAAAATTTCAATATAATCATCCATTTTAAGGTGAGAATCTAGCGTAGTTTATAAATTTTAAGAACCTTTAAATAAAATCACAGCTAAACCAGATTATGGAAAATTACATTCTAAGAATTAAATCTAAAGATTTATCTCTAGAAACTCTTCTTGAAAAATTGGTCAATCTTCCAGATGTAAGAATAACCGACCAATCTAAAAAAATGGTTCTTGTTGGATATGAAGGAACACTGGAACAATTAAATAATCTTCTCGGGTATGAAAACAAAGAAGTGTTGATATCGCCTGAAACCACTTATTCAATTGAATAAAAGAAATTATTAAGAAGAAATTTCCTCAAACTCAACATCATTACTCTTAATGGTGTTAAATTTGGGATTTCTAAATTCGTAAGTTTCAGAAACTGTAGATACTTTCAATGGAACACCATAATAATTCTCAATCCAAATCGTAAATTCGCCGTTATTTGCGATAACTTTCCAAACTCCACGTCCAAATAATTCTTCATTCTTAGTTTCTATCTCTGCACGTTGAATTCTATCTAACCAATCAAATGGGGTATCTACATAGTATTCACTAAAATCAACTGAACCAATCTCGCCTTGTTTAATACAATATTTCAAACTTTCACAGTATCCCAGAGATGTTTTCGATAATCTGTCAGAAATAATTACATCCAGTTCATTCTGGTTAAGAATTCCAGTTTTAACTGGAAGATATCTTTTAACAGTAGAACCATAAATTTTATACGGATAAGTTGGTTCTTTTGGTTTACTAATTTCTTTATAATCATAAGTAAAACTTTGAACATTCTGACCTTTCTGGATTAGTTCCATTAATCCGCCAGGAAATCCTACAACTTCATCTGCTTGAACAACATCACTATTATCCTGTACATCGGCTCCTTGACAGTTATCTGGAGAGTCTGTAACACTTCCATCTGAACAAACAAATTGAGTTGAGCAAGAAGACACAATAAAAACTAAGAGTAAAAACACGCAAGGAATGATTATTTTTTTCATATTTTGAAAATAAGTTATTGGTTATTTAAACTTTACCAAATCTCAAATAAATATCCGATCAATATCCTTCTTGGTAAGGTTACGATACGTACCTACTTTTAAATCTCCTAAAGATAATTTACCCACAGCTACCCGACTAAGAGCTTTTACTCGGTAACCAAGAGCAGTAAACATTCTTCGAACAATCCTATTTTTACCTTCATGGATACTTATCTCAATTACATGTGGTTCAACTACATGAGTTTTAACAGGTCTTGTTTTACCGTCATCTAACTGTACTCCGTGCTGAAGATTATCGATAGCTTTTTTATCGATTGGACCATCTAGGGTTACCAAATATTTCTTTTTAATTTCATGACTTGGATGCATAATTTTGTTAGCAAAATCTCCATCATTTGTCAATAATAATAATCCTGAAGTGTTATAATCTAATCTACCGACCGGAAAAACTCTTTCCTTCACGGAGATATAACTCATTACAGTTTTATATTGAGGATCACGTAACGCAGTTACACATCCAACTGGCTTGTTAAAGATTAAATATACCTTCCTTTCCCTACCAACAACTTTTCCATCAACAGCTATCGTATCTTTCTCGGTTGCCTGATCGCCGATGGTTATTTTCTTTCCATTTACCGTAACTCGACCATCTTTAATCAAATCTTCAGCTTTCCTTCGTGAACAATAACCATGGTTACTTAACAGTTTTTGAACTCGATGTTTAACCGATTCCTTTTCCAAAATGTACTGTTGATGTCCTTTTTTCATTATAATATTGCACCTTCCAAAATGCTTTTTAACTCTTCAATATCCTTTGCCTTCATTAACTTTTCCCGTAATCCTTTTCCACCTTTGACTCCTTTAGTGAAATTCATAGCTTGCATGCGGATATTTACAAATTTAATTGTGGGATACATTTTTGAATATTCAAGATATCTAAAGAATACCATAATCCTTTCTTTTAGATCAACTTCTTTATAAGATCCAGTGGATAAAAAATCATTTATTTGAGTAAAAATAAACGGATTTTTACCTGCAGCTCTTCCAATCATAACATAATCGCATCCTGTTTCTTCAAACATTCTTTTAGCATCTTCGGGCGTCTGCACGTCTCCATTACCAACGACAGGAATACTTACCAATTCTTTCAATTCTGTTATCAAAGACCAATCGGCCTGTCCAGAGTACCCTTGTTTAACAGTTCTTGGATGGAAAGTGATCATAGCTATACCTTCCTCTTCTGCGATTAAAGCTATTTCTTTCCACTTATCAGGCAAAGAAACTCCCGACCTTATCTTAATCGTTATTGGTTTTTTTGTCGCTTTAACCATTGTTCTGAAGATTTTCCTTGTTAACTCTGGTTCTTGTAATAGAGCAGAACAAGCCATCTGTTGAGTAAGATGGGGGGCTGGACAACCCAGGTTATAATCAATAATATCAAAATGTGGCTCAACGATCTTAACTGCTTGTTTCAATTTTTCTAAATCTGAACCAAACAATTGTACCGAAATTGGCTTTTCTTTTGGAGAGAATTCAATAAATTTAGTGATATCATCCCTTTTAGCAGTAATAGCATGAATACTTGTAAATTCTGTGACAACTAACCCTGCTCCAAGCTCTTTACAGATTAGACGCAAAGCTGGGTCAGATACACCTGCCATAGGGGCAAGGAAAGCTTTACTGCTAAATTTTGGTAACATAACCTAGAATTAATGTATCTTTTTATAAAATTCACTATTAAAAAAATTAAAAAAAAATAAGAAAAAAAAATTATCTTTTTCTTTTCTTAGCTACTTTTTTCTTAGCAACTTTTCTTTTTGGAGCAGCTTTTCTCTTAACCGATTTCTTTTTAGCAGCTTTTCTTTTTGGAGCAGCTTTACGTTTTGCTACTTTCTTTTTAGCAACTTTTTTCTTACCGCTTCCAGATTTTCTTCCACGAGCCATTTTTGCTCTTGAAACATTACCTTTCTTATCAATAAAGTAAAGGTATCCGGATACTTTTTTAACTCCTACTTTTGCTACTACTTCGATCTTGGATTTTCCTCGCATTTTAACTCGACTCATACGAGCTCGAGCAACGTTTCCGCCTTTGTCTAGGAAATAGAGAAATCCAGGCTCTTTTTTAAGTCCAACTTTTGCTACAAGTTCAGCCATATTTCATCCCACCTCTCTGTTTTTTTATTTTGAAAGACTAGCTTTCGACGTGAATTAAACAACCATTGTATATAAAGCTTTCTCCTATCGTCGATAGAATACGACTCTCTGACGAGAACTTTTTAGCAATGATTGTTTCATATGAGTGCAGAGTTTAGAATCTTAATCCATTATAGGGAACACTAAAAATCCATATAGAATTGTCCTCAGTAGAGATTATTGGATTTTTTTATTAAATACACTCTCTTTTCCAAGGATCTCCTCGACCGAGAGAGCATCATTTAGATTAATTACTCCTCTAACAAACTTCTCTTGGTCGTCAAATCCTACCCTCGGACAAGCAGTATTGACCCATACGTCGATAAAATTGAAATTTTCGAGCTGGTCAAAAGATATAACATTGTCAATAAAGTAATAGAACCTTTTATCGAGGTATTTCTTCTCTAATAATAGAGCCGGTTTAAATTGTTCTTGCCCAGGTTTAATCGTAATAAGAACACCCACCATCTTAGCTGTGAAGAATTTAACCAACGACCCACGATATTTTTTAAGAATAGTACAAATGTCTTCTATTCCCATTAAAACCATCCTCTTATTAATGGGATCATTACAAATAATTTCTTTCATCTCATTAGAATCCTTCTGAGCATAAACTAAAGCTAGAGGATGAAAACGTCCATCGCCGACATATAGGTAAACTTGAATATCTTTATCTAAATTTAAAGAATTATGATAATTGTCGCAACCTAACAATTGTCCTTTAACGTGAGTTCTATCTGGTCGTGATGTAACCGAAGTGACCCCTAGTTCATTAAGTTGTGATTCTACCGTCTCCAGTTTTCCAACAAACTGCACGGAAGCATATAATCCAATCTTGGTATACCCTTTCTTCGTTAGGTAAGAAATAGTCTCTGGACATAATTCTACGGTTCCTGAATAAGTCGCTTCTAAGAATAATGTTTCCATCTTCTACCATCCCTCCATTTTTTTATGGAAAATGTTATGTCCCCAAGAGACGAGAAGATCGACTCCCATTTTATTTAAACCTAAAGGAATATCACAAGCACCAAAATTACTTCCAAGCCAGATTAAAACTCTTGCTCCAGTTTCTTCCCTAATCTTTTCTTCAATTTCTTTTGCATAAGGTTTCATACCATCCGGTAGCTGAATGCAAACGGTTTTTGCATTAGATTCTTTTATTTTATCCAATACTTTCTGAACTTCTGCATCATATAACATCATATGGAAACGTTTTTATAGTGATACTTTATATATATTACCATGGCTAATTTAAACTCTAGAGTTATGGCATGGTTCCGTCGTAAAAAAGAGAAGCCGATGAAAAAAGTAGCTCACTACCTTGTTAAGAAAGGTGTTACCGCAAATATGGTGACTTTCGCATCTCTTTTTGCTGGTATACTCGCGGTTTATTTTCTATTTCAAAATCATCTGTTATTCTTTCTTTTCGTCTTAATTCATCTATTCCTTGATGCTTTAGACGGAGTCGTAGCAAGAATTAAAGGCGCAACAGCGGAAGGCAAATCATTTGATTTATTAGTTGATAGATTGGTTAATTTAGGGATGTTGTTGAAAATAGCATCTTATTCAGAAAGTTCCATTGCAAGTCTTGCGGTATTATTCTTTATATTATCTCAGGGGATTTATTTTTATACCAAATTCGAAGCACCAGCTTATTTCACGAGAACGTGGGTGTTAATTATTCTTGTAATTAAACTTCCTTTGATAGCTGCTTCTTTCGCAGGTGTAATGAATTTATATGGACTCTATAAACAATATAAATGGTTTAGAAAAAAGAAACGATCTACTTCCTTGAAGAAACGGCCATAATGCCAAGATAAACTTTAGTAAGAGCATAACTCATCCCAAAAAGAAAACCTTTAGCAGCAATTATAGCTTCTCCTCCCGTTGGTTCTTGGCTAGTATAGAAACCTATTAATTCTGGAGAAAGTGTTGTTGCAATAGTAACTAAAGAAGCAATTTTCTGTGATTTACGTGGGAGAAATGCTCCAATTAATCCCGAAGATGCCGCAACGCAATAATCTAGCCCTGTTGAATCATTTCCCAGAATATTATCAAAAGCATAAAATAATGCTCCTGCACCAAGAGCTACAAATGGCACCGCAATTGCTGGTGCATCTTTAATAATATCAGTCAAACTTTTAGTCATATTAACCTAGAATGAACTATTTATTATAAACTTTTATAACGGTTTTTCACGAATTCCAAGAAGATGACCGGTATAATTTGCTGCCATATGTAAAAATGGACTTACCAGGAATAATGTAAAAACAATTTCTATAGGCGGAACATAATAAAATAATGAGAATAAAAATGCTCCAATCACGAAATCTTCTTGATCAAAAAATAACCAAGAATCGCCCGGTTTTATTCCTACTTTACGTTTATAGTAACTCTTGACAAGATCACCTAAAATTGCTCCAATTCCTAACAGAAAACCATAGTATATGGGGAAATCATGATAATCAATGAAAGCTAGGGAAACAAAACCAGCATTAAAAAGAAGTTTCTGTGCCCAGAAAACAATTCCACCAACTAATATAGCCACAATCAATCCTCTCCACGTTTTGTTTTTACCAAACATTTTTTTACTTATTGGTTTCTTAAAAGGTAACCATTTGAATAATACCGGAGCCATATTAGCAAAATATACCGGTAAGAAAAAATAAAGGCTTTTAATGATGATTGAAGTAACCATTATGGTAAGAAAGATTAAATGATTTAAAAGGTTAACGAATAGTTGGCGCTGTCCAGAAAGTCTCTTTTTTGTATACTGGCGCCCTGACGTAGTCGAGGCGCACGAGCAAACGAAGTGAAGCTCGTAATGAGCGCCGTGCCCCAGTATACATTTTTATGACTTTCTGGACAGCGCCGAATAGTTCTGATTAAATCTTAACATCTAAAAAGATGTCTCTAATTCTAATAACTTCTTATCATCTCTAAGATATCAGAAACTACTTCTTTAAACCACATATTAGATTACTAAAAACTATTTAAACAGGATTTTTCGTCATATTAACGTTAAAAGGGGGATTTTAATGTACTATCCATTCTGTTCACATGATGAACTAATGAATATCAATTTTATGACAAGCAAGTATACATAAACAAATTGATAGACTTAAACAACTCCAAGAAAAAATCAAACTAATCATAAGAGGTGGCTATAATGAAAAATAAAACAAATCTGGGTGAAGAAGAAGAGGAAATTATGCTTGAACAAGAAGGATTAAAGATTCCAAGATATTATACTAAAGAAGATACACCACCAGCAGAAATGTTCAATTATGAACGAAGAACCTCTATTATTAAAAATCCAGATGGAAGTACTGTTTTTGAAATGAATGACGTAGAAGTCCCTGATTTCTGGTCACAAGTAGCTACCGATATTCTCGCTCAGAAATATTTCCGGAAAGCGGGAGTGCCTTTACGTGACGAGAATGGAGAATTACTTCTTGATGAAAATGGAAAAGTTATTTCTGGCAGTGAAACCAGCATTAAACAAGTTGCTCACAGAATTGCTGGATGTTGGATGAATTGGGGGAAGAAATTTAATTATTTTGCAACAGAAGATGATGCACAAACATTCTATGATGAAATGATTTACATGATAATTAATCAATCTGCTGCTCCTAACAGCCCGCAATGGTTTACAACTGGTCTTCATTGGGCATATGGAATTACTGGACCTGCTCAAGGACATAGTTATGTTGATCCAATCACAAAGAGATTAGAATTCTCAAAAGATGCATATTCTAGATCACAACCGCATGCGTGTGCAGAATATTACACACAATTGTATACTGAAAAAGGCACAATGTATATTGGAGATATTGTTGAAAATAATTTAGCTGGAATTAAAGTATTTGATGGAGAAGATTTTGTAAAAATTCTAGCGACTAAGGATAATGGTAGAAAAGAAGTATTTAGAGTCCTTCTTAAAAATGGCAATTATATTGATTTAACTAATGATCATGTAGTACTCTCAGCAGAGAAATGGCATGGTGAATACACTTGGAAGGAACTTAAGGATGTTAAAGTAAGACATAGGCTTCAGCAACCATTAATGCTTGATGTTAAAGAAAAAAATGTTTTCAGTAGAGATTTAGCTAAAGCAAGATTAGCTGGATGGGTTGTCGGAGATGGCTCAGTTGGAATTTATTCTAACGTAATGAGAATGGAGATAATAACCATTAATGATTCCGAACATGAATCAGTAATAGAAGATATTAAGGAAGTTTTTGGTAATGATGTGAGTTATTGGATTACAACATTTGATACCAAAAGTGATAATATAAATGGAAAAAGAGTTCATCTAGCTGGGAAAAAGATACATCCTTTTGTTGAGGAATATGAACTGCTAGAAAGTAGAAGTAGAACAGCTCGAGTTCCAAAGAAAATAGTATACTCCTCGCCTCAAGAAAAACGAGAGTTCCTTAAAACCCTTTTCCAAGCCGATGGGTGTGTTAGAATAAGAGTAGATGAAAGTAGACACTCGGGAGATATCTGCTTAACGACCAGTTCAGATGATTTATCATTTGGCGTGCTACAATTGCTTAATTCTGTTGGGATTTATGCAAGAATATCTAAGAATATTGATAGCCGAGAAAATCGTGCAGGAACAAATCAAGTGATTATTGCTTATGGAAGTGCTCGTGAACAATATTCCGAACAAATTGGTTTCATTAGTGAGGAGAAACATGATAAATTGCTACTACTCAACAAACTAGTCCAACGTTCAAAATGTCTTCCACTTATCAGAGAAGAACAAATCATGTCAATAGAAAGCATTGGTATTAAGAATGTATATGACATTCAAACAGAAAGTGGAAAATTTTTGGGGAATGGGGTTGTTGTACACAATTGTTTTATTCAAGCATTAAATGACGATTTAGTTCGTGATGGCGGAATTCTAAGTTTACTTATCAGAGAAGCAAGAATATTCAAATATGGTAGCGGGACCGGAAGTAACTTCTCAGCATTACGTGGAAAAGGTGAACGTCTTTCGGGTGGAGGAACAAGTAGCGGGTTAATGAGTTTCCTTAAAATATTTGATGTCGCTGCCGGAAGTATAAAGTCTGGCGGAACTACTAGAAGAGCTGCCAAAATGATTTCATTAGATTTAGATCATCCCGAAATTGAAAGTTTAATCTGGTGGAAAGTTAAAGAAGAAGAAAAAGTTGCAGATTTGGTTGCAGGAAGTAAAATTCTAAAAAAACGATTAGGCAAACTTATCGAACTTTCTCAAGGTAAAGAAAACCCATTAAATGATTTAGGAGTACAGAATGCAATCAAAGCTGCTTCACACGACGAAATTCCGGTAAATTATGTTATTAGAGCTTTAGAATTAGCAAAACAAGGATATTCTTTACCACTTCAAGAATTCGATACCCATTATGAATCTGAAGCTTACGTTACAGTATCTGGACAGAACAGTAATAATTCTGTAAGAATTCCAAATTCATTCTTTGAAGCATTAGAAAATGGAGAAGCATGGGAATTAAAAGCAAGAACTGACGGGAGTGTAATGAAAACTATCCCCGCACATGAATTGTGGGATCAAATTGGTTATTGTGCATGGGCTAGTGCCGATCCAGGAATACAATATGATTCAACCATCAATGAATGGCATACTTGCCCTGAAGGAGGAAGAATTAACGGAAGTAATCCTTGCGCAGAATATAATTTTTTAGATGATACTGCTTGTAATCTTGCATCAATTAATTTAGTAAAGTTCTATGAAGATAAAACTGGAATTTTTGATATTAAAGGATATCGACATGCAATCAGATTATGGACTATCGCATTAGAGTTATCTGTATTAATGGCCCATTTCCCATCTGAACAAATTGCAATGAGAAGTTTTGAATACAGAACTTTAGGGTTAGGATTTGCTAACGTTGGTTCATTGTTAATGTTACAAGGAATTCCATATGATAGTGATAAAGGAAGAACAATTTCTGGTGCCTTAACAGCAATCATGACTGGTGATGCTTATGCTACTTCAGCAGAGTTAGCATCGGCCCTTGCACCATTTGAGAGATATGAAGATAACAAAGAACACATGTTAAAGGTAATCAGAAATCATCGAAGAGCTTCTTATAATGCCTCCGAAGAAGATTATGAAGATCTAACAATCAAACCACTAGCGCTTGATCAAATTCTCTGTCCTAAAGAACTGCTAGAAGCCGCTCATAACGCTTGGGATAAGGCTCTACGGTTAGGAGAAAATCACGGATATAGAAATGCACAAACAACCGTTCTCGCCCCAACTGGAACAATTGGTTTAGTTATGGATTGTGATACTACCGGTGTTGAACCGGATTATGCATTAGTTAAATTCAAGAAACTAGCTGGTGGTGGATATTTCAAGATTGTTAATCAATCAGTTCCAAAATCGTTACGTAAATTAGGATATACTGAAGGACAAACAAGAGATATTATTCAATATTGTCTTGGCAATGGTAGTCTTGATGGAAGCCCTTACATTAACCTTGATTCTTTAACTGCTAAGGGATTTAGTGAACAGCAAATCATGAAAGTAGAGAAAGAATTAGGAAACTCCATGGATATTAGTTATGTCTTTAATCAATGGACATTAGGAGAAGATTTCTATAATAGAATCATGAATGGAAAACAAGGAAATTTCCTTACTGCCCTTGGATTTACAGAAACAGAAATTGATGCAGCAAATAAACACATCTGTGGAACAATGATGTTAGAAGGTGCTCCGCATCTTAAAGAAGAACATCTACCAGTCTTTGATTGTGCTAATAAATGTGGTAAAGGCGGAAAAAGATATATCCACCCTTATGGACATCTAAATATGCTTGCGGCAACTCAACCATTTGTTTCTGGTGCAATCTCTAAGACAATTAACATGCCTCAAGAATGGACCGTTGAACAGATAAAAAAAGCATACTATGATTCCTGGAAATTGATGATTAAAGCTGTTGCTCTTTACCGAGATGGAAGCAAATTAAGCCAACCATTAAATTCGATTTTAGGAGAAAACTCTCAGCTTAAGAATATACTTACCTCTAAATCAACGGAAGAAACTGTAACTCCTTTGGAAGTTTCGCCAATAACATATTACAAAAAAGTTGTAAAACTTGCTGGTAAAAAATGTATATTTACTGCTGAAGTTAAAAATAATATAATTGGGGGAATTGAAATCTCAATGGATTGGGTCTCACCAATACAACAAGTAATGATGCAAACCATTGTTAATGGAGTTAATTTCAGTCTAAGAGAAGGAGCCGATCCAGTTAAGATTGCAAGGGAAAGTTTAAATGTACCGGGACATCCTGTAATCTCAGAACTTCAAGAGTTCCTTTGTGACTTTGAAGACATGGGTATTAAGATCAAATCAACGAATGAACCTGTAAAAAAAGAAATCTCAAGCAGAATAGTTTCAACAAAAAATACAACCATGAAATGTAGTGGTTGCGGAGCAACTCAATTAAGACAAAATGGCACATGCATGTTATGTGAAGTTTGCGGAGAAACAACTGGGTGTAGTTAAATCTGATGACAGAAGATAACAAAAGTTTCCAAATAAAAGAAATAACTAAACGTGATGGAAGAATTGTCTCGTTTAACGTAAACAAAATTGCTGATGCAATCTTCAAAGCAGCTCAAGCAGTAGGTGGTGATGATAAAGTATTGGCCCTTGCTTTAGCGAGGGATATCGAAAGGATTATTGGTGAAAAATTTCAACTTTCTAAACCGACTGTTGAGAACGTACAAGACCTAGTTGAAAAAACATTAATTGATAGGGGACATGCTAAGACTGCAAAAGCATACATTCTACATCGGCATACCAGAAGTGAAACCAGAGCAAGAAGAGCATTAATTCTAGGCGAACAACATGTCGGTGAAGAAGATCATTCATTTACCAATGAAGCATTAAAAATATTAGATAGAAGATATTTAATGAAAGATCAACTTGGAAATCTTAAAGAAAATCCAGAAGGCATGCTCCAAAGAGTTGCTAATAATATTGCAAAAGCGGATAAGTATTACCGGAAAAATTCAGAACAGATTGCAGAAATATCACAACAATTTTATATGATTCTTTCCAAACTTTATTTTTTACCTAACTCGCCAACATTAATGAATGCTGGAACAAACAGTCAGCAGTTAAGTGCATGTTTCGTTCTTCCAATTGAAGATAACATGCGTTCAATTTTTGGAACTCTTCGTGATGCGGCAATCATTCATCAACGAGGAAGCGGAACTGGATTTGCTTTTTCTAGATTAAGATCTAAAGGTGATCCGGTACAACACCATCTAGGGGTTGCCTCCGGTCCGTTAGCATTTTTGAAAGTTTATGATGCGGCTCTTGACGTTATCAAACAAGGAGGAGTAAGACCTGGAGCAAACATGGCTGTGCTAAGAGTTGACCATCCAGACATATTAAGATTCATTGATTCAAAAAGAGATAAAAGGTCATTAAAGAATTTTAACATTTCAGTTGCTGTAACTGACCGATTTATGAAATCAGTTGAAGAAGATCGAGAATATTTCTTAAAAAATCCACGCACTAGTAAATATGTTGGGAAGTTAAGAGCGAAAGACGTTTTCGCGGTTATTACTCAAAATGCTTGGAAAACTGGTGATCCAGGATTAATTTTTATCGATGAAATTAACCGAAAACATCCTGCTAGACATCTCGGAGAAATTGAAACAACAAATCAATGTGGCGAAGCACCATTATTACCTAATGAAGGATGTGCTTTGGGTAGTATTGACGTTGCAAAATTTGTTATTGGGAAAGATTTAGATTGGGAAAAATTAAGAGAAGTTATCCAGATATCAGTTCATTTTCTTGACAATGTGATTGACATGAATAGTTATCCGAAAGCTAAAATTGAAGAACAAACCAAAAAAACGCGTAAGTTTGGACTTGGAATCATGGGATTTGCCGACATGTTATTCATGCTAGGTATTAAATATGATTCAGAAGAAGGATTAGCAATCGCTGAAAAATTGATGTCGTTCTTTAAAGATGCTGTTTATGAGAAATCTTCTCAACTTGCTGAAGAAAGAGGTGTTTGCCCAGCTTGGGAAGGTTCAGATCACGAAAAAGCAGGAAGAAAAATGAGAAATATGAGTTGCATATCTTTATCGCCAACAGGTACCAGAAGTATTCTTGCAAATACAACTTCTGGTTGTGAACCTGCATTTGCTTTAGCATTTCAAAGAACTGTGCTAAGCAGTAATGAATTAATTACAGTCAATTCAGTCTTTGAAAAAGTTGCAAAAGATAGAGGATTTTATTCCCCAGAACTAATGAGAAAATTGTCTTTAATGGGTGGAGTACAACATATCAAAGAAGTTCCTAAAGATGTAAGAGATGTTTTTGTCACAGCTCAAGATATAAAACCTGAATGGCACATCAAAATGCAAGCAACATTACAGAAACATGTTGACAATTCAATTTCAAAGACGGTTAATTTTCCTAGAACGGCTGCAATTAAAGATGTCGAAGATGCTTACATGCTAGCCTGGAAGATGAAATGTAAAGGGTTAACCATTTACCGGGATGGAAGTTATGAAGACCAAGTGATTACAATCGGCGACGGGATGTAGGATGAGCATATATACCAAAACTGGGGATGGTGGACTTACGATGTTTTTTGGTTGCGGACTAATCCCTAAAGATGATCCAAGAATTGAAGCATTCGGGGCCTTAGATGAATTAAATTCTGTCATTGGTTTAACTTTATGCTACATTGAAGAAGAAAAATTAAGGGAAACATTAACAAAAATTCAGAATGATTTGTTCCAAGTTGGTGCCGATCTTGGCGGAAGTTTATTGGAAGATGAAACTGTTCCAAGAATATCAAAGGAACATGTTGAAGAATTAGAACAAACAATTGATGTGTTACATGAAAAACTTGGGATGCCAACAAAATTTGTTATTCCTGGCGGAACAAAACAAAGTGCTTTCTTACATCTATGCAGAGTTATCACACGTAGAGCAGAGAGATCTTTAGTTAAAGTTTCTTCCGTGATTTCATTTAATCCAGAATTGTTAAAATATATCAATCGGTTAAGTGATTTGTTGTATGTGCTAGCTAGAGATGCCAATAAAGAAGTTAATGTGAAAGAACAACAACCGATATATAAGTATTATAATTCTAAAGATTAAGATTAATCTACCATCACAACTTTCTTTTTTTGTCTAATCGTTAAGTAAGGCTTATGTAACCTCTTCTTCAATCCAACATCCTGAGTTAGAACTAAATAACTTTTCTTAGAATATTCTACGAGAATGTCATCAACGTGCCCCATGCTTGGAATAACTTTAACATTCTTAGCCTTCAGTAATTGTAAAGCTAATGAAGCCGCCATTTTAAATTTCCCACGTTGTTCTTCTTTTATCTTTTCAAGTTCTTTTATTGTTCCTTCCAAAATATGAAGAGAATATGTAAAGTCACAAAAATCATTGATAGCCGTAAATATGTCTAACGAAAGTTCGCTTATTGCCATCAAAGCATTAGTATCAATTATGATCTTTTTCATAGTGTTGAACAATAGATATCCATACTAAACGTAAGAAAGTCATTAGGAGCATAATTAATAGGACAATCAGCAAGGCATAACTAAACATGGCTGAATCTTCCGTAAGGTAGAATATTGCAATCAGAAGAGAAATGTAAATTGCTGTAAACAAAACAAATACACCTACATTTCTAAAAAAATTTCCAAATGAAGCATTAAAAAATCTTTTTGAGAAACCTTTCCAACTTCCAGGAAGAACTGCAAAGGAACAAGATAAAAAGAAATATAATACAAAAAACAGAATTCCTAAAGCATCTCCACTTTGACTGAAAGACCCTTGAGAAACCTCAACCCAATAAAATGTTTTAATTAAGAAAGTTGAAATCAAGGCAAAGAAAACAACAAATAATCCGGAACTTAAAGCAAACCTTCCACACTGATTAATTGAATCTTTAATTGTTTGTTTCTTTAGTAGGTGATGGCTGCCAATCCATAATAATCCATTAAAGATGATAAATAATAAAAATTCAGACCAACCAAGCCAAGTAATATTTGTTTTAAGTGAAAGATATTGTGAATAAACCTGTCCACTATCTGCAAGGAAAGGATTTCCTTCTTGTAAGGCATTTTCATCGTAATTTGCTTGACCTAACGGCGTTGTAACTCCTTCAACATTTTCTAGAATTTTTACCTGATAATGTAAAAGAACACTTGCTGCTACGATGAAATAAATGATTTGAAGAATAAAGAGAGATATGAATAGAATTTTATGTTTACGTACAGCTTTCCAGGCATGTTGAAACCCCTTTTGTATACCCATATCTCGGAATGTATTTTTAATGGTATTTAATACTTTTCACATTATCAACATAAGATTTATATATCACCCACTCTATTAAACATATGTATCTGCAACCGTGCATATGTTGTGGAAAATGAATTCAGATGGAATATAGAAAACTAATTGCTTTCGGGAAAAATAGTTATGTTGTTTCTCTACCTAAACCGTGGATTAAACAAAATAAGTTAGAAAAGGGTGATTTAGTCCACATAGAAGAAAGTGGCCCTAACCTCATTTTAAGTAGAAAAGGTAACCAAGCAGATAAAGTTGAAAAAGAAACAGTTATCATGGTTGATAAGAAACCATTAAAGAGAGTTCAACGGGAAGTTAATTCTGCTTATGTTCTTAATTGTAGAAAAATCACTTTGAAAGGAGAAGAAGTAAGAACTAATATTAAAAATCTACAAACCGTATTTAATAATCTAATAGCCCTCGAAGTAATGGATCAAACTCCAGATTCTTTAATTGCAAAAGATTTTCTAAGCATGGATAAGGTTTCTGTAAAGGAAACCTTACAAAAGATGGATGTTGTTCTTAGAGCCATGTTTAAGGAAGTTCAGGAAAGTTTTACCCCTGAAATCCACGATAATATTATTGAAAGAGATCATTATGTTGATCGATTATATCTTTTATTATACCGCGGAGTCCTTTTTAATTTAGATAACCCTTTAAGTTCCCTTAAAAATTTACAAATGAACTCAATTGAACTTCATAACTATCTTTTGGCAGGATTTTATCTAGAAGGATTATCGGAAGAGATTAAACGGATATGCCAAATTGCAACCATGTTAAAATGTGATGAAAATACCAAAAAGGAAACTAAAGAAACTATTCATAAATTACAATCCTATTACTTAGATACAATAAAAGCCTTCCATAGCAACAATATAGAAACCGCTTTACAATTATCAGATAGAAAGGCAGAATTAAATGGAATGTTAGACGATTTATTACAAAAAAATAAGAAGATTGATGATTATGGTTCAATGATCTCCAGGATGAGAAGATTGATTAGTTTTAATCATAATTTAGGTAGACTTACTTACCAAGATTGTCACTATTTCTCAAATTTGCTTAAGCTATAGGAAAGAATTTATAAATGAGTTATTAATCTGAGCATATACTTGTTGTCGGGGTAGCAAAGTCCGGTCAAATGCGCAGGACTTAAGTCCACATGGATGAGGCACCAATTATTGATAATTGGCTTCCTTGGAAGATATCCTGTCTCTTAGTGGGTTCGAGGGTTCGAATCCCTTCCCCGACACTCTTTTTTATGCACAAAAATGTCGCTGTGTTTAAAATACAACCATTTAGGAAGACATTTTTGGCATCCTAAAAATTCTGGGTTTAGAAAGTGTCAAATCAAACCACACTATTTATGGTGGGTGTGACACTTTCCAGAATTTTTATGATATAAAAACAGTAATCTTTAAATAAGAAACCTTTCTCTGCCAATGCATGCCCTCGTGGCTCAGTGGTAGAGCGTGTCCTTGGTAAGGACAAGGTCGCGAGTTCAATTCTCGCCGAGGGCTTTTTCTAAAACATCTAAGAAACTTTTATAAAGTGATTATCTTAATTTTAAGTTATGAAACTAAATCCAGTTCAAGCTCTAAGAAATCTAGATGAAATAGTTCTTGATGGAACCCAGAAAGTAGTTGATAAGGCATATAAACAGGGATATGATAAATGGGATCTTGCAACATTATGTTCTAAAACTTCTAGCATTTCTTTCCTTGGAGTTGGTATATATGATATGATTCTAGGATATTATACCGACAATGGAACAACGATGGGTGCTGGTGCACTTATTGCAGCTATTGCAATTGCAACATATAAACCTTATCTTAAAAAGATTGAAGATAAAAGAAACCTGGAACTGAAACTGATGGAAAATGGTTGTGCGGTTTCTCAAAAAGATTCCAAAGCGTCAAGAGTTTTGTTTCTATCAATTGGAATTTCAGGGCTAGCTTATGAATCTTACTGCCTTATCTCAGGACAAGAGATCCCAATAATTACTCCAGATGGAATTACTTATCCAGAAGAAGTACAAACTGCAGGAAAACTTGCAGGAACTTTCGTATATTTGTATTATATTTTTGATACTGCAAGAAATTATCTAGAAAGCACAATTGGCAAACCACCAATTAAAGACAGAAAACCAATCTACCAAAGAATTAAAGAAAAAGTGTTGTCACTTCTACCGCAACCAACACCACAACCAATCCCGATTCCAGTAAATAATGATTAAACTATGCAACCTAAATCATTATTAATAAAATCATTACCTCCCAAAGTAATGATTCAAGAAATTTCTTCAGAAATAAAGAAAGTTCTCTCTAATTTTACTAAAGAAGATGCACTTATCCTTAACAATTCAACATACCCCATCAAAGAGAATAACTTTCTACAAATTCTACCCAGTAACCAGAAAATAACTTTCATTGATGGTGGAAACGCAGAAATTCTTTCCTCAGGAAACTTTTGTCTATCTTTTATCAGAATTGCCGCAGTTACATTCCCTGAAAAAAGTATCGAAAAACATGAGTTCTATCTATTCACGAAAGCCGAATGGAAAAATGATGATTTATATTACTCTTCAAAAATATTTCCTTTAACTGAAAAATTGGTCGATGAGGAAGATCTTTACATTTCATCCAATGATAATTCTATTAAAACCGGCAATGAAAGAGCTTCAATAACTAAGATAGCTTCAATGGCCAGAAGGTTTGCTGAAATAAAATTGGCATCTAAATATTCCACTGTTCTTCTAGATGGAATTCTTGAATCAACATACAAGAATGAAGAAAAATATCTAGCACAATTAACAAATTTAGCCGGGGCTTTAGCTAAATCATCCTCACTGTTCACAACTTCTGGAAATTCTCCAGTAGTTCTGTTAAACAAATTAGGTCCAGAAAATTGCTGGAAGTATAAGATAAATGATAAAACGTCTTTCGTTAAATTACATTCGCAAGCCAAACATGTATTTAGGTTTGAAGGTAACGAAGAAATTCTTCCCTCACTGATAAACAATAGTAATGATGCTTTATTCTTGGGATACCCTTACGGTTTAATTCTAGTTGATAGAATAGCTAGAGTAAGTAATCAAGAAAAAAAATCTCTTATGATGAAATTCTTGTTAAATAAAGAAAATAAAGAAATTAGTGAATATCTAAGAACCGCCGATGCTCATTCCATTCTAGATAATCTTGGATGAATAGCTAATTGTTCTAGAATCGAAGGTCGAAATAACCCTTGAGGATATGTTTTACCATCGCGCCATCTTTCTATTGTAGGTCTTGCTACATCAACTTTAATAGCCAATTCATCAATAGATATTCCAGCTTCTAAAGCAACATTGAACGCTGCTCTAAAATATTCTGGACTTCCTTGGTCAGGAGCTTCTTCAGCTCTACTTACAAAATACTCTTCCACTTTTTGGTATAAGTCCATATTATTTAGAAATAGGGTATTCTATAAAAACCTTATCCAACCAAACCTTTTTATAATCCCGCCCCTTCCCAAATAGAGAGAAGTACATGACAAAAGAGGATTCACTATTATATACGCTTTCTGCAGATGATATTCTAAAACAATTAAAGACTTCAACAAAAGGTTTATCCGGCCATGAAGCTGAAGAAAGACTTCATAAATATGGCTTAAATGAGATTAAACGTGAAGAAGGTATCGGTCCGTTAAAAATTCTATTTAGTCAATTCTCAAGTCCATTAGTTTGGATTTTAATAGTAGCCTTAGGTATATCAATTGCTTTAAGTGAATATATCGATGCATCAGTTATTGGCGTTATAATCATTGTCAATGCAATTCTGGGATTCTCACAAGAATATCGAGCCGAGAAAGCCATTGAAGCCCTTCAAAGAATGACTTCCCAGAAAGCAAAAGTTCTGAGAGATGGAAGAGAAATTAAAATTGAAAGTAGATACCTTGTTCCGGGAGACATCGTTTTCTTAGAAACCGGAGATAGAGTTCCAGCTGATGCAAGACTTATTGAAATCCATAATTTGCAAACTCAAGAAGGTTCCTTAACTGGCGAATCTCAACCGGTACGTAAAAACTTAGAATTGTCTGCAAAAAAAACAGCGTTAGGAGACCGTAAAAGTATGGTCTTTTCATCAACGATAGTTACCCAAGGTAGAGCAACAGCCGTTGTTACCGGAACAGGTATGCAAAGTGAAATTGGAAAAATTGCTACATTAATAACCCAAAGTCAGCAGCAATTAACACCGTTACAACAAAAGTTACGTGATTTAGGTAAATATCTTACAATTGCCGTAGTTGCTGTTGCTGTTGTGGTATTTATTGTAAGACTTCTTGCCGGAGATAGTTTCTCTGAAACATTACTTACTGCAATTGCTTTAGCTGTAGCCGCTATTCCAGAAGGATTACCGGCTGTAATAACTATTGCTTTATCTATCGGTGTCCAGAGAATGGCAAAAAAGAATTCTCTAGTTAGAAAACTTCCTTCAGTTGAAACATTAGGTAGCGTGAATGTAATTTGTACTGATAAAACCGGCACTTTAACTCACGATCAAATGACTGTTCAAGAGATTTGGGCAGATAATAATATCTATAAAGTAACCGGATCGGGATATTCACCAGAAGGTAAATTTCTGGTTAACAATAAACTCGCTAATCCTAATCCGTTACATTTACTGTTAAAAATAGGTTCATTATGTAATGACGCTAAATTTCAATCGGCTGGAAAAGGTGAAAGAGAAGTTATTGGAGATCCTACCGAAGCAGCTCTGATAGTTTCGGCAGAGAAAGCTGGATTTATCCAAAAAGATCTTTTAGGTCAAGAAAAAAGAATTGATGAAATAGCTTTCACTTCTGAAAGAAAAATGATGACTACAATTCATCAAGGAAAGAAAAAATTATCTTACACTAAAGGAGCACCAGATATTGTAATTGATCTTTGTGATCAAATATTGATTAGTGGAAAAGTTGTGCGTTTAGATCGAGGTAAGAAAAAAGAAATTCTTGCCCAGAATGAAATGTTTGCAAAAAAAGCTCTTAGAGTGTTAGGGTTTGCATATAACGAAGGATTCAAAAAAACGGAAGATGCAGAAAAAGGAATGATTTTTGTAGGATTACAAGCGATGATTGATCCGCCTCGGGAAGAAGTTAAAGATTCAATAAAAAGATGTCAAGATGCAGGAATCAGAGTAATCATGATTACTGGTGATCATCTTATCACCGCTCAAGCTATCGCTAAAGAATTGGGAATTTTCGGAAGAGCTGTTTCGGGAGTCGACATTGAAAAATTAAATTTAGAGAAAGATATCAAAGATATCAATATTTTTGCCAGAGTAAATCCCGAACATAAATTAGATATCGTTGATGCATTACAGAAAAATGGACATATAGTTGCCATGACCGGTGACGGCGTTAATGATGCACCTGCGTTAAAGAAAGCTGATATTGGTGTTTCTATGGGTATAACTGGAACAGATGTTGCCAAGGAAGCTTCAGACATGATTCTTACTGATGATAATTTCACTTCAATCGTTAATGCAATCGAAGAAGGAAGAGGAATCTTTGATAACATTCGTAAATTTGTAAATTATCTTCTTTCAAGTAATCTTGGAGAAATTGCTGTGATTTTATTTGCATCTTTAATCGGATTACCTTTACCTCTAACAGCAATTCAGATTCTGTGGGTTAATTTAGTTACCGATGGTCTTCCTGCTACGGCTCTTGGTCTAGATCCGCATTCAAAAGGAATCATGATGAGAAAACCTCGTCCACCGAGAGAAAGCATCTTATCAAGAGAACTTCGTTGGGACATCATTGCATACGGTTTACTGATGGGTGTAGGAGTTATCATTCTCTTCTGGTTATACCAAGGGTCTACTCCAGCTAAAGCTCAAACGATTGCTTTCACTACTTTGGTTTTATTTGAAATGGTTAGAATTCACACAATTAGAAAAGATTATGGCTTAAGTATTTTTAGTAATAAATGGTTGATAGCGGCTGTAGTTGGATCTTTATTATTACAATTAAGTGTTATTTATACTCCATTAAGTAAAATATTCAAAACAGAAGCTCTTGCTTTAATTGATTGGGGAATAATGCTTCTTGCTTGTGCGATATTATATATTGTTTATTTACTGATAGAAAGATGGTTGAAGAAAGAAATTCCGGATACCGTTTAATAATAACCTTTAAATAATTGAATTTATTCTTTATCAATAATTAAAAAAAGAGTTGAGTATGACAAAACCAAATTTATTAGTTATTGGTGCATCTGGGGGAGTTGCTAATGCATTTTTACATTCATTAGTTCATCACAGAGATTTATTCAATAAATTAATTCTAGTTGATAAAAATAAACAAGTTCTATCGGATCAATACATTAACCATAAAGAATTAAGATATACTTTCGTTAAAAAAGAGATCAAACTGCCAGAGAAAGAAAAAGAATATCTTAATCTTCTTAAAAAATACAAAATCAGCATAGTTTTAGATATTACCGATATGAATACAATACCAATCATTGAAGCTACAAACAAAGCAAGAGTTTCTTACATTAATACGGCAATGAACGATACCAAGATGAACGTTACCGAGTTGATATTTAATGTTCTTAAACGTAAAAATAAATTAAATAAAGCTCCACACATTCTTTGTACTGGAATGAATCCGGGGGTTGTCAATATGTGGGTTCAACATGGAATTGAAAAGTTTGGCGTGCCAAAAGAGATTGTTCATTTTGAATATGATACATCAGTGATTTGTAGTGGTTGGAAACCTATGATGACTTGGTCAAGGCAAGAATATCTCGTTGAATGTGTTCGTGATCCATCCGGTAAAATGCTTGGACGAGATCAAGTTAAACCATTATATCCAAATGCTTTAGAGAATAGAGTCAACATGGAATCGTTTCTTAAACCGTTCCTTAAATTAGAGAAATACCCTGAAGGATTTACTGTTCTTCATGAAGAGAATGTAACTCTCGCCCAAAAATATAACATCCCTTCACAGTTTATCTATGCAGTAAATATTAAAACCATGAATCGTTTGATTAATTTATATGAAAACAAACAGAAAATAGGTCTAAAAGATTTAGTTCTCAGTGATAATAGACAAGAAATTCTGGAAGGATCAGATAGTATCGGAGTTTATTTAGAATATTCAAATAGAAGAATTTACTATTTCAATACTATTCCTAATATTGGGATCATTGGAACAAATGCAACTTATACTCAAGTGGCCATCGGGATATTTGCTGCCATTTTTACAATTCTCTTTGATAAAGTAAAAGGAGGCATACATTTCGTTGAAGATTTAAGTAATACCCATTATAAGTACTATTTATTCGATAATATGCGCGTACAAGAATTCATTTTCAAGAAGAAAGGTATCAGAAGTAAACAATTGGTTCTAGAAAAGTATACTCCCGAGATAAAAATTAAACGAAAACATCATTTGAAACATATTTTTGTATAAGCCTCTTCGAAAGATTTATATCCGTTTTTTATTTCCCTTACTATATGAAGCTACTTGAATTGCCAGGATTACGGCAAACCTTTAATTTTGATTGTGGTGCAATCGCTCTCGAATCAGTCCTTGTTTATTATGGAATTGAAGTTAGGGAAGACATTCTTATGAAAAGCGTTGGGACTACAAAAAAAGGAACGCCAATTCCTGGAATTCTTAAAACAGCTAAGAAATATGGTTTAAAATCGGTCTCGAGAAGTATGGATATTCTAGAAATTAAAAAATATCTCGATAAAAAAATCCCAATTATCTTATTACTACAAGCTTGGACGAATAAAAACCGAGTTGATTGGAAAAATGATTGGGCAGATGGGCATTACGCCGTAGCAGTCGGATATGATAAAAATAAAATCTATTTTGATGACCCCTCATCATTTAAATTGGCTTATTTAACATATAAAGAATTAGCTGAACGTTGGCATGATGTTGATATTCAAGGTAAGAAATATTTTAACCATGGAATAGCTCTTTATGGTAAAAAGATCAAATTTAACAATAAATCTATTGAACATATGGGTTAAATTATAACGATTTAAAAAAGGTCAATATATTTAATCTTCTACCCAACATAACTTGCTTTTTCTTCTTTAATTTCTCTAGATCTTGCAGTTGAGAAATACTTATCCATATCTTCATACGTCTTAATAGTTTCATCATCAACAGACGCGTGAACAACATCTAATGCTTCTTCAAAATCGTCCATGGAGACTTTTTTTGCAGACATACTTCTACGTAAAGCAATCATTGCTGCTTCTCTGCAAACACCTTCGATATCAGCTCCAACATATCCTTCAGTTCTTGCTGCAAGTACAGCCACATCAACATCTTCGCTAATTGGCATTTTTCCAACGTATATCTCAAAAATTTGTTTCCTTGTTTCTTCATTAGGAGCATGAGTATAAATTATTCGATCAAATCTTCCTTGTCGTAACAAAGCTGGATCAACGATATCCGGTCTATTTGTTGCAGCAATTACAACAACATCATTCAATGTTTCTAGACCGTCCATCTCAGTTAACATTTGATTAACAACCTTCTCATTCGCTCTAGAATCACTACTTGGGCCCCTTCTAGGAACCAACGCATCAATTTCGTCAAAGAATAGAATGGTCGGAGCTGTTTGTCGAGCTTTCTGAAAAATTTTTCTGACAGCTTTCTCAGATTCGCCAACCCATTTACTTAGTAAACTTGGACCATTGATTAGAATGAAATTTGCTTCGCTTTCCTTGGCGACAGCTTTCGCGAGTAATGTTTTACCCGTTCCAGGTGGACCATATAACAAAATTCCACGCGGAGGACGGATACCCATCCGTTTAAAGACTTCTGGTTTTTTTAACGGCCATTCAACTGCTTCTTTTAATTTTTCTTTAACATCATCAAGACCGCCGATATCATTCCACGAAACATCAGGAGTTTCAACAAAAACTTCCCTCATTGCACTTGGACGAACCATTTTTAATGATTCAAGGAAATCTTTTTGAGTAATTATAATCTTTTCAAGAATTTCTTTCGGAATTGGAACATCTTCGCCGATACCTTCAACTTTTAACTCTGGAAGAATTCTTCGTAAGACAATCATCGCTGCTTCTTTAGCTAAAGCACTTAAGTCTGCACCGACAAACCCATGAGTAATTTTGGCTATTTCAAACTGATCTCTGGGTATACCTGCTCTTCTTGCTTTCTCAATTATATCTTTAACTAAATCAAGTTTATCTAATTGTGTATAATAAGAACTCGCCCTGTTATCAAAAATGTGATATGCGGGATCCTTGATAGAATGTTGATGTTTAGCATCATCAATAATTTTTAATTCTTCCGCAAGATTATGTAATGTTACAATAGAACTACCTAATTCCTTCTGAATATATTTAATATTCTCTTTTTCTTTTTCAAATTCTTCAATTAATAAATTTAAATTAACAATCTCTTCTGAATATTTAGTTAATTCTAGATGTATTATTTCTATTTCTTCAATTACTTGGCTTATTTTTGTTATTTTTTCTTGGATATTTCTATTTAGTCCGTTTATTTTCTCTAGAATTTTATACATTAGATTCTCATCAGCTTTATCTTTTTTGTTATTTAAATCTTCAAATTCACATTTTAAATTTTTAAGCTCATTTTCTGAATTTTTAAGTTCTTCTTCTTTACTTCTTTTTTTAATTTTAATTTTTTCAATTTTCTCCATGGCTGCTGTTACTTTTATCTGATTATCATTAAGTTGATTATCTAAATTAATCTTTTTTCTCTTCAGACTATTAGGAATCTCTTTGATTAATATATCTCCATAAAGAGAACCCAACAACGGCATATTCCTCGTGTGAATCTTTAAAATTTCTAATCTTCCATTTTTATCAGGAACACCAATCTCTATCTCTCGATCAAATCTTCCCGGACGACGAAGAGCCGGATCAAGTTGATTAGGAATATTTGTTGCAGCAATTACGATAACCTTCCCTCTATTTTTTAGACCATCCATTAATCCGAGAAGCTGAGCTACAACTCTTTTTTCAACATCACCTTTAGTTTCTTCACGTTTTGTAGCTATCGCATCAATTTCATCAAAGAAAATTATTGAAGGAGCATTTTGTTCGGCCTCTTCAAATTTCTTCCTTAAATTTTGCTCACTTTCTCCATAGAACTTACTCATAATTTCTGGACCATTGATAAGTATGAAATGAGAATTTGTTTCTGATGCTACCGCTTTTGCAAGTAAGGTTTTACCAGTACCGGGTGGGCCATGAAGAAGAACTCCTTTTGGCGGTTCGATTCCAAGACGTTCAAAGACTTCGGGATGATTTAATGGTAATTCAACCATCTCTCTTACTTTTTTTATTTCATCGCTTAAACCACCGATATCTTCATAATTAATACCTAATTTTAATCCTTCATCTTCATTTACCTCAACTGGATGCGGATTAAATTCTACTTCTGTATCTTGAGTAATAATTACAATTTCCTTTTTAGGATTAGAATCAGTTACAATAAATTTTAAATCGCCAAATCCGAAACTAGCAAATTGGTTTTCCATGATTGAAAGAATATTATTCATATCCCCGTGTTGGAATGAATCTCTTTTTCTTACACCACCTAAGGATACAATATCTCCTTTCACTACAGCTTTCCCAAGTAGACCATGTTTAAAGATGTGAGGAGACGCTTTTATGACAACCCCTTTATTCATTGGAGCAATAGAAACTTTTTGTGCCGGTTTAACTTTAGCTTTCCTTACTTTAACTAGCTCTCCAATAGAGGTTCTAGCGTTTTTACGGATATTTCCATCCATCCTTAGAATGTTAAGACCAATATCTCCCGGATAAGCCCTGTCAACGATTGCAGCCGTTTTACGTTCTCCTTCAACTTCTACAATATCGCCCGGATTAACTTCAATCTGGCGCATATAATTAGAATCCATTTTAACGATTCCTTTGTTAACATCGTCTTGTACAGCTTCCATGACTTTTAGTCTTATTTCGGCCGGAATCATAAGGATTTTTTAGATGAGCATTTATATAAAGATTATGGTATAAGAAACATTAAAAAAAAGGTTTTAAAAAAAGGAAAAATTTATTCACCTTGTCTAACTTTAGGCAACGGTAATGGGCTAGGCAAATTTACTTCTTCACTAACTTTAATTGCCTGTACGTTTCCTTTATGAAGAGCTGCATTGATTATTTCTTCAGTTACATCACGAGGAATTTGTTTATTTGTATCCCATCCTTTCTTAACTTCATCAATTTTACTTTCTTCCCCAACATAAAGAACTTGCCCTTCAACTTCTATTTTTCCAAGATCAGGTTTATAATTGCAATGGAATGCAAAATTGAATTTTAGGCCTTTTTTTCCGGGTACTGAGAAGTCAATATCTTCAATATCTTTAATAGAAACATTATTATTTACGTTTACTTGTCCACCTTTAGCATCAAGATTTCTTTCAGCTAAGACTCTATGTAAATTTATTTTAACGATTGCCATGAGTTAACCACCTTTTAGTTCGTTTTATAAGCTGGGAGAAGTGATGATATATAAAGTTTGCTTAATTATAAACAACACAAACCTTTATAAACGAATTTCCCGTTGTTCCAGTCATGAATTTAAGAGATGCAAAGCAAGAGATTAGATCTCTTCAAAATGTTCAAGAAAATCTTAAAGAATTCCAAAATAGTTGGATTAAACCAATTCGAGCTAATACAAACAAACATCTTCCTTTTTTACAGAATTTATCAGATAAAACTAAAACTGAAATAAATAATCATCTGAAAGATCTTCAAGATATTATTCCTTCAATCCATGCGTCTCAGATTATTAACGAGAAACTTCATTATTATTCAAGATATTTAGTAGATTTAAAATTAACTATTTTCAGAGATGACGCTAGCAAATCAAAACAAATAACTAATCGTTTACTCAATGACGATGTATTAAGTATGAAAAATATTATCAATGAAGTAAAAATATCTCAAACTGGCATGAGGATGTTATTCAAAAAATATGAAGTAGTAAATGGTCTTCTTGAAAAAGAATTATCCTTAGAAAATTCATTGCAGTTTATGGAACTCTCCCATAAGAAACATCTAACTACTCTTCTTGAAACTTCCGAAAAACAAAGAAGATTGGTTCATGCACTAGGACAAGAATTTATTAAATTAGTTAAAACTCAAAAAAAGGTGAAAAGATGATAGATTATACTTTATTAATTGGTATTAGCGGTATTGTTTTTATTTTGGTTGGCTTCATAATTAGTGAATTTACAAAGATTGATAAGGATACACTAAGTTATAATTTAATAAATGTTGTCGGTGCATTTCTTCTGTCATATTATGCGTATATTCTCGTATCCTGGCCGTTTTTCATTCTTAATGGTATTTGGACAATTGCAGCAATAGTAAGAATTGTACAAATTATCCAGAAATCTTAAAAATAGATCTTAATTTATAGCCTGAATAATGATGCCGCCAATGGTTATACCTGGAAATTCTGTAGAAGAAATTATAGAAGACGAAATTTTCGTTGAAGCAAGACATTTTGAAAAAGAGAGAAAATATTACATCCCCGAAGATTGGTATGGTGTCTGTGAAAGAGCCATATTAGATTACACGATTCCAGGAATTGCTATAAACAGTCCCAAAGATGCCTCAGAACTTAGGCAGTTTCTTAATAATAAAGTAGGATATGCAATAAGCCGTCCAGATACAAGACAACGTGAAGCAGAAGTTGAAAGACTTCTCGTTTTATTAGATACTTTAGCTACAATTACTGTTCCTCATTTTGGTGAAGAACCGTACGCAAGTAAATTATTAGAAATTGTTTCTAGGAAAGGAACAATCCATGATCGGAGAATAAGAGAATTACAAAATTCTCTCGGTGAAGCGACAAAATATTGGTTCAAATGTTCAAAAGAGATGAGTAATTATAAAGCATTATATCATCGAGATATTGCAAGAAAATGTCACCTTAAATCGTCATTAGAAACTATTGAAAACAGAATCGAACGAATGAGAATCAGCTTGAAGGATATCCGCGGTGGAGCCAGCGAGATATATATCAACAACCCTAAATAGTTTTAGATTCTTCAAATTTATTTTTTCCATATTTACAATATTTCTTAACCTGACAAACATTACACTTCGGATTAATCGGCGTACATATAGTTTGTCCATGACCTACAAGAAGTTTATTTACGTTAATCCATTCATCTTTTGGAATAACCTCCTCTAATGCTTCTTCAGACTTCTCCGGGGTTTTAGTATTAATCCAACCGAGTCTGTTAGAAATTCTATGAACGTGAATATCTACCGCAATTGCCGGTTTATTAAAAGCATAATTCAACATACAATTCGCGGTTTTTCTTCCTATCCCTGGTAATGAAATTAATTCCTCCAGAGTATCTGGGACTTTGCTATCGTATTTTTCAACTAAAGTTTCAGCTAGCTTTTTTACGTTCTTTGCTTTAACTCTGAAAAAACCAATTTTATAGAATTTTTTTTCAAGTTCAGTTACTGAAATTTTAAGAAAATTCTTAGGCGTAGGATACTTTTTAAATAGATCTTTAACGATAGGAATTACAGTTAGATCTTTAGTTCTGGCACTAAGTAAAGTGGCCACTAACATTTGAAATGGACTACTTCCGGCCATTTGCTCTAGCATTGTTTTGGGATGTGTTTTCTCTAAAAGAGTGAATACTGTCTTAATTTCTGGAGATGTTGGCATTTTAATATTTCTTGTAACCAAATAATTTATCATATTCTTTGTGATCAACAATACTCAAGACAAAAGCAAATATCTCAACCTTGGTTCCCTCAAGAGTGTAAAGTAATCTCCAATAGTTAGATAATTCAACACGATAAAGATTTTGTATCCCCTGCTGTTTAAGCTTTAATGGGATTAATTTTTTAGTAATCGGATCACCAAACTGAGGGTTATCTTTTAATATATACTCAACGCTAAATGAAATTTGGAACTTAATTCATTTAGCGTTTGTATATACCAACGAAAAGTTCACAAAAATACTTTTCGTTCAGTATATCTCTAATTCTATTAATAGAGTTTAGAAGAGTTTGGGATTCTTTATCATCTCTTTTTTTTAATTCAAGAAAACTTTCTTTAGCTTGACCTTTCAAAAGAACCCTTACTTCCTTGCCAACAAACATTTTACTAAATCTCCAAAGTATCATCAAACATCTTCTTTAGATGTTGAGGTTCTGAATAAATCCACTGGACACCCTTCGGACCATATATAATTTTTCCGCTTCTCCAGAGATACTCTAGAATTACTTGCAGTGTTTGATTCATAACTTGTTTAGGAAGATTTTTTCTGATTTCAGAGATTTTCATAGGCATATCTCTATGCTCTTTAAGAAAATCTTCTACCATTAAAACAGTATTTAAGTTGGGATATCTTTTAATCTGGTCATCATCCTTTTTTAGAACTTCAGTATCTTTGAATTGTAATATTTGAGTAGACATTTTGTATCAATTGATATCGAATATATATCAAGATATATAAGACTTTCGTTAATCATCTTGATTTTTTGATATTTTGGATTTTAGTAAATCTACATGGAAACACTTATAAAATAGGCACTTTGATTACTCAATAATTACTCATGGAACGTAAAATTACTAAAAACAAGCACCAGTACAAGCTTTCTTTACCTATCGATATAGTTCGCAATCTAGACTGGGATGAGAATACCAAAGTTAGGTGTTTAGAAGTTGCTACAGCTATGGGAAAAGGAATTCTGCTTGTAGATAAGAAGTCTATTCTAAAATTGGAGATTAAAGATGAATAAACGTACAGCTACTGGAATCCTTGGACTAGGCGCAGCAGCTTTCTTAGCCTTAGGACTTTACAGACCACCAACAAGACCAGCTAATAACTATGAACCTGCTCCAGAAATTGTTTATGAAAGTAGTACCACCCCAAAAAAACCTTTTATTAATGAGAATCTGCGAAGGAACATGGAGAAAGCCAGAAAGTTATACCCATTAGGAATTATTCCAGAGCTGGAAGAAGAAAAACCAAAAACCTTCGAAGATCTTGAGGATGAAGTAGAAGCTTGTCTGGATGAATTGCCTGATTTTAAAATTGTTTGTTTGAACAGATATGGTTTGTTTGGAAAAGAACAACTACCAATCATAATTGATATCGATAATGAAGAAACGCCAATAGCCACGCAAGATGGAATTGATAAATTCTTTGAATCTAGTGGATATAATAACAGCTTTATTCACGAATCCATTTGTAATCCACGCAGAAAACAGAAATTATATGATTTTCTAAAAGTAGTAGGGGAATCAAGAAAAAAATCCTCTGATCCAAATTACATGGAAGCAATTGGTCTTAATTCAGGAAACTGGAGAAGAGCTGAGGAATGTATAGAAAAAACCAGCAAATTCTTTGCCTATGAAATCTCTAAAACAATTCATGAATATCTTAAGACCGACGATGATCTTAAAAAAGAGGTAGCTTTAGCAAGAGATGCTCTTGATGAACTAAAAGATTTAATGGAAACTGATTCTCACTCAGATCTGAAAGAGAATTTTGAAATGATTATGGAAGGATTAAGTTCTTCCAAGAATGATTCTGAGACCTACGAAATTATCCGTGAATTTGATAATGAGGGAATACACACCATTAGATATTTAGCTAGAACTGGAGTAGAGAACCCAGAGATGGCTCAAGAATTTTTTGATTTTATTGAAAAGAACAATAAGAGAAGTTTATACTTTGATCTTCAAGCTGAAGTCTCTCTAAAGAACTTTGTTGATTCATTTAGGGGATATAAAGATGCAGATCGGAAAAACAATGTTGAAAGAGCGGTAAGATTAATTGAAGAAATAAATGGCCGAGAATATGAGGTAGATGATTAAAATGAATCTTAAACAAACTCTCTGCAACCTAGTACTTTCTGCCGCAACAGTTCTTAGTGGATGCGCTGCTCCAGTGCAACATCTTAATAGTGCAGAAAGATATGAAACTCGAGTTCTTGAATTGTCAAAAAATGATTTATTAAACTTTTACCAAACAAAAATCGAAGAACAAGCTAATTATGACAAAGAATATAGTTCAGAAGTAAGAGAAGAACTAGAAGAAATTATCGAAAACATGGACTTGGAAGAGTTTAGAGCATATGATAAACTAACAAGCAACCTATATTCAAACCATTTCATAATTAACCCCCAAAGATATTCTATGAAGGTGTTAGAAGCATTAAATAAACGACCATTAGAAGATCTTGAGAAACCAACGATATTGTTTATCATGGGCAAATATGACCACAGTCTACCATTTAGGATTCATCCTTTAGAAGAAAAAACCGATAAAATTAAAGACCTTTTAGATAGATATAGAGTTGTACTTTACGAGGTTAGTGGTAAAGAAGAATTAAGAAAAGCCATGATAGAATTTTCGATAAATGAACTGTTTAGAAATGGAGAAGCAATAGTTAAAGGAAAAATGAAAGGAAAAGTTGCTGGACTTGTTTTTGGAGCTCACGGTAGCAGATATTCTTTGATAACAGATATACAAGAAATAACTTTTGAAGGAAAAACAAGAGAAGATGAAATCATAATCCATTGGGATCAATTAATAAGAATTCTTTCACCTTACGAGAAATTATTTGATAAAGACGCCATAGTTTTATTTGCAAGTTGTAATGCCGGAGAAGGTCGAGACAGAGAATTAAACTTAGCAAATGTTGCTGCTTATTCCCTTCCCGGGAGAAAAGTTTATTCTTGTGATAGAAAATTGTTAGATTTTGATTTTGAAAAGAAAGAAGATGGAAATATCAATCCAGAATCGTTAAAATTATATTCAATATCAAGACACTTAGAATCAAGTGATTGCACCTATGTTGCTCAATGTAATAATGAGAAAGAATGCCTTAAAGAGTTTTTAGAGAAATCTGGGAAATCAAATTTAAAAGGAATGAATGATCTTTTAAACATTGGGATTGAACTTCCAATAGCATTTATTGATAGGATTAGTAATTATCCAAACCCCTATCAGATTGTAAAAAATTTTGCAGTACGTGGAATTACAACCTTTTCTGAAATGGAAAAATATTTAGAAACCATTGATCAATACCAATCTAAAGAAGGTATGCAAAAACAATTTGAAATTATGATGAGATCTTTAAATCTGGGATATTTTGATAGAAATTGTGTAGATAACATAGTTAATAGTTTTAGATATCAAATAAATCCTGACCCCAGAAAATTTACTAGAGAAGATGTAACCAGGATGTTTAATGAGTATGAAGGCATCTGCGATAAAGATTAGAATTGAACAAAAATCACAGAAGAATTTAAAAAAATCATAAAAATGCGTTAAACCGTCTTACCTTGCCTTGAAGGTAAGGTTTGAAAAAGACGGTATTTAAATTACGCATTTTTAGGATGCAAAATAGCTAGAAAAATGTGCCAACCATCATTGACTAAAGTCAATGGTTTTCTGGCAATTTTTGCATAATGGAGAATTGAAAGAAAAATGATATCAAAAAAACTTGCCATTGGAATCCTACTAGCTACTTATACCTGCCATGCAAACGCAGATGACGTTAAACCAGCCGTAGCTGTAACTACCGAATGTATCGAAGATATTACAACCACTAAAGGAGATAAAGAAGGGTTAGAAAATATCTCTTCAGATGTAGAAATGTGCCGTTTAAATGGAGATGTTTACAAAGTGGCAGGAAAAATTAATCTTACAATCCCTGATTCTTACCTAACAGATGATTTATCTGTATCTTACTCCCTTTGTTCAGTTGGTAATGATAATCGACCAGCATGTTCTGATGGCGGATTTCTAGAATTAAATCAAGGTGAGAAAGTTGATGGAATATATAGGTTTAAAACAAAAGTATTATCATTAAGAAGATCTAGAATACCTGGAACAAAAGTAAAAGTAAACATAACAATATCTGAAAAAAATAAACCCGATTTACACTCACAAGACCATTATTTAAATTGATTTAAACAACTAATAATCCAACACCAACCACAAATACGATTGCGTTAACAACAAAATTAAGAACTTGATGATGATGCTCGTTCCAAATTAAAACTTTATCTACATAATCTTTTCCTTTAATCTTAGCTCTATGTTCAAGATGTTTTTTTATGTTATACATCGCAACTATTAATAAAATAAAAGGAACAGAAAAGATTATCGCATAAAATATTAACATGGGCAAAGCTGCTAATGCAGCTGCATTGTTAATAGAAATACTTTGCAAAGTCATGAAACCTTCACTTCTCAAACCTAACGAAAATAAACCTGTAACAAATCCGAGGATAACAACTCCGCCGGGAGTTCTAAAAAATCTTAATTTATTCAATAACCGTTCTCGAGATTCTTCGCTAATGAATGATGGTTTATGCTGGAAGAAAGCGTAAATTCCGCCCGCACCTAAAGAAACGGCAATTAAACCAATTAATTTAGCAAAATATCTTGAGATTGATGAAGAAGCAAATTCTCTAAATAAACCTAACCCAAATAATAAATTTAATCCAACAATCATCATTACAAATAAAACTCCCAACTGAATACTTTTCTGTTTATCTTTAACTACGCTTAGTAAAAGAAGGAAAATAAGTAGAACAGCAAGAATTGCCATTGAAGTACTATCTTGAATTGCAGACCCGGCAATTAAAGTAAATGAGATTGTGTCAAGAACATGATAAGGTTGTTTTGATCCAACTAAACCAATAGCAAATGAGTCTGTTAAAGAAGGACAAGCTACATTATTGTTTTCTCTGATGGAACCATCCAAATATTGTCTGATTGAATCATTACCAATTAGATAACTTCCATGCATGAAAACTACGGGAACTCCCCGAGAGTTTTTCTCAACAGAAAAATGTTCGAAATAATCATCAAGTAATTTTTCATTACTTGGGCTATGATACACTTCATATTTCTGTAAATTTAAAGAAGGATATTTAACTATTAAAGAATCGATATATTTTTCCGCATCATTACATTCCACACAATTTTTTCCATAAAAGTAGTATAAACAATCATTTTCAACTGCCAAAGCAGAGGTTGATAAAAGTGATAAAAATAAGACCAAAAGTACAAGATACTTTATTTTCACATCCATCACGTCATTTACTAGGAAAGATTTGTTTATAAAGATTACGGCGATGATGGTCCCTCAACAAGATATTCCCAATAGAAAAACAATTAAAAGGAAGCAAGTTTCCAAGCTATTGAGGTAATTAAAATGGTCATGGAATTAACTGAGGAAAGTTTTCAAAAAGAGGTTCTTGAATCAAATTTGCCAGTTATCGTAGATTTCTGGGCATCATGGTGTGGTCCATGTAAAATGCTTACTCCAATCTTTGAAGAGGTAAGTAAAGAATACGAAGGAAAATTAAAATTCGCAAAGATTTCAACTGAAGAATATCCGCAAGTTGCAGGTAACATGATGGTTACTGGAATACCTTGCCTTATAATTTTCAATAAAGGCGAGGAAACAGATAGAATTGTAGGATTTTCTCCAAAACCAATGTTAAAACAGAAGATAGATACTGTTTTAAGCAAATTATAACATATTTATCATAACCTTTTTAAAAAGGAGACTAAACTAAGTAAATATGTTAACTCAAATCATTTTAGCATCAGGGATTGTTGGTTTTTCTGGATATTCCTCTGATGTGATTGAAAGAGTTTCCAGTTTTACTGCAGATGTTCATCGAGAGTATGGATGTGCTACAGCAATCCCATTAGAATATTTTATGGAAAGATATCTCCCCATAAGTGTAGAAAAGACCGATGCTACCGACCTTATTCGTGGAAAAGTATTCCCTGAAAATGAAAAGGGCGATATTGTGATTGGCATAATTGGCGGCGGAGTTAAACTTTTAGAAGAAACCTGTTTTCCCGGTAAGGAACCATCTGAAAATGACCGTAAATTTCTTTATTCATTCGTTGGGTTTGTACCTGATGATACCAGAACAATTCTTTATTTTGCACTAACGGATTAACAATATCAACAAAGTGTGGAAAGTTCTTTTTTATGACCGCACTTTGGGATACCAAAAACTAGGAAAACTTCTACCCACTTATTTTCATACATAAATTAAGAGTTTTTTTGTTTTTGAGTATAATTTATAAAGAATAAGTCTATTCTTTCCTTCTATGCTTAAAATTGCTCAAGGTGCGGAAGCTGTACTATACAAAGATCATAATGATGTTATAAAAGAAAGGTTCAGTAAAAAATATCGTTATCCCCATTTAGATGAATCTCTTCGTAAATTTAGAACCAGAAGAGAAGCTAAGGTTCTTGGAAGACTTGCAGAAACTAATTTTCCAGCCCCACATTTAAAGAATTTTTCCGATGAAAGAATGTCCATCGTGATGGATTTCATACCTGGTGAAAAACTGAAAGATGTAATGGACCATACATTTTCTCGCGAGATTGGTCTAAGAGTAGCTGAGTTACATACCAACGGAATTATCCATGGCGATTTAACAACTTCAAACATGATTGTTCATAAGGAAAATAGAGCTCTTCATTTTATTGATTTTGGTTTATCATTTTTCTCAGAAAAAACTGAAGATAAAGCTGTTGATTTGTTTTTACTTGAAAGAACATTGGAAAGTACTCATTACGAACTTCCCGGCTTATTTGAAAATGTTCTGCAAGGATATTCTGAAAATAATCCTAACGGAAAAGAAATTCTAGATAGATTGGAAGAAGTTAGGATGAGAGGAAGAAACAAAAAAAAATAAAAGTAAAAAAATTAAAACTCTTTTACTCTCATCAATTCTGAAGGATTATAAGCAGATATTTTTTCTTCAATACCATGATTCTTTTTGAAATCAAGATACCTTTTAGATGCTCTTCGGTAAATTGTTTCTACTTCCTTGGGATTCATATTGCCATTAACGATTCTGGAATTATTTTCCAGACGTCCATGTATGAAAACATCTAATCCTAATACCTGATCGGAATAATAAACATAATCTAATTTACCATCATTATTGCTATCTATAGATAATACATATAACCTCAATCCATCACTTCTACCAGTGCTAATTAAAAGGCTGGAGGTAATTTCGGAACCAGAACCAGTGATCTTAAAGGAATAATCCCCTCCATCGCCTTCAACGTCATATTGAAATCCAACTTTTTCAGATAAAGAGTAAGCTGATTTATCTGATTCTTCCACTGTAGGTTTACTTGATACATCAACCTTTTCTTGACATCCTGATAAACCCATTCCTAAAATCATTGCTAATGTTTGTAGTTTTTTCATTGTAATTGACCTCTCCATTTTTAAAACATTTTTAAGACATTTCTATCCATCAATAAAGAAATATCTTATTCTATTAGAAAATAATCAATTAATAAACTTTATTATTCTCTAAATCCATTTCATAGCTATCGTTCCAGGTCCTCTTCTGCCAACTATTGGGCCATCGTCATACATTAAACCTGCTGCACTAATATTATCTCTAGCCATTCTAGCACAAGAATAAGTAGCAAAATTAGCTGAGGTTTTCATTATTCGATAAACATCTTCAAATAATTCTTTCGTCCACATTTCCGGAGCTGTCTTTGGAGAAAATGGATCAAAGAATACGGCATCAAAAGAATCGTCAGTTAAAGTTTTTACCGTTTCACGAGCATCACCAAGTAAGATTTTAACCGTAACATTACCTTCCTTAAATTCTAGAGATGTAGGTGAAAGTTTTTTGTAATGTTTAAAAAAATCAATTGGCGGGTTTACTTCCTGAATTTTCTTAATAATTTCTGGATCAAATTCTAACCCAAAAACTTCAATCACGCAATCAGGATTTTCTTTTAAAGCGATATCGATAGCCATCGCAGAATTATATCCCATCCCAAAGAATGCGTCCAGAATTCTTAATTTCCCGGTTTTAGCTTTCTCAGCAATCTTGCAAGGGATAGCATACTTTTTCAGAGCTTCATCAACTGCGCCGGTATGAGAATGGTATGTCTCTCCAACTTCTTCATTTAGGAAAGTTTCTGTATTGTCTGCAGTAATGATTTTTTTCATAGAACTCAAAAAAGACCCGTTTTTTAAATAATTAACGTAGTTTCCTCACAACTTCTGAGCTCTTCCCTTCCTTACCAACAAATCGGCTACTTCTGGAAAAATCTCGGTAATCTCGCCGATTTCAAAAGGTCCGTAAACCTTCATATCCTTCCAAACAAAACTTGGTACAGCACGAAGAAATCTAATCCGAGCTAAACCGTCCGATGTTAATGGCGAAGAAACAGATTCAATCTCTGACAGAGGACTAACTCTTCGATGTTCTTCTTCAGTGATATCCGGAAATTTTCCTCTGAATAATTGTAATAACACGCCTTGACGATGAAGATCAAGAATTTTTAATACCCGGTCATAAAACGTTTTCTCTTCAAGCAACATTGAACTAGTATCAATTATATCTGACCCCGTCCTACTTCTATTCAAAGCAATCTCGATAATTTTCTTTTCCCTTTTTTCATAAATCTCTTTCAAGATTTTTTGAATGCTTCTTAATTCATACTCTAGTTTATCTCTTTCACCAGCCGCAAATAAATCATCGCTTCCTTGTTTACTAGTAAGGAGACTTTTCTTTTCGTTAAGGTATGCGATTACATCTATAAAGAATGTCGTTTCCAGTTCCTGAAGATCTTCACGCTTCTTCTCATTCCTAAGAATATCGTACAAGGTCTCTAGAGTTATTTTTATCTCTCCCATACCCCCCGAGACTTACCAGCCTTCATTCTTTTTAAAGATTCCTCTTCTAAAAAAGGATATAAATTTATATAGAAGAAGTGCTCAAAAACAGCTATGAATAAAGTGGCAGTATTAGCTCTTGCTTCGATTATTGCTGGTTGTGGTGCTTACCAGCTAAGAAATAAGACTATAACTCTTAAACAGAGCATTCTTGATATCACTGAAGAAGTTAACCATCAAGATTACCGCTTAAGAATCTGTGAAAGAAAGTCAGAAGGACCGTTAAGTGATGAAGCAAGAAGATACATTCTAAATAATGTACACTATCCCTTCGGATATATACTTCGAGATCGTTATGAAGGATTAAATGAATCTAGGGAACCTTGCATAATGTACCATTTCATATTACAAAATGATAAACCTAGACTCTCTTTTTAAGAATAATTTACTCTCAGTAAGAGTCATTCCAAACTCTGGAAGGAATGAAATTGTTATTGAAGGTGATAAAGTAAGAATATATCTAAAATCTATCCCGGATAAGAATAAAGCAAATCAGGAATTAATTAAATTTCTTAAGAAAGAATTTGGTTTATCTGTTGAAATCAAAAGTGGAATGAAAAGTAGAGATAAAATATTAAAAATCATTGATTAGAATATCCTTCAACAGTATCTTGAAGAACGGTCACCGGGATTTTTGCCATCTTAAACAATTCTCGCGAATCTTGTCCTGCATGATATAATTTCTGACAGACAACTCTTATAATCCCCGAATTAATAAGCATCTTAGCGCAGGTGTAACAAGGTTCAAGTTTACAATATAACGTTGCTCCTTCCGTTGAAACACCATTTCTTGCAGCAAGAGAAATAGCATTAACTTCCCCATGATTTGTTCTCACACAATGTTGAGAAATTCTTTCATCTTCATGAATTATTTTCTTCATCTGATGACCAACATCATCACAATGTGGCATACCCATTGGTGAACCAACATAACCAGTTGCAATTATTATTTTATCTTTAACTAAAACAACCGCTGTTCTCCCGCGGTCACATGTTGCTCTAGTAGAAACTGCTTCAACGATTCCCATGAAATAATCGTCCCAACTGGGCCGTTTATGATATTTCCGTTTAAGATTATTAAACATACGTAAAGTTTTATTATTTAAATCTTCCAAACTTCCTTCATTTTTAATAACTATTTTTGCAAGTTTCATTACTTTGTGCAACTGTTGTTTGTTTGGATCAGAACTAGATTCCAATTTCTCTTTCTCTTGGAATTCTTTGAAAGTCTTAGGATCTTCTTCCCTAGCTCTTTTATTAAGCCATTCGAATCTTTTCTTTGCATCTGCTTCAACTCTAATTAAAACAAATTCTGGAAGATCTAGTAAAGCATTTACCTCTTCAACATTTCTGATAGAAGAAAGAACATAATTTCTGTTCCCGTGAATTCTTGAACGAATTCTTTCAGAAAGAATAGATGGACCGAATTTTTCTCTTAGTTCATTGCCAAGATTAATTAAAACGTCTCTTGTAATTTTAAGTTTCCTTTGCTTAGCTTCCGCTCTAATTTCATCTGATAAAGAATAATGAATAAATCCTTGATTCTCTAAAGTTTTAGCTACACAATCCTTCCCCGAAGCATATTTACCTATAACACCAATAATCATGTTTCTACTTCCGAGAGGAGTTATTTAAATGGATTATTGTCTTTCAAAGGTGAGTATTGAGATGATAAATGTATTTAAAGAATGGAATATTATCGTTTTGTAGAAGGGGGGATTTTATGGAACAATACTTAAATCTGGTAAAAGACATTCTAAAAACTGGTGAAAGAAAAGAAAATAGAACGGGCATTGACACTTATTTAGTTTCCGGTAGAATCTTTAAACATGATATGAAGAAAGGTTTTCCAATTCTTACAACAAAAAGAGTTCCATTTCAACTTGTTAAATCCGAATTAGAATTTTTTATAAAAGGTCTTACCGATAAAAGATGGTTACAAGAGAGAAAAAATAAGATTTGGGATGAATGGTGTAATCCTAAAAAAGTTCCTTATGCTCATGACGAGGAATCAAAAAATAGAATGATGCAAGAGAATGATCTTGGACCGATATATGGATTTCAATGGCGCCATTTTGGTGCAGAATATAAAGGACCAGATGCAGATTATTCTGGACAAGGAATAGATCAACTTGCAACTTTAGTTGAAACACTTAAAAATAATCCAAATGATAGGAGAATGATTGTTAATTCCTGGAATCCAGCACAATTATCTCAGATGGCCTTACCCCCGTGTCATTATGGATTTCAAGTTACGACCTCGGAAGGTAAAGTAAATCTTCTATGGAATCAACGATCTGTTGATACAATGCTTGGCTTACCATTCAATATTGCAAGTTATGGATTACTACTTCATCTCTTAGCAAAGGAATCCGGATTAGAAGAAGGAATTTTAACTGGATTCTTAGCTGATGTTCATATTTATGAAAATCATTTTGAAGGTGCTAAGGAACAATTAAGTAGAAAACCCGGGGAACTACCAAGGATAGATACTGAAAGTTTTAGTTCAATATTTAATTGGGAATTTACTGATTCAAAACTTGTTGGTTACAATCCACAACTAAAGATAGATTTTAAAATAGCGGTATAGATTTAGAGGAATAAAATGGACTTAGTACTAATTGCAGCAGTGTCAATTAATAATGTAATTGGAATAAATGGTCAAATGCCGTGGAGAATTCCTGAAGATTTAACTCGATTTAAAGAATTAACTTTAGGACATCCAGTAATCATGGGACGAAATACCTATGAATCAATTCCAAATAAATTTCGACCATTACAAGGCCGACATAATATTGTTATGACAAGCAATCCAGATTTTAGAGATAATGGCATTTACATCGCGCATAGTCTTGAAGAAGCTCTTGCAGAAGCCGATAAAGCACCTTTAATCGGAGAAAATCCGCCATTAGTATACATCATTGGAGGAGAAACTGTTTATAGAGATACAATGCCGTTAGCAACAAAATTAGAGATTACTCATGTTAAAAGAGTTGTAACTGATGGTGATGCTTTCTTCCCACCGATTAATCACCATGAATGGCAAGGGGTACCAGTAGATTATGGAGAAACAGAATTTAATAAAGATGGGATTCCTATCGAGAAAGAGTATTCATTTGTGACTTATACTAAAACTAGAAGATAATAAAAAAAGGGTGGATAGAATGGAAAGAGGCAAGTTTGTAGTTATTGATGGATTAGATGGCGTTGGCAAAGGTGTTTTTCTTAACGAATTTATTCAAGAAGCAAAAAAGGAAGGAAAAAGAGTATTTGACGTCCATGAATTCTGGGAGAAGAATAATCATCATCCAGACCATAAAGAGATTATTGGTAATTTTGATATCGTAATCACTTCTGAGCCAACTTTTAGTGGGGTTGGAAGATATATTAGAGAAGAATTAATTTCTAGAAATGGAAGAGATTACAGCCCTCAAGCAGTTGCAGACGCATATGCCCTTGATAGAAGAATATTATATGAAGGAGTAATTCTTCCGGCATTAGAAAATGGAATTAACATTTTTCAAAGCAGATCACTTTCAACAACAATAGTTTATCAACGACAAAGTGCTTTAGATAGAGGAGAAGAATTTAGCGTTGAAGAAATTTTAGCAATTCCAGGAAATACTTTTTGCATGAAACATCCAATGGACTTTTTAATTGTTCCAACAATTAAAGATGCAGAAGAAGCTATAAGAAGAGTTTCTGAACGAGAAAAAGATGACAATTGTATATTTGAAAATTTAGAATTTCAATTAAGAATTAAAGCTCATTATGAAAGTGAAGAATTCAGAAAAATATTTGAGAATGCGGGAGTTAATGTCACCTATTTAAATGCAGGAAAAAGTTTAGAATCATCTAAAGAACAAGCAAGAGAATTTTATAGAATTAATTTGAAGAAAAAATAAGGAATGAAATTCATTCCTCTTCTTCTTTCTGTTCTCGACTAAAAAAAGAATCAAGTTTTTTACTACCCATCATTGCTTTATAAGATATTGCTGCCATGTGACATCGACCACCCCTTTTTCCTAACATCTATCGTTTTAATAGAGAAGCTACCACCTTAATAAAGACTACTAGAGTTGAAACTATATTCTCAAACCCGATACCACTATTGAAAAAACATAACGGGTTACTACCCATTGTTGTTGTTATTTTACACTACACACAAATTAATTAACCTAAGATTAAAACTATCAAGAATTAATCGCAGATTTACTTCCTTTGAACAACTTCTACCAAATCATGGCTAACTATTTCTCCAGATGAAGCATCTATTTTTGCATTTATGAATTTAAGTGATTTTGTTATAAATGTAAAATTCCAAAGATTTTTTCCTTGTAAGGTTTGAAGGACAATAAATCCGTCGCCCCAACTTTCTTCGGGAAATAAATTACCCGCATTTTCTTTAAACAAATCCTCTGCTTTATCTAATGAGATTGACACTTTATCAAATGGTAATTCTTCAACATCTTGTTTTTCTTTTTGAAAAATTTGGTCTTCTGGTTTAACCAGGATTTCATTCTCAGCAATAAAAATAGTTATTTTTCCATCATTAGGATCATAGAAACCTATTTCCCAAGGACTTTTCTGTTCCATTGCAGAAGAAAGAGCACAAAAAAAATGTGAAAGGTAAGAACCAGGATGTTCTTCCTTCCACGAAGAATATTCAGACGATTGAAGAACTGAAGCAAGTGCTTCTTGGGAAGATTTCACGCATATTCCCTCCAAGTATGACCACAATCTTCACAACGGAAGAATCTTGTCTCTGGTTCATCTGCTCCTCGTGTTTGCTGGGTCCAATACGTTGCTACTCCGTGACCACATTTCTCACACTTCATTTTAATTTTCGGATTTGCGTTTAATTTTTCAATAATCTCAATCTTTTTTCCTTCATTACTCTTTTCTGTTATCGATACAGCTTCTCCTTCGGAATTTTTAGTATAACCACAGCTACAAAAAAGAATCCTTTTACCTGCTTTTTCTTTTGGCCTTAGAATAGAACCACATTCAGGACAGAACATAAAAGTTCACCTCCGATTAAGAGGGGAACTCTAATCGGCTTTATAAAGTTAATTGAAATAGGGTCTATTGTTACATAATTTATTAACTAGGCATGCAATATTCTATCCCAACTGTTAATCTAATGAATTTATAGTGCTCATCACAGAAAAAGTTTTAATAAAAAAGACTTCTTTAGAAAATTAAGATGACAAAATTAACAGTGGTGGGAGTATGTCATAGCGATAGAGATAAGAATTACCCGAAAGTTATAGATTACGTAAAAAAGATACCACTCGAATCCAAAGTATCTTTAGAAACTAGATTTTCAATCGAGGGTTTATTAACAATTCCCCCAGATATATTGGATTTTGAACAATCACATTGCCTTCGTTTCTTTTGGTCGATAGCTAAACATTTAGATAAAAAAGGTATAGAAATGGCCCCTATAGAAAATAATGAAATCTACGAGTTACAGAATCTAGCCAGTAATCGTTTAAATATGGGAGATCTAAACCCCGAAAGCGTCCATTATAAACAAATAAAAGATTATTTCTGTGCTCTTAGTTTTCTTAGAAGTCTTTCTATGTATAATGCAGCCAGGAATAATGAAAGTACTCATGCCATCGTAGGGGCTTTGCATGCTTATCAGATACAACAGATAGGATTCGATGTAGAAACTATATATTTTAGTAAAGTTCCACACGAGGATATAGAAATTTCTTTAAAACAAATTGATGAATACAAAAATAAAGGATACATACAACTTCCTAATTTTTCGATAGAAACTGTAAGAATATTAAATGGTGAAAGACCAAAATCATTATTAACCAGGGTATTAGAACATTTCATGTAATGACGATAACGCTTTTGGGTATATCTCGTTAACACAACATTTATATACTAAAATGCGTTAGATTTCTAATATATTAACGCATTTTATATATATAAAGTGCCAAAAATAAGTTCGAAAGCTTTGGCACTTTAGTATATGTTTTAACAGATTTAAAATAAGGTATGACCAACGATAATTCTTTAGAAGGGAAATTGCATTTACATTCTGAAACCGGTACTGAAGGCGGATATTGGGCTTTTCAAGATTCTCAATATATTTTTTTTAAGGATAGATGGTCGTATGAAAGACTACATATTCTGGTAGATGGAGACCAATTAAGTATTTTCAATCCAGATGATAAAGATAAAATAATCTGGTCCGTGGTTATCACTCTCACGCAACATCCTCAGTTTACCGAAGATGTAAATGGATATTGGATTCATGCAGATCAAATCGGCATTGATAGAGAAGTTTGGGCAGAATACTTTTTAAAAAAATATTCAGCTAAATTAATACCATTTGAGAAACAGAAATAAATGAAACAAAATCACCGCTCAATAACTATCCCAAACGGTTTAAGAAGTTCTACAACTAAAATTTTAACCCATCCAAGATAAGGTATCCTAAATAAAGCTTGCCCATAAACACGATCTTCACTAATATGCGTCTCATCTAACCCAGATTCAATACTTCTAGCGTTATGATCGCCTTTCGTCTGATAAAAGAGATTTCCATCTTTTTCAGTAACAGCAACCATCCGGTGGATAATCGGTTGATTTTTATTTGCTTGGAAAACTAAAATATCGCCGACCTCAAGATTATTTCTATTTGCTCTCCATAAAACTATTACATCGCCTTTATTGAACCCATTCTTAAATGGAAATTGTTTAAACTGTTCCATTGTTATTCCAATCTGTTCATACCATGAACCGCAAATACCCCAATAATTATCAAATGATTCATGAAACGTATCAAATGATTGTCCACAAAGAACATCGTTATGTAATCCGTGTTCCATACTTTCACTAACTACTGCTACAACAGGGAAACTAGTACCAAGGAGAACTCCTAGAACTGGGTAGAATAAAAAACGAATTACAAGGAAAGCAATTAAGATATTGGCAATCCAACTCCAAATAGAAGTATCCTTCCAAAGAAAATGTGATAATTTATGAAACCAACCCATAAATACTTAGATTATGTTATTGTTTAAAAAAGTAGCGGAAATTGAATTTAGTAGAAACGAATTGTTTAATATATCCTAAACAAAGTTTAACAATATTACTTGAATAATCTAAGGAATTGCAGTACTCCACATTATTTTAAAAAATTGATCATAAGATTCAGCAGCTTCTTTTTGGTGGATGATAATACCAAGAGGTTTATCACTCCAAATGATAATGCCGATTTTATCATTTCTGATTATGGTCTCTGTTAATGGTTCAAATCCTGCTTTTGTGTAACGAACATCTGATTTCGGATATTTAACCTCGGCTTTCCAATGTGCTAGAGATTCGTTGAAGAGAAGCTTTGCTTAATTTATTTAATTGCTTTATCAATGAATAAGAGACCCGGCTAATATGAAACCCTCAATAATCTTTGTATTAGAGCACGGCGGATATCGTACTCTTACGAGTACCCGCCTCGTCTCCGACAGGGCGCTAATACAAAAGATAAAGAGGGTTTCATATTAGCCAAGAGACCCAACAGATTTTTAAGCAGATTCTTCTTTCTTTAGATGTATGGAAGAATTCATCCAAGAAATTAAGAAAAAGAAAGAACTCTCATCAATCAGCGATCAGTTCGTTAAAACAGAGTTAGAAAAATATCTTAAACAGCATCCAAGAATTGACCTTACCAAATTAAATGTCAAATCTAAAGATTATAGAATTATTATCAAAGACATTAGAACTATCTTAAGAAGAGTTTATGGATTGTTCCGTGATGAAAACAAAAAAGAACGGGAACAGCTTCTAAGTGAAGGTAGAATAAAAGAAATTCTTACCACTCATTCATCAACTAAAGAACGATTATTAATTTATGAAGATTTATATCAGAAAATCTTTACGATAACTGGTAAACCGAAAACCATTCTTGATCTGGGATGTGGATTAAATCCGTTTTCATACCTATTCATGAAACTTAAAGAACTAGAATATCATGCTTATGATATTAGTTCTGAAGAAATCGAATTTATTCAAAAATATTTTAAGATCCTTGAAAAGAAAAATAGTTCTTTCAAAGGTAGAGCTGAAGTTAAAGATATTGTTAATGATATTCTGCCTAAGGTCGATGTTTGTTTCTTATTAAAAATGACTGATGTGCTTGATAGGGGTAAAGGACATAAAATTACTGAGAATCTTCTAGAAAAAATTCCAGCTAAATATATGATAATGAGTTTTGCTACCAGAACCATGAGCGGGAAAAAAATGACTGCCCCAAGAAGGAACTGGGTCGAATGGTTATGTGAAAGAAAAGGGTATGTTCATCAGATTATAGAGTTTACAAATGAGATATTTTACGTTATCAAAAAAAGTTAGACCGATTTCATTAAATCTTTAAATTTTTGAAAATCAGCTCTAGAGCATAAAATATTATAAAGGAATACCTGTTCTTTATCTATAATGGTTTTATGTACCTATATTACAACAGAAAAACAGCTCCAGGAAGCAATTGAAATCTGGAACAAAGAGAAGATTCTAGCCATCGATATAGAATGTGAGAATAACCTCCATCATTACGGCATGTATATCTCTTTAATTCAAATTTCTACTTATACTACGAATTGGGTTGTTGATGTTATAGCTATTTCATCTATTAAACCGCTACTGGAATTGTTTGAAAATCAGTCTGTCCAAAAAGTATTCCATGATGTGAGTTTTGATTTTAGGATAATTAATTCTCAATTTAATTGTCGACCAAAGAATGTTTATGATACCCAATTAGCAGCATTATTCCTTGGTAAAGAAAAAGTAGGATTGGGTTCATTATTGGAAGAATATTTTAGTATATCTACCGAAAAAAAGTTTCAGAGAGTTGATTGGACAAGAAGACCGTTATCTAAAGAAATGCTTGAATATGCTATTGGTGATACAGCTAACTTGTTAGAATTAAAAGATAAATTAGAGATAGAGCTGGAAGAAAAAGGAAGGTTACATTGGGTACAAGAAGAATGCCAGCATATCGAAAATGTTGAATTTTCATACAATGAACAAAATTATTTAGATCTTGCTGGTGCAAGAAGTCTCACCCCTCAACAAAGATCAGTTTTACATACCTTATTTGATATCAGAAAAAGGATGGCTCAACAAGTAGATAAACCCGTATTCATGATTATGCGTAACGAGCAATTAATTTCTTTCGCAAAAAATTCCCCTTACTCTTGGAAATCATTACATGGTGTTCATCCTATTGTTCGCCAAAATGATACAGAATTGAAAATGGCTGTTGAAAAAGCTAAGCAGTTAGAAGAGGAATATCCAAAAAAACCTAGAAAACGGTTAACCTTGGAACAAGCTGAAAGAATTGATAAATTAACTGAACAAAGAAATGCTATCGCCAACGGATTAGGAATTAAAAGACACCTTCTCGTTAGCAGTGATCAGATTCTACAAAGTGTTGTTAAAGAATCATTAGATGTTATGCGTCCATGGCAACAGGAATTATTAAAAGATAAGAATTATCATGCTTAAATAAAAACGAAAGAGTTAAATAAAAATTTAAATAGTAATAAATAAAGAAATATTTTAAATCTTAACTGAAATACAAACTAATCAAATTAAGAAATTAAAAAAACCAAATTAAACAACCATGAAAGCACATTACACATTCATTGATCATACCGCCGACGTCCTTTTTGAAGCGGAAGCACCAACTTTAGAAGGATTATTTGAACAATGTGCTCTAGCTCTTGAAGAAACCCAAGTTGATATCTCTTCGATAAAAGGTAACCAAGAGATTACAATTACTGGAAAAAATAAAACCATCGATAAATTGCTATTTGATTTCCTTGATGATTTAGTTTTTCATAAAGATGCCGATCTTCTGATTTTTAATAAGTTCAAGATTAAGATTACTGAAATAACGGACGGATATGAACTTGAATGTAAAGCTAAAGGAGATATACTTGATCATAAAAAACATGGCCCGAAAGTTGATGTTAAAGCTATTACCATGCATATGTTTGAAGTTAAAAAAATTAGGGGTGGATGGAGAGCAAAAGTTCTGATTGATATTTAATCCTTAAACATGACTCAAACAATTTTCTCATTAGCGGAAGGTATCAGGAAATGTACTTCCTGCCCATTATGGAAAGGAAGAACTTTAACTGTTCCCGGTGAAGGAATGAATACTTCTAAAATAATGTTAATCGGTGAAGCTCCGGGAGTTGAAGAAGATCGGCAAGGTCTTCCTTTTTTTGGAAAATCTGGAACAGTTCTGGATGAAATGATAAACCTAGCTGGGATTTCTAGAAAAGATACTTTCATCACCGGAGCTGTCAAATGTCATCCGCCAAAAAATAGAAACCCATCAAATAAAGAATTAAAAACATGCCGAGAATTATGGTTAGATAAGCAAATTGAAGTAATCAAACCTAAATTAATTATTCTTCTTGGAAAAAGCGCATTATTTTCCATGATAGGTAAAGGTAAAATAACCGAGATACATGGAAAAACTATTTCTAAAAAATATTTTGTAACTTATCACCCTTCTGCAGCGATGAGGTTTCCTACTATAAAGCAGGAAATGGAACAAGATTTCAAAATTTTAGGAAAATTGTTAAAGAAACTTTAAATAGTAATCCTTCATCTACTTAATTATGATTTATGAATCTTCTATGGCATCATACTACGCTGGGAATAGTACCCCCTCCACCCATTATTCTTCAAATAACACATATTCTAGACCTAAAAGAAAAATATCCTGTTGCGGAAGATGGCAAGGTGGTTCCCGTTGTGGTAGTTGTCCAAACAGTTAGAAAATGGTAGCGGGGGAAGGATTTGAACCTCCGACCTCCGGGTTATGAGCCCGGCGGGCACTCCTTACTGCCCCACCCCGCTATGACATCTTAAGAAGACGTTCTCTTTAAAAAGGTTTGGTTAAGATTCCCTTAACAATCGTAAAATTTCTTGATGTACTTCCCCGTTAGAAATGATAATCATTTGATTATAATCCATCGACCCACGATTATATTTTATCTGTTTTCCATCTAACGTGGTCATGATTCCGCCAGCTTCTTCCAAGATTATTGAAGGGGCACATAAATCCCATTCATTATAACTATTAGCTTCAGTAATAACTACGTCATATTTTCCTTCAGCAATACCACATATTTTTAATCCGGAACCCCCCTGAAAAATAATTGCAGAATGAGGAATTTTATTATAGATATCTTGTAATTTTTTATTTTTAACAATTCTGCCACTAGAAACTAAACGTAGTTTATCTCCTCTATGTTGTGAAACTAAAATTGATTCATCGTTACAAAATGCTCCCTTACCTTTTTCTGCATAATATAACTTTTTACTTATTAGTGCATAAACTACCCCCATAATTGGTTTATTTTTATGAAGAAGTCCGATATGTATCGCAAAATGACCATTACCTCGAATAAAACCACGAGTACCATCTAATGGATCAATCAACCAAACGAACTCTTTATCCAAAATTTCGCATTTTGCACTTTCTTCTGCAATGATTCCATCGTCAGGAAAATAACGTTTAATTTCTTCAATAATCATTTTTTCTGAAAGAAAATCAACTTCCGTAACAAAATCTTCTTTTCCAGATTTAAGTTTAACTGTGAAATCATTCTCAGAATATCTCTTCAGAATTAATTCTCCCGCAAGAATAGCTGCGTTTCTTGCCACATCTAATCTTTCAACCATTTAAATTCTGGAAGGAAGTGAGTATAAAAGGTTTTCTGAATAAAATCAGTTCAAAAAAATTGTCAAACAAATTCGACCACCACCGGTCAATAGACCGGTGGCATGTTCGCTTCGCTCTGGTCGAATTTGTGACCATGCTCTTTCCTACCAATGTTCAACTTGATATAAACCACTGGTGAACACACCAGTGGAAAGAGCAGATTCTACTTCAACAAATCAACTGCATCTTTAATCATCGCTGATGCCGTTGGAGCTGCTCCTGCTCCAGGACCAGAAACTTTGTAATGTCCATCTTTTCCATATCTACCCTCAGAAATTAACAAAGCATTGTTAACACCTTCCGGCATTAAAGAATGATATAAAGGATTCTCGTCTATATTTTTAAATCCGGCAGATATTCTCCATTCACCAATTTGACATTTAAATCCACCAATTACATCCTCCACTCGGCCATCTCTTGTAAAAGAAACTATATATCTACGTTTTTTTGCTTCCCTTACTAAACTAGATAAATCTTTATCAGATAACTCTTTTCTTTCGACGTCTTTAGCCCTAATTTTATTTTCAGTTAATCCACAAACATTGTACAAGATAGCCGCCTTCATCGGTACATCTCCAACCGCTTCTTTATTTAATACATCTAACGGGTTTTCTGTACCCGGTTCAGCATAACCTAACCCGATTGTCTCGTCAACAACTTCCCCCAAACTTCGACCATTACTTAGACCTTCAAAAATATAATTTAATGTTCCGTTAACAACGGCATGGATCTCCTCAACCTGCCCGCCACATTGTGTTCTGGCATATCTAAGAAGTCTGGTTCCACCACCGACAGCAGCACTATATCCTAGCATTTCTGGATTAAACACTTCATTAAAATAATTTCCCAATGCTCCCTTTTCACAAGTTACAATCGGAATACCCGCAGAGATACTATCTTTAATGTATTCCTGTGCAATTTGGCCATCGTCAAGAGTTGGAATAGCTAAAAACATTACATCAACATCTTCTTTAAAGAAAGCATCCATTACCTCGGAGGGGGTATCATATCTTACGGCTATAGGAATTACAGCTCCAGTTGCGGATGAATTCTTGGAAAAACCACTTCTGTTAGCAACCCCAACAACATCCCATTTTTTTTTAATCAATCGTTTATATAACTCAGAACCGATTAAACCTCTCCCGATAATTCCTGCTTTAACCATGTTAAATCTAAAATATAAAACAGATTATATAAAGATTAGTTACACCTAGTTACTCAGAACAATTATTAATTCTACTTACCATAGATTCTGTCTGCAATACTGTCTATTTTAGGAAGATGTTCATCAATATTAACACCGGGGCTTTGTTCAATAATTGAATGATAAATCTCCGCTAAAACATCACCGAAAGGACCAGCATTTCTACATGCCTCATAAAGTTCAGTTATAAGATTATTTGATAAATCAAGCATGCCAATTCTATGATTAACGAATTCTTCTCTTGTTAGAAATGTTTCACGTACAGCAGCGCAGTATGCTTCATCAGTCAAAGCTATTTCAATTCCAGATTTCATAGCAAGAGAATGAATTTTTATAAACACTTCTTCTTCTTTTTTAACAAAAGGAATTATTAAATTGTATACTGCTTTAACTTCTTCCAAAGCCCAATTATTAAATCCCGGATTTTCTTCCAATTCTCTAAACAGTGAATTGTTTTCTTCTTCAATATAAGATAATGGCAAATATCCTGCTAAATCACCTTTTCCTATAAGAAAAGTTCTAAGCATTTCTTCTAATATTTCCATGAATATACCATGAATATACCTTTAATACCCTACCTATATAAAAGAAGCGACTATACCCCATAGATATGGAAGAAGTAGGAAAAGTAACATATTCTCGTTTTGAAAAAGATCCAAATTCCGAAGAATATGCAGAAGTTACCGATCTTATCCTTAGTCTTCATAGAGATCCCAAGACAAGACATGGTTTAGTTTATATACCAAGATATGATGTTGGACCATCAGATAAAATTTGTCTTGCCATTGAACCAACTATATCTTTTCTGAGTAAACTGTATAGGCCATTTTTTGAAGAATATGTTCATAAAGATAAGACATTAGTAGAAAGAACAATTGAAGAATCTCTAAAAAACATCAATTTTCAAGATGGTAAATTATTTGATGAAAAGAGTAAAGATATTAATACCAAATTAGGATTAACTATAGTTGGTAAACATGAATATGGTAATGGGTCATACATTAAAATAAATGACAAATCTCCTTGGAGAGAATTATATCGAGTTGTAATACATGAAACTGGACATGCATTACATTACATTACCTTCCCATATGTTCATGAAGATAAAAATATAATGGATTATGATTCAACCATGCAAGAAGTAATGGCGATTTCTCTTGCTGAAAGAACATTTAGATTTGTGAATTACAGTAAAGACCCACATAAAAAAGCGAAGGAACTAATCAATAGACTAAAAACCAGCGAGAGGTTTAATAAAACTCAATTCCACCAACGTTGGTGGCAATTCTTACATTATTTTAATCACGAACAATTTGAAGAAGAATATGTAGAAAAATGGGAAGATGAAGAAGAGATTATGTTACCATCTTCATGATTCTAAATTATATTACCATCGAATGATCAAAGGATCAATAACTATTTCCGATCAGGTTTTGTAGGTGATTTATCCGACAACGATTTTCGGGTAGGTGCATAAACAAACCAATCTTCCCGAGTAATTGGATGAAAATGATCTGCTTCGTCGATAAGAATTTTAGCCGTTGTCTTTTCGACTGCAGCAATTTCTACCCGAACACCTTCACCCCTTAAATGGCGAACGAGTTCAACGTAATCTGAATCTCCAGATAGAATAATAATCGTATCAACTTTTGATGATAATTGAGTTGCTTTAATTGTTAATGGAATGTCTGCAGATTTATGACATGGCAAAACTGAACCGTAATATTTGTCGTATAACCTTCCAGCTAATTTTTCAGAGATTTGTAATCCTTCCCTGAAATAAATTAGCCGATTTAAACCGCGGTTATTCAATAAGCGGGGGATAAGTTTGTCAAAATTAATCATGGTTCGATTATTTCCGGCTTGTTCATGGATACTTCTTTCGATATTGTTTCCATCACAAAGAATTGCAACTGATTGATTTACTAATGTAGTCATAATAATTACCTCTTTGAATCATAAAAAATCTGCTGAAAGTGTTCTACTCCACCCTAAAGGATGGAATATGAACAAACACTTTCCCTTACAGCAGATTTTTGTGATACCAAAAATTTCGACCTAAATGGTCGGGGTATTGTACGCCTTAAAAATTCCTATCGAAATTTTTTAGTATAATGATAATCACTTATTGAAGAAAGATATAAATGTTGTGGTAATGGGGTATTGATGAATCTTTAAACACTCAAAAGTATTCCACGTCATTAGTACTTATCGTGATTTCCTTTGGTTCTGATTTAGTTGTAAATGTTCTTGTAGTTAAGGAAGGCTTCTTCACTTCAATAACAACCTTCTTTGGAACATCTTTCATAGTTATAGATTTCATCTCCATTCCTTTCTGGTAAGAAATATTCCCACAACGAAGACAATTAAAATAAGGCCCAAATTTACCGGATTTAGTCTCCAACCAACTGCCACAAGTACATTTAATTTCATCCAGTTTTTGTTCAGAATGTTGGTGACATACACCTACCCCCTGAGAGTTTTCATGGGTCGCTAAACGTTCACAAAATGGGCATCTTCTAGTTTGATATTCCCCATACTTCTTTTTTGCCTTAAAACGCATTTTGAGAAAAATCTGGCGAAACTTTTAAATCATTCGATTAATCCAAGGCAAAGAATGGCTTTTGCACGTAAACTATCAGCTGAATATAAAGAGTATCATCACTTAAAGCTATGGAAAGCTAATCCTAAAATTCTTCTGCCGGAAGAACTAATTCAAAAAAAATCTCCTTTCTTTCCCCTTTTTTCATACCTTTACCAAATAACCAGAGAAACATACGCCCAACTTCCGTTACGTAAAAATGGTGAACCTTCTTTTCTTCACCCAATAAATACAGTTCTTGCTTTAAAACAAGCCGGGATAACTGATGAAATTACTTTATGTATCGGCATAATCCATGATTTAGTAGAAGAAAAAGTTGATTTGTATAAAAAAGGTAAGAAAATAAATAAAATTAAAAATTTAGATAGATACGAAGAAGAGTTATTTGAAGAGTTAGAAGAAGAATTGTTTGATTTTGTCCGAAATGAAACAAATCTTAAAGAAGCTGTTAAAATAATTATCTCTGTAACAAAACTTCTGACTAGACATAAAAGAGATTTTTATCTCCGCTCCATTGGTCAAATATTTAGGTCTACAGATGATGATATCAAAGAGATAGCTATTAGAGTAAAATTGGCTGATAGAATGCATAATATTTTAACTTTAGAAAAACACGACAATGAAAAAAGAATTTATTCTTGTTTCAAAAGTCTATTCATTCTTAATAATACCAAACAATATATTCTACATAAATATGGGAAACACATGGTTCATTCACGATCATTAAATCCGACCGAATTGCTGTTTAAGAGATGTGCTAAAGCAACTTATGAGGCTCATTTGATTATTTCTGATCGATGTTTATCTAAAGGTATTGAAGATACAAAAACCATGATTCAATTAGCATTTAAGAAATATGCAATGGAAAAAGAAGCTGTTTGGCAAGTAACTAATAGAAATCCTAAAGAGAAACATCTGATGAATATTTTTGACGGAATCGTCAGAAAATATAATTTACGTCTTCATCATAAGTGGCATGATTTTGAAAAGAGAAAAAAAGAAGAATATGAATATGCAAAAAGATTTTTCGCTGATTTTTCGTTCAATGATGAACAAATTCAAGCCATCGTAAATTATAAAGATTCTTATGGGCTCAAAGAAGTTATTGCCCATTTATTATATGTTCCGGATTATGTCATTGGAAGATTTCTAGTGAATGATTTAACTGAAAATGGAAGATTGCCCAGGTAGAATTAAAATTAATTATAATTAATTATCAAACATTTTATTCGCCAAAAACCTTTACATAATTTTCCCAGACAGCTTCTGCAGCTTCTTCGACAGAAATCTCTTTAATCTCTGCTATTTTTTTAATCGATTCAATTACATTTACTGGCTCATTTCTTTGATCTGGGAAAGGACTTAAATATGGTGAATCCGTTTCTGTAAGAAGTTGTTTAAGATCAACCATCTTAACTAACGTCTGGAAACTCTGCGAACGAAGAACATTCGGTGGAATTGAAAAATAATGACCAAGTTCAGCTGATCTTTTAATCAAATTTTTCTTTCCAGAAAAACAATGATTCACGATTGGAATTTCTCCGTGAACTTCTTGTTCAAGAATTTCTAAACATTCTCTTTCAGCTTTTCTCGAATGAATTACGATTGGTTTCTTAATTTTAATTGCAAATTGAATAATTTTCCTAAAATTTTCTGCTTGTTTTTCGTAAGTATCTTCCTTAGTAGCCCAATGAAAATCCATCCCAATTTCACCAATAGAAATAACCTGATCAATATTTTCTTCAATGAATGTAAATTCTTCATCTAAATTTATTGGAACTGTCTGGCGAGGTAAACCAATTTCTTCCTCAGCTAAACCTAATGCGTCAATAGGATAAACTCCTAAAGACGCTTTAATAATTGGATATTTTTTTGCCAAAGCCAAAACTTCCTTGTTAGAAACTGGATTAACTCCAGATACAACTAATGCTTTCATGCCTGCTTTTTTTGCTCTTTCAAGAACTTCATCTAAATCATCTTTGTAAGCTGCATGATTCAAGTGGCAATGTATATCGACAAGATTCATTTCTTAAAGAATAAATGGCATAGATATAAAGATTTTGGAAACATCTGAAACATCTAATGGTCTTTTAGAATATACCCTATTAACAAAACTCTTAAATGCAGTCTTTAATATATACTGAACGAAAAGTATTTTTGTGAACTTTTCGTTGGTATATACAAACGCTAAATGAATTAAGTTCCAAATTTCATTTAGCGTTGAGTATATATAATTTGATGGATACAATAAAAAGAGTTGGTTTAGCATTTCTTCTAACCTTAGGATGTGGGGCAACTCAAGAAAAACCACTCTCAAAATCAGAAAGAGAAATTCAATTCGGTCAATGTCTAGCTGAAAAAGCGGTAATGTATGGGGCGAGTTGGTGCATGCCTTGTAAAGAACAGAAAAAAACTCTTGGAGAAGGTTGGAATTATCTTAAACATAAATATGTTGATTGCGACGGAACCGAAGTAGAAGAACAACTTTGCGATGATAAAGATATAAAATATTTCCCTACCTGGGAAATTGATGAAACTTTTTATGAAGGATATCAAACTATAGAAGAACTATCCCAGTTTTCCGGTTGTAAGTATTAAAATGAATATTTCTAAAAACAGAGAAAACATTTAAAAGTAGGCACCGCCCTGCGGTTAAAATGACTAAAAGTGTTAAAAAATCTACTGAAGACAGAGACTACTCATCTAATCCTGCAGATCACCTAGGTTTTGCTACATCGTACGTCAAAAAATTTATTCTACCAGATCATTCTGCATTCGAAGATGTTAAAGCTGAAGCTATTCTTGAATTAGTTGAAGCTGCAAAAAAATATGATCCTACAATTGCAAAATTTGTCACTTATGCAAAACCATATATCTTAAAAGGAATTTATAATGGATTAAGAAAGATAGGTGGGCTTTCCGGAGATACAAGATCTAGAAGAAAATTTCATAGTCGACGTTCAAGAGTTGGAACCGACGCAACACCTAATGAAATATCTGAAAGATTAGATATTCCCTTAGATGAAGTATTGGAAATAATCCTAGCTGAACAAATTCAGTTATCTTTAGATCAACTAGTTGGCGAGAGTGGAAGAACAGAAAGATATGAAAAAATATCATCCAATAATACTGACCCTTACACACTTCTCACAGAAGGCGTGGATGATTCTGAGCGGTATAAGATTCGCTTGATTAGGGTTATGGCAGAAATTGATTTAAATGAACGTAGCAGAGATATCGTTATAAGGCGCCTTGGTTTAGATGGTGAAGAAGGAGTTACCTTAGAAGAACTTGGAAATCAATACAACGTGAGTAGGGAAAGAATCAGACAGCTTGAAGCAAAAGCATTTATAAAAATCAGACGATACATTTAATAATAAAACGCATATTTACAGATAAAATGGATTCAGTTAGAAAATCTGGAAGTTAGGACAAATTCTTTTTCTTAATAGTTATTAGTAGGTTGTTTTGAAGTGTTAAAAAATAATTAAAGGTAAATATCATGAATGTTACAGATTTTCAATGGACAAAAGGAATTACGGTTAAAGATTTAGTTAAATCATATGGTAATATTGGCTACCAAAGCGTAGAATTACAAAAAGCTTCTGAAGTCATCGTAAAAATGAAAAAGAATTCTGCCAAGATTTATCTTACTTTTACATCTAATATGGTTACTTCTGGATTAAGAGGATTTTTCGCTCAGTTAATTAAATTAAAAATGGCCGATGTTATCGTGACAACTGTTGGTGGAATTGAAGAAGATATCATGAAATCTACCGGAGAAAAATTCTCCCTCGGAACATTTTCTGCAGACGATGTAGAATTACATGAAAAAGGCATCAACCGAGTTGGAAATATTCTTATTAAAAACGAGAGTTATATGAATTTTGAGGATTGGGTGAGACCTGTTTTAGATAAATTATACCAAAAACAGAAAAGATGGGCTGTATCAGAACTTCTTAGAGAAATTGGATTATTGCTAGATGATGAAAATTCCATACTTTATCAAGCAGCTAAAAATAATGTTCCAATTTTTTGTCCGGCTATCACCGATGGAGCATTCGGATTTCACCTTTACTTATTCCAGCAAACCCATTCAGATTTTATTATTGATGTAGTCAAAGATTTTGGGAACATCTTATTCACCACATCTCAAGATGAGAAAAAAGGAGTAATCGCCTTAGGTGGATCTATCAGTAAACATCATGCCATCCTTTGTACTTTACTTAACGGCGGAGCAAATTATGCAGTTTACATCACTACAGCTCATAAAACTTCGGGAAGTATGTCTGGAGCAACTACGGAAGAGGCTAAATCATGGGGTAAAGTTAAAGATGAATCTGATGTTGCTACAGTTATCGGAGATGTTACCGTGATGTTTCCATTAGCAATGATTGGAGCACTTGAAGAATTAAACGAGAACGGATTAATATGACTTCCAAATTCTTTACTAGAGAAATACGGAAAAGAAGAGTTATCAGTACTTATGATGATGATATCGCCCTTAATTACATAGCTATAGAAAAATTAACCGAATCAGTGATGAATTTTATTTTTGTTAAAAAGCTGCCAACTGGAAAAATATGGATAACAGATAGGGATGTTAATGGTGTTAAAGATGTTAATATTGATTACAATTATCCAAAAGCCGTAAGTAACTTATTTGTAAATCCAGACCAAACTCTTCAATATATTGAAATCGGAGCCGGCCTAGGTGAATTTATTCCAAAACTAGTAGATGCACAAGTTAAAAAAAGACCGATAATTATTGATCCTGCTCCATATGAAACAATGCAAGAAATGTTAGAATATATTTTACCTGAAATTGAAATTGAAGCACATTATGAAAGATGTTTAGAGTTAGTTAAAAGAGCTAAATTAATGCAGGATTCTAAGAAAGTAAATCTGATCAATTTAACATTAAAAGATGCTCTGGACCAACATCCCGAAATTAGAGAAGTAGGAGATATTTTAGTAGATAACTACGGTGGCGTTATCTGGTCAACTACGGAATCAGGAAATAAGTTAGAAGATATTTTTTTCCTTGAAGGCCTATTACTAAGAGAGGGTGGATTGTTATACACTCAAGAACATTCATTAATTAAAAAAAATGGGGAATTGAAATTTAAATGAAACCAAAATTTATCATTTCAAAAAGCGTAGTACTCAATCAATATAAGACCATAGAACCTCTCGCAGATATTATCACTTACAGTTCTAAAACCAACCCTTTAATTACGCCAATTCTTGAAGAGAATACTAATTGTTTATTTAGCATACACCTATTTAACGAATTGATTAATGTTAAAGATAAGTCAAGAGTTCTTTTTCTTGCACAAGCATGGGATAATGAACAGATTGATAAACTAATTCAAGAAGAAATTAGATACTTCGTAGTTGATAATGAAGAAGATTTAAATGTCCTGTTAGAATATTTAGAAAAGAACAATACACAGATAACCCTCTTTCTAAGATTAAAACTAAGAGAAAATACTATAAAAACTGAAAAATATTTCGTCTTCGGAATGAACTCAGACGTTGTGAATAAAAGAATTCCAGAATTAGCTAAAAACCCAAAAATCAAAGAGCTAGGTGTACACTTCCATAGAAAAACTCAGAACATGAGCGAATGGAATTATCAATATGAAATTTCAAATATTCTCAATGAAGAAACATTAAGTAACCTGACTTGGATAAATATGGGGGGAGGATTACCTGCAGAATATGCTAACACTAATGTAAATATATTTGATGGAATTTTTACTAAAATTAAAGAATTTAAACAATGGCTTCAAACAAAAAATATTAAATTAATTATTGAACCAGGAAGATTCATTGCAGCTCCCGCAGGAAAACTACATACAAAGATTATATCTATCTACGAAAATAACATCATTATCAATGCATCCGTATATAACTCAGACATGGACGCTCTTATCGTGCCAGTAAAATTATTGATAGAAGGAGAAATTATTGAAAATAAAAGTGAGATGGGAAAACCATATGTGATCAAAGGAATGACGCCTTGTTCGTTAGATTTATTTAGATATAGGGTATATTTAAATAATCCAAAGAAAGGCAATGAAATTGTTTTCCTTAATGCCGGAGCATACAATTTCAGTACAGACTTTTGTAATTTAGATAAAATAGAAACGGAGATAGTGGAATGAAAGAAAGAAGAGTAAGAACTTTAGAAGAGATTCCTACTGAAGAACTTACTTGCCTTAGTAAAGTTGGCGGATATGATTATGCTGAATTATCTTCGATTCTTACTAGACATTTTATTGACCATAAAATCCCTTTAAAAGAATGGTGTGACAAAAATCCCCATAGATATTTTAGAGATGAGAAGATATTAATCCCAATTACCCTTTTTCCAAGTTTTACTTTAATTGTTTTGAACAACCTAATGCCTCACCCGGATTATATTAAAAACGGCGTAGGTTATTATTTTGCATACTATGAGATTGATAGGTATTCAACATTTCACGAACATAAGCATAGAGAAATATTTACTAGAAAAAATGGTTTTCTTGTTGAACGAACGAGGTTAGATGAATGGATATAACTAATCAAGATAAAGTGAATTGGATGGCTCTTCCCGAGGAGTACCGTAAAGGTAAATTTGTTATCCTACCAATAGCCTATGAGAAGAATCTTACTTACGGAAAAGGCGCATCTAAAGGACCTGAAGAGATTATTAAAGCTTCCCAGTATCTTGAATATTATGATGAAGAGTTTAACTGTGAACCTTTCTTGGAAGGCATCGAACTTTTGCCATCTCTAGATTTAAATGATCAAGAACCTGAAGAAATGATTGAAATTGTCTCTGAAAAAGTTAAACAAATTGACGACAAATTTTTGATTGGACTTGGGGGAGATCATTCAGTAACTCTTGGAATTGTTAACGGACTGGAAAGTATACATGATGAATTTGCTATCATTCAATTTGATGCTCATTCTGATTTTAGAGATTCTTGGAATGGATCTACTTTAAATCATGCTTGCGTCGCAAAACAATTATCAAAAAAACACCCAATAACCCTTGTGGGAATAAGATCAATGGATAAATCTGAGAAAGATCAAATTGATCAGAATAAAGAGGTACATTTATTATTAAATTATAATTATCATTTAGATAAACTTAAAGAAATTCTCCCAAAACTTCCAGATAAAGTCTTTATTACAATAGATGTTGACGTGTTTGATCCATCATTCATCCGTAACACCGGAACTCCAGAACCGGGAGGATTTATTTGGAAAGATATAATCGATGCCCTTAGATTAATATTTGAGAATAAAACTGTTATCGGTTCTGATATTGTTGAATTTTCTCCAAAGATTAATTTTGAATCAGAATCGTTTTCCTTAGCGAAATTAGTTTACAAAATTCTTAGCTTACAACAGGTTTATGAGAAACAGGAATAAGTCTTAATACCGGCTTACGTTTTATAAAATAAGCAACAACCATAGAATACGAAATCATAATCAAAGATTGATCATCAGTTGAAATCCCAGAAATATCCATTTTAATTGCTGCCGCATCATAATTATTCTGTCCAGCAGTCAGTTTGATTTTATCAATAACTGCCCCTATCTCTTCAGCAGTAGGATATAACTCGTCAACTGAATCTTTTAATCCTAGAACTGTTGGACGATACATCCCACGACCATCATCAGTTGTTCCAACTAATTCTCTTTTTTCAAATCTTGAAGGGAAAACTTCTAACTCCCTAAATATCAGATTCTCAAGATCTAGATGTTCAGGAACAGAATCCGATGCTTGATCTCCTGCTTCGCCTATTAACTCGTATTGTTTTACTTGTTCGTTGAAATAATATATGTCTACCATTTTTTAGGATTATTAAGATAATTAAGATAAAAAAAATAAAAAGAAGAGAACTATTCTACAATAGTTAACTTCATTGGTAATACTTTAGTGTAAATTCCATCTACAAGAGTACAAGTATCTGCTTTCGTGAATTCATATTGAAATGAATCTCCGTTAGAAAACACTGGACTTTTAAGGTAACTACAAGCTTTTATTCCAAGAACCATTGCTTTGGCTTTCCTAGAATTTACCCATTCAATAGAATCTCCAACTTCAACTGTTAATTCTACTGGATCAAACCCAGCTTCAGACATTTTTACTCTATGTAGCGTTGGTTTATTTTCATCTGCAACTAATTCATCAGTTCCTTCAGCATCAGGTGCTGCATCATCATCTAAAGCATCTTTAACTGTATCAGCAGCTTCTCCCATTGCATCTCCCACTGCATCTGCAACATTATCTGCAGCATCTTTAACTTCCAAAACAACATCATTAACAACAGCTCCAGTCAAATCTTCACCATCTGAAGAATCTGCTTTTGAACATCCAACCGCGATAAGCAGTAAAGCCGCCATTAATAAAGTTATCAAAATTGTTTTTGTTTTCATGTTAAACCCTCCGAATTATTAATTTAATACTAACAAATTTATCTTGCACTACATCTTTGATGACTCGTTCCTTCTAGTGGCCAAGATTGTACTGGACATCCTTCAAAGGTACTCATAAAATTGCCAACCCCTTGCCCTGCTCTTAAACCAAGACAGGATAAATCTGTTTGAATATTATCGCAAATGATATTATTATCTAATCTAACACTCAAAGTAGGATCAGAAGAAACACTATTAAATCCAATAAAGTTTCTTTCAATAATATTTCCATTAAAGTTATTGCCCGAACTTCCACTTAGAACAACCCCACTCTTATCACTATTTCTTTGAATCACATTATCTCTAATAATATTTTGTGATGAACCTTCCAATTCCAAACCATCAAGAAAAGTATCCTCGACAATGTTTCCTTGAATTGTATTCTCTCTAGTATCTTCTAGATAAATTGCCGAAAGCGGATTGTCACGAATATCACCAGAACCACCACGGATTACATTATTATTTAATCTATTCCCGTCTCCCCTTCTTAAAATAATTCCTGCAATTCTTGGTTGTTCAATAGTATTACCTTCTACAGAACCATTGATTACGTCAAATAAGGAAATTCCCCTTAACGAACCATAGATTCTATTTCCTGAAACAGTAGTTACACCTTCTAAACCTTGGAGAGAGATTCCAGAAGCGAGATTACGTAGCGTATTTTGATTCAAAGTATTATCACTCCCAAAATTAAAGAATAAACCATTCCCACCAGGATTTCCTTCTTTAAGTACGATAGCATTAATTATTTGTACATTATCACTATATTCGGATCTTACTCCAAAATTATTATTTAACAATTCTAAAGATTGTATTCGAATATCATCAGAATCTCTGAGATAAATCCCTGAATCAAAAGAATTAATCTGTTCAAAATTATAAATTAAAAGATTATTAAGATTTCTTATTTGAATTGCTTTATTTCTTTGATTACCAGTCAAACTGTGAGAATTTCCATCAAGGATTATATTAGAAACGGTTGGTTCAAAACAAACCCCCATGTCAACATTAATATCTGCAGTAATTACATATCTCGTATTTTCCTGCCATCCGTTTTCAGGATCGCCACACGAAGAGATTTCAACTTCCGCATAATTTTCTTCCCTTATATTATTAACTTGATCATCAACATTATCATCTCCATCAAATAAAGAGATTACGTTTATAACTAATGACGCCACGCCGGTTTTAAATTTGCCAAATACAGATACTGCTTCATAACGAATTTCTTCATTATCTAAAGCACTTTGTAAAGTTAACAATGGTTTTTTAGATTCTACAATATTTTTTAAAGTTAATTCTTTAACCCACACATTCATTGTTTGATCATCTAAACTATTAGTTTGAACATCTTTAATCACACCATCAACAATAATTATACCCAACGATTTCTCACCACCGTTAATTAGAGTAACATATAAATTCACTTTTTCATTGCCAAAAATAACTTTTAACGGACCAGGTAATTTTTGACCTTCAATTGAATTAAAAAAATCATCTTTCTCTATTTGATTGGCCGATAGCACAATCGGAATAAGAAGAATAAACACAAAACACAAAACTATTACCTTTTTCATTAAACAGCAAGAATTGAACTGATATTTATATGTTTTTATTTTTTTGAGACATAATTAATCCTAATTTTATTAAAATATTTTCTAACTAAATTCCCAGAGAAATCTTTATAAATAGGCACTTCAAGTTAAATCCATGTTAGAATTACGCCTCGGAAAACCGTTAATTGTTGTAACCACAGAAAGATATCCAGATTACCCTCAAACTAACAAACATTATGTTGGAATTCTAGGACATTATGGTAGGAATAGTTTAACTCTTAAACCCTGGAATGATCGAGTTTTTACTTACAGAAATCATAAAACCGGAGAAGAAAGATTAGGATTAGATATATTCCCAAAAAATCTAGGAGATCTTACGATTCAAAGAGCTAGAATTTTACAATTCTATCACCCCTTAGATGAAAAGAAATTAGTTCTTGTTGCAACCAGAAGAGAACCACAATACAAATCACTTCCAAAACCAGATGAATCTCCAATAAAAGCTTATGCTCTTCCAGATCCTGAAACAGGCATGAAGGTTTTGAAGCTAGGAGAATTTAGAAAGGATGATACTCCTAGGATAGACAATCAAAAATCCCAATCGGAGCAGAGCTCCGGGGTATTTTTTAATCTTTCTTTGGATCAATATCGCAGTAGAACTGCGGGGTATGATACCCAAGCAAGAAATCAACCAGAAGTGTACCAATTCCTTCTTGAAAGTGTAGTTGATGAAGCCTTAAGGGAAGCAGAATTAGAAGGTTGTGTACGTGAATTTCTAAGAGAATAAAATTCTACCCTTTAACATTACCAAGTGGTTTTAATGCGACTACCGGTCGAGTTATACCTGTTTTTGCAAGTGATTCAACAACAACATCAATATCCTTGTAAGCCTTACCAGCTTCTTCCGCTAAACCTTTCATAGTAACTGCATGAACATAAATTCCTCGTTCTTCCATATCTTTTTGTAATTTGTCGCCACGAATCATTTCCATAGCTTTTTTCCGACTCATTGTTCTTCCAGCTCCGTGAGCAGTTGAACCAAACGTTTCATCTGAACCATCCATTCCCGCAAGAAGGTAAGAACCGGTTTCCATTGAACCACCCAAAATAACTGGTTGGCCAACAGTTTTATATTTCTCCGGTAAATCTTCTTTTCTAGATGGACCGAAAGATCTTGTTGCACCTTTCCTATGAACTAAAAGAGTTTTTTCTTTACCATCAACAACATGCTTCTCTAATTTAGCAATGTTATGAGCTACGTCATAAATTAAATTAATTTCCATTTCTTCGGCAGTTTTATTGAAAATTTCACTGAAAACTTCCCTTATTCGATGAGTAATAACTTGCCGGTTTGCGAATGCCATGTTAGCTGCACAAGCCATAGCTTTGTAATATTCTTGTCCTTCCGGCGAATTAAATGGAGCGCAAGCTAATTCCATATCAAGAATCTCAATACCATATTTTGGCATCACATCTAAGAAAACGCGAAGATAATCTGTTCCAATTTGATGGCCAAATCCACGACTGCCACAATGAACCATGATTACAATCTGCCCAGGTTTAGTTATTCCAAAGATTTTCGCAGTTTCCTTGTCAAAAATATTTTCTTCTTTAACTTCTTGAATTTCCAAATAATGATTCCCTGAACCTAATGTTCCAATTTGATCAAATCCTCGTTTAATAGCTTTATCAGAAACAACACTTGGATCTGCTTGAGGAATTCTTCCCCCACTTTCAATTGTTTCGAGATCTTTCTCCCAACCGTACCCGTTCTTTATACACCATTCGGCACCAGTTCTCATAACTTCTTTGAATTCTTCTTTAGAAATTTTAACGAATCCTTTACAACCAACTCCAGCTGGAACTTTTTTATATAGAGCATCAACTAATTCTTTGATTTTTGGTCTAACTTCATCTGCAGTAAGGTTTGTCGTAATTAAACGCATACCACAGTTTATGTCAAACCCGATACCACCGGGGGATATAACTCCGCCTTCTTCTGGGTCAAATGCAGCAACTCCGCCAATTGGGAAACCGTAACCCCAATGACCATCCGGCATGCAATATGCATATTTTTGAATACCCGGAAGTGTTGCAACATTAGAAATTTGATTAAATACGCCAGCATCCATTGCATCAATAAGTTCTTTAGTTGCGATAATTCGCGCTGGAACCCGCATTCCTTTCTTATAAGAGATAGGAAGTTCCCAGACTGTTTCAGAGATTTGCTTAATACATTCTGGTGGTCCTGCTGGTTGTTGTTCCATAAAAAGGAATCTAGAACCGTGTTATATAAAGGTTTCTTAAATTTTCAAGAGATATACTAGAATGGTTTTCATCTACTTATCTTTTTCTTTTACTTCCTTTCTGAAGAGCTAATCCAGTCAAAGATGATGTTCCGATAAGAAGTACTAAAGTTATCCAGAATAAAGGATTTACATAATATACTAAGACATCGCTCCAAGTAGCTATGGAAGTAAGAACAAAAGGGATTATCAATAATAGATCTAGAATTGTTCCAACAATCATAAATGCAACTCCAAATAAAGCTCCTTCTTTCAAACTTGGTTTCATAGCTGGCTTTTTTGTGAAATACCATTTTGTAACCCATGCTGTTGCAACTAGTGTTAAAAGAAGAGTTAGAATTAATACGTTCATTGGAATTTGCATGGTTACAGTTGGATCATAATTAAAGAATGCTCCAACAATTAAACCGATAGCAAAAGTAACAAGATATAACACGACACTCATCCACGTCACTCTTTTTAGATTCATATTTAGAAGTATATTTTTATTACTTATAAACTTTACTTAGAATACAACTGATCATGTGGACTGTTTATATTTTTAAATTCGTCTTCAATCACTGAAACATAACTTTCAGTTGTTTTTTGATCCTTGTGCCCTAATAATTTTTGAATATAACGCACATCAACCTTGCTTTGATGCAAATGAGTTGCAAATGCATGTCTTAATAGATGAGGATAAACTCTCTTTTTTATACCCGCTTTTTTTGCAGCAGTCTTAATGATCTCTTGAACACTTCTAGTTGTTAAATGGCCACTCCTTCCTTCAAAAAGATATTTTTCTTTGTTTAACTCACCTTGGAAATCCTTAATGAATTGTTTAGAAAGAATAGTTTTCCGATCTTTGTTCCCCTTACCAGCTCGAACTACAATTAATCTTTCTTCAATTAAAATATCTTTCACTTTAATTTTAACTGCTTCCTGGGCTCTAATTCCCGAAGCATAAATAAGTTCAACCAGCAGACGATGTTTTGGATTCTTTATAGCACATATTAAATGCGCAACCTCTTCCTTGGTTAATCCCACCGTAATTTTCTGATCCTTTTTTGGGATCATAATGTTTTTCATAATATTTTTTCTGAGAACTTGTGAGTAATAGAATAATAAAGAGTTGTAAACAAGTCTAATTGTTGCACGGCTTCTACCTTTATCTATCAAAAATTCTAAATAGTTTTTTACATCTTGTGTAGTTATTTGTAATGGACTTTTCTTACAGAATTGTAGAAATGTTTGATTATAGTAGGGATATGTCTCAATTGTTCTTTTACTATATCCTCTAATTTTCAATTCTTGTTTAAGTTTTGTAAAATCAAGATTATTTTCCATTTATTCACCACCCATTTTCATAAAAACACAATTGTTTATGTTTTTTATTATATATAAATTCTATTCGTGGTTGTCCAGTGGGGAGTGGCTTTCTTCTTCACGTCAAATATTCTTTCTATTATCGAAACTGGGCTTATTATAACACCTTTCAGTCTTCGTACCACTGGACACATCCAGAGCAACTTCGCCTAAAAGGTGTTATACGTAATTTTTTATTTGCCTTGTCGTCGGTACTGACTCCAACTTTTCCGATGATGTCACACTTTTTCCATCAAAGAAAAAAGCTAACAATCACTACGTTCTCTACCTCTTCGGAAAAGCTTCGGGCTACGTCGGGAATGTTTAACGTTGGTACTTTCGTTTAGTCGGATAAAACAAAAAGAATTCAATTAAAACTGAATATAACATTGACTAAACGGCTCCGCTTCGCTACGACCCAAATTTTTTTAATGAATCTAAAACGGGGGGAATCGGGTAAACTAGTTTATCTAAAATAATCAAAAATCTTAACTGCGATGGCTATTACTGCTGCCACAATTGTTAAAAAGAATAAAAACGATAAAGATCTAATTAATTCAGATTGTATAGATAATTCTTTCAGTAAAGTTATAGCTACAACAATCATAACTAAAGTAGATACAACTTGTGCAACTAATTTATCTGAACTACTCATCTTTTTTCTTTCTCCTTTTCTTTTTATCTTCTTTTGTGCTTATAACAATATAAGTAGCAAATGCGAAAGTAATAACCAATAAAATAACATAAATAGCTTTAATGTGATGTAGAGGATTAGCCGTTGAAAAATCCCATTTCAAAATTGAAAAAATTAATGTCAAAAGACCTATAAGTGAAGCTATCAACCAACCTGCATCACTTCTTGTTATAGGCATTTTCTATAATCTCTTAATATAACCAAAACTATTGGCTTTTATATAATTCATGAATATATTTTAACTTTTTAAAATCATGTTTTTTCATGTTTTCATTAAAATAAACTACTTTTATCCTCTTTGGTTGATTGTCAATTAAACGAAAAGTATCAGTTTTCATAAAATTAAATCTAATTTTGCCGGGATTTTTTCCTGCTTTAAGAACATCCGAACCGTACACACTATTCAATAAACCATTAGGCAAACATAAAATATTAATATTTAAAATACTTAAATCTTCTTCATCATAAAGAATAGTAATAAAATAAGAAAGACAAACTTTTGGATTTCCACTATTTTTATAGATTGGTGGTAAAGCTCCTTTGTAATCTCTATCATTGCTTCCTTGAACTTGTATTTTTCCCTCATAGCTATTTTGATTATCTCCTACAAAAATACTAGTGGTATAATCGCCTATATTTCTTGTTTGAACAGTCTTTAAATCAACATGAATAAATGCATCTTCTGTTTCAAAAAATAAATCAGAACCAACTGGTGCAGAATTTGGTTGCCCAAAAGCTTTTCCATTAAATAGTGCATAGACAATTCTTTCAGCTCCAACAGCAAAACCAGAAATTCCTTTTGCTTCACCTTCAATCTTTTCCCAACTCTTAATCCAATCTTCTTTAATTTTTTCTTTAGTATCAAAGCCTCGCAACATATCATCTTCTACATATTTTAGAAAATGATAAAACTTTTTCAAATATGTATATTCTAATTCTTCAATTTCTTTTTGATTGACCATTTTACTTATTTTAGTAGTTTTGTTTTAATAACTTTTCCTATTTTTTCACCTAATAAAACAGGAACAGCATTTCCTATCTGTTTGTACATATTCCCTAAACTACCAGTAAAAACAAAATCATCAGGAAAAGTTTGGATTATTGCACATTCTCTTACAGACATTCTTCTCTTTTTATTAGGATGAATTTCTGGTCCAGTAGCAGTAATAGTATCACTTGGTGAATCCCAATTATTTATTCTTAAAGATTGTTCAAACTTAATTTCTTTCAATTCTAATTCCGTTACTTTTTTATCAAATTTATCATCAAAGCCTAATAATTTTTTTAATTTCCACCAATCATCAGGATTAGGAATGCTTCCAGAATTATTATCTTTTCTAAACCAATGCCCAGCAGTGTGTTTATATCCAAAATGCTCGTCAACTTTTTTAGTAGAAATTCCTTCTTTGTTTCTCCAATATTTTAAATAATCACATATTTCATGTTGATTCACAGGGTGTTTTCTTCCCCAAAATTTATCGTGAACATTTACTCTTGCAATATGGTTGTGGATTTTTTTGCTTTTATGCTTTTGAGTATCATAACTGATCCATAAATCATTTAAATGACCAACTACCTCTTTAACAGTAACATGTGGTTTTAATTTATTAGAAACTAATGTTGATTGCTTATTATTAGTTGTATTAATGTGTGTTTGTTTTGGGAACTCGTTTTTTAATCCTAAACGGTTTCCCATTATAATTACTCTTTCTCTCTGCTGTGGAACACCATAATCAGCAGAATTTATTAATTTATAATCAACAGTATACCCTAATTTTTTGAAATCATTTAATATCATTTCAATAACTTTTCCTTTTTCAATTGATAATATTCCTTTCACGTTTTCAGCTACAAAAACTTTAGGTTTTTTATCCTTAACTATTCTTAACATTTCTTTGTATAAAAAATTTCTTTCATCTTCCATGCTTCTTTTTTTATTTGCAATTGAAAATCCTTGACATGGGAAGCCTGCCAATAAAACATCAAAATTATTTGGAATCTCTGAACTAGGGATTTTAGTAATATCTCCTAATACAATATGATCTCCAATATTCTTTTTATAGGTATCAACAGCTTCAGGAAAAAAATCATTAGCCCAGACTATATCATAACCAGCATTAATGAAACCTAGGTCTAACCCCCCACAGCCAGCAAATAGGCTTACAACTTTCGGTTTTACATCTTCCCTCATTTTAAATCATCTCTTTTAAAGTATAGGATAACTTGAGGTATATAAAGTTTACCTGCACTTGTCCAGTGGGTAGTGCTATTTTAAAACCTATTCCCCTCATTTAAAACTAAAAAACTAAAACTACCCGATTCCCCCCTGTCCTACGGACTTTTACTCTGCTACGCAGTTATTGATAACGATTCATTAAAAAAACTACAGTACCAACTACATTCCCGACAAATAAAAAACTCCGCAGACCATCAAAGGTCTGCTACGTATAACACGAATTATGCGGTTTCGTTACGGGTCGCCACTCCGTTCGCATACAGAAGTAAAAATCGCTGTCTATCTCGATAAAATGTGATGTGTCAGCCGCTTCTGTAACTAGAAATGCTCACTCGTAACAACCCTTCACTGCACCCAAATCGTTTAATGTTGCTACGCAACTTAAACGACTTCGCATAATTCGGATGTTAGTTGCAATAAGCGGGCGAGCTAAAGGATAGTCAAAATTTTCAATTTTGAAGAATTATAAAATAGGGCAGGTGTCTAAACAATAATTGATTCCCATTCAGCAACTTTGTCTTCCAAGCCTCTTTTTTTCAATTCAGTTGTTCCTGCTTCTCTTACAGCAGAGGCTAATTTTGGTTGCAATGTTTCAGGAACTACTGGAGATTTAGCGATTTCAGTATAAAATGAGATTAGACCTTCCATCGCATCAATTCTTCCCATAAAATCATATAGCGCCCATGCACGACCATGTGGCTGTCCTGAATCATTTGCTAAAAAAACATCATAAACCATTCCCTTGTATCCTTTCGCCACATCTTTAAGAACTGCATCAACATGCTCTGGAGAATTCAACACCAATTGAGTTTCTTCGGAATTAACCCTTCTTTGAGTAATTCCTACATGTTGATATTTTCCCATTTGTTCTTGTAATCTTTGCTGTTCTGTTTGCATTTCTTGTTGATTAGCATAATTTCGTGGCTCAAAGTATAAACTTAGAACTAACCTTCCAGTGTCTTTTGCCACTTCTTCAAATAATGGTTTTAATGTATCCATAACAAGTAGAATCAATATATACCTTATAAATCTTTCGGTTGTTTACTACTCCGAAGTTAATATATAATAGACACCTGCCTTAAAAGACGCTAGCCCGCTTACTCTAAAATTTTCCTTCGGAACGTTGCACTAAATTTTAGGTCTTCTCGTTGGTCAGACGAAACTAACAAGGATTTAGAGGTTCCAGAAACTTGCAATTTCTTCCACCCAAATTTTTGCTCCGCAAAAACTTCCCTTAAGCCTGATGTTATATTCAATTTTGTATTTGAGAACAGAGAAAGAGCCCCTTTAGAAACCTTTATAATAATTCATAATTTCATCTTTTATATGGCAGAAAAATATCAAAAAATCACTGTTGGAGGATTACTTGTAAAAAACAACAAAGTTCTTGTAGTTAGAAGATCTTCTGCTGAACCATATTTAACAGGATACTATGAATTACCTGGAGGTAAAGTTGACTTTGGAGATCATCCAAAAGAAAGTCTTGAAAGAGAATTTATGGAAGAGGTAAATCTCAAAGTCATAGCTTTACATCCTTATAGAGTATTCACTTACATTTCTGATAAAGGAAATCGTCATACTGTTGAATTAGTATATTTTGTTGAATTAGATGATGATGTTAAAAATATAAAATTAAGTGAAGAACATGACGATTTCAAATGGATTTCAGCAGAAGAAGTCAATGATTTACAAATCAGTGATGAAATTAAGATGAACATCAAAGTTGGTTTCAAAGAAATTAAAAACGGGGCTCTTTCTAAAAAATAGTCTCCCTTCGGTCGAAATTGATAATAGTTCTCAAATACAAAACTCAAAAATTTTCCTTCGGAACGTTGCACTAAATTTTAGGTCTTCTCGTTGGTCAGACGAAACTAACAAGGATTTAGAGGTTCCAGAAACTTGCAATTTCTTCCACCCAAATTTTGCCTACGGCAAAACTTCTCTAATTCCTGATGTTAAGCGACATATGACTTCGGGGGCACATTTTATATAATCCAATGTATACTTTTAGAGTATGAAACCCATTTACATCAAAAAAGAGGTCGCACTCTCGAAAATTCCAGCAAAATATAAACCGATTGTAAGTGATGTTAAA
>JAUYKZ010000020.1 GCA_030704845.1 archaeon | reverse complement strand
TCCAAAGAATGAACTATGAAAAAGTCCATGATTGCCTTTCATATGTAAATTATTATAACTATGAAAGGATTCATCAGTCATTAGGTTATGAAACACCCGCACATGTTTATTTAGGTGTAAACTCAATATAGGATAGAACACAGCATCAAGCCATAGAAACTTTTATAAACCAAAAACAAAACATTCGTATCATAATAATGACGAAGATTAACCATCTAAAAATTCAGGGATTTAAGAGCTTCGCACACAAGACAGAAATACCTTTTGACAACAAGTTTAACTGTGTTCTTGGCCCAAACGGATCTGGTAAAAGTAACATTGGCGATGCACTCTGTTTTGTTCTTGGAAGACTTTCTGCAAAATCAATGAGGGCTGAGAAAGCAGCTAACCTTATTTTTAATGGTGGTAAAAACAAAAAACCGGCATCTTCCGGTACGGTAGAAATCGGATTTGATAACAGTAAAGGAATTTTTCCATTAAAAGATAAAGAAGTAGTTGTTAGCAGAACCATAACTAAAACAGGGATTAGTATTTATAGGGTGAACAACGAAAAGAAAACCAGAACAGAAATTATCGATCTTCTTTCTCATGCAAAGATTAACCCGGACGGTTATAACATCATTTTACAGGGAGATATTACTCGATTTGTAACTATGTCTTCATTAGATAGAAGAAAAATAATTGAAGAGATCAGCGACGTTTCTTTATATGAAGAGAAGAAACATAAAGCACTTCTTGAATTACAAAAAGTTGAAGAGAAATTAAATAATGCTGAAATCATTCTTAAAGAAAGAAAAACATATCTTAAAGAGCTTAAAAGTGATCGGGATCAAGCTTTAAAATTTAAAGAATTGAGAGACCGAGTTGATTCTAACAAAGCAACATTTGTCCATCTTCAGATGAAAGAAAAGCAAGAGATTAAAGATAAACTCGATGCTGAAGTTGGTAAACATAAAGAAAAGTTGGATGATGCAGAGAAAAAAATCGAGGAATTAAGACAAAAGATAACTGAACATAAAAATGAAATTTCTAAAATTAACAACGAAATCGAACAGAAAGGAGAGAAAGAACAGATTAAAGTTCACCGTGAAATTGAAGAGTCAAAAGTTGAGATAGCTAAAAATAAAACTCGAGTTTCAACATTAAAAGACGAAATTGGTAAGATTAAACAAAGGAAAGATCAATTTACTGAAGAACTAAAAGAATTAGGTGAAAAATTAAGTAATTATTCTCAAAAAGGTAAAGAGTTACAACAAACCATTTTAAGAAAACAAAAAGAACTTGAGGCCGTTGAAAAAAGTATTGCTGATTTTAAGAAAAAGAACAAAATCGAATCTTCTCAAGAGATGGAACAAGAGATTGATGAAAAAGATAAGATTATTGAACAGAAACAAGAAGACGTACAGAAATCTAGACAAAAACAACAAGAACTTCTACGTGAAAAAGACAAATTGGAGTACCAATTAGAAACTATCGATGAAAGAATCCGTAAAGTTAGAGAAGTTGAAAGAGAAAATAAAGATCAACTGAAACAATTACAATCAATTAAGGATAATTTCAAAACTGCCACCTTAAAACTAAATAAATGTCTTAATGAAGATAGCGGTTTTGCATCTCAATTAGCTAATGCCCGAAGAAATTTGAGTGAGGCCCAAGAAGAACATGCGAAAATTAACGCAAAAGCAATGTCGATTCAAGCTCAAATCTCGGGTAATCAAGCTGTAAAAGGAATTATTGATAACAAGAAAAAGATAGGTGGAATTTTTGGAACTGTTGCAGAACTTGGACAAGTTCAAAAGAAATATTCTACCGCCCTTGAAACTGCTGCAAGTGGAAAATTACAACATATCGTGGTTGATTCAGATAAAACTGCATCCGATTGTATAAATTTCCTCCAAAAAAATAAATTAGGAAGTGCCTCATTCATTCCATTAAACAAAATTCAAAGCCGAGATATTTCAGAAGAAGATAAGAAATTTAGTAAACAAAACGGAGTACAAAATTTTGCAATTAATTTAGTATCATTTCAACCTCAATTCAAGAAAGCTTTTTCTTATGTATTTGGAAATACCTTAATTGTTGATGATATTGAAGTCGCTCGTAAAGTAGGAGTCGGAAAAATCAGAATGGCTACCTTAGATGGAAATGCAGTAGAATCTAGCGGAGTTATGCGTGGTGGATTTATGGGAAGAAGATCTGGCGGTGGTTTCAGGGAAAGAGATTCATTAGAAGAACTTGAAAAAATCGAAGGCCAATTATCTCAACTTCAAGGGGTTATAAAAAACATTGAAGTTAAGCGAGAAACAAATTTACAAGAAATAAACTCTCTTAGAAATTTAAAATCTGAATTGGAAGGAGATATCATCAAACTTGAAAAAACATTACATTTAGAAACCGGAGATTTAGAGGCAACAAGTAACCTTAAGAAAGAATTGCAAGAAAACCTTAAAATAATTAACGATGAATTATCAACTGTTCAGAAAGATCTTACTATCACAAACCGCGATTTAACTAATTTTAAATCGTCTAAACAAATTTTAAGAACCCAAATCAGCCAATTAAGAGATCCACGCTTACTTGCTCAATTAAGTGCTTTCGAAGAATCAAGACAGAAATTAAGAGAAGATATTCTTCGTTCTGAATCAGATATGAAAAACAGCAACACTCAATCCGAACAATTAGTTGCTCCAGAACGAAACAAAATTCAAGAAATTTTAAAACAGCACGAGAAAGAAGAAGTGCAGTTTAAAGAAGAGATCATCAAGCTTACTGAAACTATTGTCAATCAAGATAAAGAATTGGTTCAAAGAGAAAAAGCTAGCACAGAGTTTTATACTAAATATAGACAACTTTTCGCAAATAGAGAAGTGTTCTCTGGAAAAATAAGCAAATCAGAAAATGAAATTGAATCACTAAGAGAAAAATCTAGATCCAATGAACAGCAAATTAATTTAATTTCACTTAAGAATGCGGAAGCTAAAGCAAGATTGGCAGGATTGGAAGAAGAATTTTCAAGATTTAAAGATGTCCCGTTACTTAAAAATAAATCCGTGGATGAATTACGACAAGAGATCAGCAAATTTGAAGTTATGCTTGGCCAGATGTCAGCAGTTAACATGAAAGCTTTAGAAGTTTATGAAGAAGTAGAAACTGAGTATAACAAACTTACCGAAAAAAGAGAATCGTTAGTTAGAGAACAAACTGATGTCCATACTTTAATGAATGAGATAGAAACTAGAAAAACTGATCATTTTATGAAAACATTCGATAAAGCTAACCAACATTTCACGAAAGTATTCTCTAGTTTATTCAAGAAAGGAAATGCTTTCCTACAGTTAGATAATCCTAAAAACCCATTTGATGACGGTTTAAGTATTAAAGTTAAAATTTCTGGAAATAGATATATGGATCTTAAATCTCTTTCCGGTGGAGAGAAAACTCTTACTGCCCTTTCATTTATTTTTGCTATCCAAGAATATCAACCAGCTTCATTCTACATCCTTGACGAAATTGATGCGGCTTTAGATAAACATAACGCAGAAACTTTAGCAAAACTAATTAGATCTTATTCAGAACAAGCTCAATATATCGTGATTTCTCACAATGATTCTTTGATTTCTGAAGCCGATACTCTTTATGGAGTCAGCATGAAAGATGGTGTAAGTAAGGTTACTAGTTTGAGGATTTGATAGTTAAGTTTTTTAAAGAATTACTCTAATTATATGATTATGCATGAATTAACTGTATCAGAATATATAACTAAATTAATGAATATGGAAAAGATCAAGCGTAATCAAGAAGTTAGATGGGTTAATTGTGAAGGGTCCCTGCGTTATACTTGTTTACCTAAAATCCAGGTCATTCATGAAGAAGAGAAAGGGTTTATCGTTGAACAAAAGAGATTCTACAAGGAAATAGGTATTCAATTCAGATTTGTATATTATTCAAATAACCTTGACCACGCGGATATTTTTTCCAAATCTAAAGTTTTAATGGGTGGTCCGCAAGATGATTTCCCAGGAAGCATTGCAGTATTAAGTTTCATCTGCCCTACAAACTCAAAAAGTTATTTACTAAGTTTGTTAAAAAATTTTGGAAGTAAGCCGAAATATGCACGAATTAATTATCTGCAAAACTGTTTCAGACAAGGAAATCCAGAAGAATTAACCCGTTCTTTAGCATCAAAATATATGGGTGCTGGCCACCATTTGATTAAAATGTTCTTTAAAGAATTTCCAGAATTAAAACGTTTTGAACATCCAAAAAAAAGGCCTGGTTCAAAAAGACTTAAAGAAATAGTCGAAGAACTGGCACCAAATTATGGATTTAAAGAAATTTCAAATTATCCAGATTTTATAGAATATGCCAAATAAAACCAAAACTAACAATTAAATTACTACTAAAATTCTTAGTAATTACGAAGATTAAATGATATAAAGTTAACTGCGAATTTTTTTAAAATTATTTCTTAAGTCTAAAAATCAATCTTTTTCTCTAATTCGCTCATCTCAGATTTAATATTCTCATATTCTTTAGAAATTTTAAAATCTTCATTCAAAGCATACAAAGAACCAATTCCTGCAACTAATCCTAACGACCAATGAGCAAGAAACATGCATAAAGTACCGCCACCATACCAAACTAGAACTCTCTCATAGAAACGCTCGTAATGCATTCTCAGTTTTTCTTCTTCTCGGCTTAGTTCAGAATAACGTTTATAATTAGTAGCTTCTTCCACTTTAAATATCTAAGTTTACAACTTCTTTCGCGTGATCTTCAATAAATTTTCTTCGAGGTTCAACTTCATCGCCCATTAAAACCGTAAACATTTGATCGGCTTTAACTGCGTCTTCAACAGTAATTTTTTTCAATTTACGAACGGAAGGATCCATCGTAGTTTCCCATAACTGTCTAGGATTCATTTCTCCTAACCCTTTGTAACGTTGAATAGCGATACCTTCTCCCATTTCTGCCACTTTCTTTTCTTTTTCTGCATCGGTGTAAACATATTCAATCTGCCTACCTTTCTGCATCCGATATAATGGTGGCATAGCTATATAGACATAACCTTCATCAACTAAAGGTTTCATATGTCGATAGAAGAATGTTAAAAGTAACGTCATAATGTGAGATCCATCAACATCCGCGTCAGTCATGATAACAATTTTATGATACCTTAATTTAGAAATATTAAAATCTTCACCCACGCTAGTTCCTAAAGCCGTAATCATGGAAATTATTTCTTTATTTTCCATTATTTTATGTAGCCTAGCTTTTTCCACGTTTAGAATTTTTCCCCTTAATGGAAGAATTGCTTGGAACTGACGATTTCTTCCCATTTTAGCACTATTATGAACAAAAACGCCGGAAGCTAAAGCAAAATTATGAGTATTAGGAACTTCAATATCATAAACATCAATTTTCTGATCAAGTACTTGAACAGATTTTATTTTATGATTAAAATTCTCAACTGCTTCTTTTACCTCTTCAAATTCGTTCCAAAAGAAATTCCCAATAAAGTCATTAAATTTATACAAACTAGTATCTTTAGATTCTTTTCTTCGCTCTTTATAGATAGCAATATCAAGAAATCCACAATCCTCATAAACCTTCTTTAAGACAGAAAGAGTTTTTATAAAACGAGTCTGTTGAATAGCCATTTTTCTTTTTGCTCTGAACTCTAACGTCCATTGTTCTTTTGTCTTTTGCCTTCTCCATTCTAAGAGATTCTTATCTGACCATTGTTTCTTAGCTATTTCTGATAAAGACATCTTCGCTCCAGGATTGTCTGAAAAGAATCTTTTTACTTTCTCTGATTGTTTAGTCCTATTTTCTTCCTTTGCCCAGTATTCCTCCTGAGCCTTATCAAGACGTAACCTGCTTTCAATCTTATAACTGTCATTATCCTTATAAAATTCTAAGAACTTTTTTCCCATAAAATCTTTGTACGCTCTATCTTCCCATTGTTTCTTAGCTTGTGAACTCAATATTTCCCTAGTTTCTGGTTCTCTCATACGTTTGCTCATCATGTCTCTGAACTCTTTTGTCCGTCTAATTTTACGGCATTTCTCTTTGATTTCAGGTTTATGAAGAGTTATTTTTATCTGTTTTTGGTGTAATTCAAGATGTTTCTCTTTAAGGAGACGAGTGATATTAGTTGGATTATTATTTAACTTATCAAAGTCGACATGGTGGCGATGAGATCTATCATCAATAGAGTAAATTCCTTGACTTAAATTCCATTCATCAGATAACAAGTGAGTAAAGACCCAGCGTGAATTATTTGGAGTATAAACCATTTCATAACCATTTATAGTAATATTACCCCCCAAATGCGATATTTTTTTATTCAATGGCATTAAAGAATCGCTTTTAACTAGTTTAATTGCTTCCTTATACAAACCATCTCTTAACATAAACTTATGATCGGGTGTACATACAATCTCTTTATCATTATCCAAAACTATTCTGATTACGGAAGCATTTGTTTTTGTAACACGAGGTGATTTAATCTCTTCAACTCCAATTGACCCACCATTCTTTATAGTATAACAGAAATTTCTTACACCTTTCTTATTCTCTTCAATTAGTTCTTTAAATGAAATGTCTCTTCCATCTGTAAGAGCAATCTTTGTATCACCAGAAAAACATCCACCAGCTGAATCTCCTTCAACAAGATATACTTCACAGTTTTTAGGATCACGATCACTACAATCAGCTAATTTACCGGGAAGTCCTGCTCCTTCCAATGCACCTTTTCTTCTTGTTAATTCCCGTGCTTTCCGAGCTGCTTCTCTTGCTCTTGCCGCATCTAAACATTTTCCAATAATCGTTTTAATTGTAGTTGGATTCTCTCCAAAATAAGTGGATAATTCATCATGAGCGATGGAACTAACAAGCCCAAAAACCTCGCTATTTCCCAATTTGGTTTTTGTCTGTCCTTCAAATAATGGTTCCTGAACTTTAACTGAAATTACCGCAGTTAATCCTTCCTTAACATCGTCTCCAGTTAATTTGTCAGCCTTTCCATTAGAGATATCTTTCGCAAATGTATTCATAACTCTTGTCAGAGCAGTCTTAAAACCTGAAAGATGAGTTCCACCTTCAATAGTGTTAATATTGTTTACAAATGAAAAAACATTTTCTTGATAACCCGAGTTATATCTTAAAGAAACTTCAAGAACCATGTCATCTCTTTCTTTTTCAAAATAAATAGTAGAATGTAATGGTTGTTTGTTTTTATCAACAAATTCAACAAATTCTTTAATACCGCCGTCATAATGAAACGTTTCGGCTCTTTCTTCCTGTCCTTCTTCTTTTCTCTCGTCTACTAATTCAATAACAATTCCTTTATTCAAAAATGCTAATTCACGCAACCTTTTCGCAAGAATGTCATAATGATAAATACATTCAGCAAATATCTGAGAATCAGGTTTAAAATGAACCATCGTTCCGGTCTCATTTGTTTCTCCGGTAACTTGCAATTCAGAGATTGGATCTCCCCTAGAATATTTTTGATAATGAATTTTACCCTCTCGTTTAACTTGAATCTCTAAGGCCATGGATAAAGCATTCACGACACTAACACCTACCCCGTGAAGTCCGCCTGAGACTTTATAAGAATCTTTATCAAATTTACCACCAGCATGAAGTTTTGTTAAAGCAACTTGAATTGCTGGGATTCCAAATTTTGGATGAATATCTACAGGGATACCTCTACCATTATCAAAGACGGTGATAGAATTATCTTTATGAACAAAAACCTTGATTTTATTACAATATCCTGCCAAAGCTTCGTCGATAGAATTGTCTACAATTTCCCAAACAAGATGATGAAGACCCCTTAAAGAAGTGTCCCCGATATACATCCCAGGCCTTTTTCGAACTGCTTCCAGCCCTTCCAAGACAGTAATTTGGGCTGCTCCATATTCCTTTTTAGAAGCTACCGGTACAGCTGGCTTTTGGTCTAGGTTGTCTTCCATTTTAGAGTCAAGATAATATCGCTTTCTCGTCGAGAAAACTAAGATTTTAAGAGAATTTGGTAGTTTATAAAGTTGTCGGTGATATAGTGAAATCTTTCAGAACATTTTAAAAAACAAGCCCCCATTTAATCAATTTATGAGTTACAGATATTATGGATTTTTTGAACGTCAAGAAAATCGTCCCGATAATCGTGTTCATTATCGAGAACTTCTAGAAGATGAAAGAGTAACTGACAAAAAAAATATACGTAAACTGCTTGATTTCGAAGAACGATTTCCCCCAGACCAACCTTTAGAAAGATTAGTGGGGCATGAAGTGAAAATCTTTGGAGGATTAATGAAACCATTTTTCATTGACATTGGAAAAGAGCTGTTAAGACATCTCGACAAAGAGTACTATCGAGAAGAGATTGTAAAATCTGGGGTAATAATCCCAATGCCCGATGGAACGTACATTAAAGGGGATAGAATAAGAAGAGTTCCCATAGATCTAAACTCGCAATTAGAAGAAGCAAGGGAATATCTGGGGATAGAATTCGAACCAAAAAAAATGAATAGTTACAAATTTGACGTTCAGAAAATAAGTGGCATGGAGTTTCATACTATATCTTACGTGGAGTTTAATGGTCAGAGGATAGAGGAAAATTTAGAAGTTACGAGAATAAAGAGAAAAGATAATAAAGATTATATTCAACGAAGAAAGTCGTAATCAAACCTCATCAGTTCGCCAATGAGGATTAACTTCAATATCTCCGGATTCATTTTTTCTTAGAAAACCTTCCCAAGCAATCATCGCACCTTGATCTCCAGCAAGATCCATTGGAACTTTGTAAAATACAGCGTCTCTTTCTTTACACATAATATCAAGCATTTCACAGAACCTTTTGTTAGCTCCAACTCCGCCAACTAATAATAATTCTTGCTTACCGGTATGAGCCATTGCTCTTTCTACAACCTCAGCTAACATTGCGAAACAAGTTTCTTGTAATGAGAAACATAAATCTTCAACCGGAACACCTTTTCCATGCAATTGCTGAACTTTCGTTAAAATACCTGAGAATGACATATCCATCCCTTTAACGGTGTAAGGCAATTCAACATATTTCCCTTTTTTAGCTAATTCTTCAATTTTTGAACCAGCTGGAAATCCTAAACCGACCACTCTTCCAAATTTGTCTAGAAGATTTCCTAGACCAATATCTAGAGTTTCACCCATTATTCGATATTTCCCTTCTTTCTGCACGATAATTTGAGTGTTAACACCGGAAACATAAAGGTAACAAGGATCTTTCAATTTATTCCATAATTTTCCGATACTTAAGTGAGCACAACAATGATTTACTCCAACTAACTGTTTACCATTTTTTTCAGACCAGGATTTTACAATGTTATATCCCGCCCACAATGCTGGATCTAACCCTGGACCGGCAGAATAAGAAATAAAATCTACCTCGCCCCAAGTAATTCTTGCTTCATTAAACGCTTTTTCTCTTATCTCCTCAGCAACTGTATTATGATGATCTGCTACCTCATCAGGAATCATCCCTGCATTAAGAGAAGTATAACTATCTTTAACATTAGCAAGAATTTTTCCGTCTTTTGTGATGATACCCACCCCAAAAGTATGGGCGGTACTTTCTACTCCGATAATAATCATTTTATTCATAAGTATAATATTTTTTAATCACTTTAAATATATTTTTAGCATTCTTTACGCCAATTCTCCCAGCAAGAACGATTCCTAGAATTATATCTATCAAAAAGATAATTCTGTGGCGTTACATTTCTTTTCCTAAATGAATTGTCGAGATTTTCTTTAGTAAACGGCCAAATATATGAACACAATCTTAGAATTATTGAAGGATTATATTTTTTTTCTCTTTCTTCCTCATAATGTTTAAAGGCGTTAGTTATTTTAGATATTACTTCTTCAGCAATATCTTCCGGAATTCCACCATATTGTTTAGAACAGCCTAAGAAAAACAAATCATAATCATCATCCGGATTATACTTATGATCTAATTCTCCCTTAATTGCTGTTGTTATAAACATTCGTGAACCACAACTACAACCATCATTAATTGCTTTATCTCCCACCGGATATTTAGAATTACATTTTCCGCAATGATGGACATATTCCACTTCACGTTTAGCCTTATAGTTTATCCTAAGAAAACCGCCACCCAAAATGTCACTTTCTTCAGCATCAGGATGATTTCTAGAAAATTGATCAAAATTAAATTCGACTGTTGCAAGATCAATGTAAACAGAAAGATTTCTCCCACCGTCCAAGCGGTAAATTAGAAATCTTCCTTCTTGCTTAGTTTTTATTAAAGGGATAAACTGTTCTATTTCATTTACAACTAGATCTATACTCATGTATATAGATTAGAGAGTGTATTTTATAAAACTTATCAGTAAGAATTAAATTTTATTAAAAAAAATATAAAATAGATAGTTATCTACTTACTACTTGCTGCTTGTCTTTCCAGATCTCTTTTCTTTTATTCCTTACTAATATCATTCAAACCTTCTGTTCGTCTCGCTTCATTAATTCTAAGAATGTATTCATCAAATTGTGATTGTCCCACCCTAAGAACTCTTTCTCCAACCTGATCAATATTTCCAACCTGACCAATATTATTTCCAGAAAGCTCTTCCCAGAAATGTTCACCTTTATAATATCCTTCTATATGGATATCAATATTTCCAAACTCACTACGCTCATAGATTGTCTGTGATCCTTTATTATCATTTCTGAAGATATGCACTTTATCTATTTTAAAATCACCATCGTAATCACTATATATTATTATGCCACCATCTGGTCTTTTAACAAACAAAAGAGGATCATGGCCACCGTTATAAGTGTAAAGTTCTAGATGTTCATCCCCAACGATAACCGAACCATCAGGTGTCTTATATTTAACACCAGGAATAGTAATCTGATATCGTTCATCAGAAATAATAGGTTTAACTCCACCACACCCGCTCAAAGCCAAAGCTCCTGCCAATAAAATTTCTGTCAATCTTCCGGTCATTTTGTCCCACCCCAATAGAGATCTATAACGTCTTATTTACTGCTTGCAGCCTGCCGTTCTAAATCTCTTTTCTTAGCAACAGCACTACTTTTTGCAGATGAATGATATGCATTGATTATTTCTTCCGCTAAAGCATCTTCGATTTTCATTTTTTTATTGAAAGAACGTAAATAAGCACCTTGAGTCATTAATCTTAAAGCAAGATCAACTCTTCTTTGAGGAGCAACATCTACTGCTTTCGGATATCTTGCTCCACCATATTCTACAGCGATTACTTCTTCTCTAGGAGCAGCATTCTCGATAGCTCTAACCAGAATTGCTAAAGGATTTAAATTAATTTTTTTCTCAATAATTGCTAAAGAATTTTCAACAATTCCAAGAGCTTTACTTTTCTTACCAGTATTGTGACCAGAACTCATGAAATGTTTCTTACTTTTATGTCCTGAACCCATTAATTTTGATGCAAGACGTTCAACAATGAAAGTGTTTGATTTATGGAATCTATTACCAGCATATCTAGCGCCAGTTTTCGGAATGATTTTAGGTTGCAAGGTGATATAGTCTGCCAATCCTGGATCTTCTACACCGATACCTTCCGCACTCCATCTATTGAAAAATTGAACTTCTGCCATTTTATCTCCTTGCTTTCTCTAATTTACCACCTAATAACGCATTAAGGCTTTGATCATTAACTTTTATAACTTGCCAACGAACACCGGGAATATCTCCTTTAGCTCTTCCCATCTTACCACCGATACATTCAACGATTACTTCATCATGCTCGTTAATTAATTTTTGTGCTCCATCGCCAGGCATGAATGCGGTAATTTGTTTTCCATTTTTAACTAGCTGTACTCTAGCACACTTTCTCATTGCTGAGTTTGGCTGTTTTGCTTCAATTTGAATCTTTTCTAAAACAATTGCTTTTGCTTGAGATGAACCTGCTAAGGGATCTACTTTCTTCTTCAATTTAGTTCTATTTACTAGTTTGAAGGTTTTTCTTCTCTTCTGCAGTTTTTTCGCTGCTCCTAATCCTCTAGCTTTCTTTCCCATTATTGAATTACCTTAACTTCGACGTTAAAAAAACGTCTTACCGCCCGATTTATGAGCTGTAAGTTCTTGCCTCCCCTACCTATTAATAAACTTTTTGCTTTTTTTCTGCTATCTCTTATTTCCACGAAACCTTCATCGTTTAGAACTACTTCTTCAATTTCTAAAGGGTAAGCTATACTTTTCACAAAATCTTCCACTCTTTCCTTAAATTCTATGACTTTTACCCTTTTACCAAGATCTTCCTGAATCCGATGAATATTTTCAGCCTTCTTGCCTATTGCCTTACCTACCTGACCAGTCTCTACGATATAATAAACCGTATCCTCATCCTGAAAACAATCTTTAACCTGCACGTGAGCAATTCTTTCAAGGAGGGATGAAAGCCCTAGTGCATCTTGATCAAGTTTAAGCCGTGCCAATTTATGCTGATACACCAAGTACAGAAATAAAGAAGTTCTTTCTACAGAAAACACCTAACTCCTCGTTATCGAAATCAAGCTTAGCTACTTCTACTCCTGCAAGATTTGCGTAATATTGTAAATCCTCTACGGTTTTTTGCGGACAATTACTAGATACAAATACTTTTTCAATTTTTTTAGCCTTTACAGCTTTTATTACTCGATCTAAACCGATGATTACTTTACCATCCTGAATTTTACTACGTAATTCTTTTAATTCTTCACTGACTTCTTTCTTTGCCATTGTTTATCCCTCAAGTAAATTCTTAACTATGAACTCCTATTTTAATTTTATCCTTATTTAAGTTTAGTTATCAAACCAGGTAACCCAGTTCCTAAAGGTACAGGTTGATTAATCATCACATTTTCAACTACTGAAGTAAGATAATCCACTTCTCCTTCTAGTGCAGCATTAATAATATGTTTAACTGGTGTTTCGAATGAAGCTCTTGCAAGTACGCTTGCTTTCTCGCTAACAACTCCATACCTAGTTATACCTTTAATGTTTCCACCAACACACATGATATCAGCTACAAGCATGATATGACGTAAATCAACATTCAAACCTTGTGATTCAATAACTTTGAAAACTTCATTAATGATTATTTGTCTTGCTGCTTCTACTCCAAGAACAGAGTATACTTCATGAATGTCATTACTAGTTGTTCTGGTTACATCAACTTCTGGTAAATCTAACACGTCTTTAAGATTTGTACCTGCAGTTAATACCAAATACTTTTCTCCTCGTTTAACAGGTAGAACTTGAGTAATTCCTTTAAGTCCTTTAACTTTAACTAGTCTGATTTTGTTTTTAAGATTATATAATTCTTTAATTTCTTCAGGTTTGCCTTTATGTTCGAAAATAATTCTATCATCTTCGACAACAATCACAAATCCTTTAGATTTTAATTTAATAGATTTAGCTAAATCTTTTGCGGTAATTTCGTGATCTGCAAGGAATTCTTTATTTAATAAAACTTGCAATTTTTGATCAAAAATGTCTAAAGAATATTCTTTAGCAAATTCTCCGAAAAGAGTAGATTTAATTTTTGCTGCAAATTTTCTTACCGCGTCTACGGAATTATGTGAATCTTTAAGATAAATTTCCATCATCGGAGTTTTGATAGATTTCTGAGCATCAAAAATTTCGATAATTCTTGGAAGACCCGTAGTAACTTGTACTTCTGCTACCCCAGCCAAATGGAAAGTGTTAAGTGTCATCTGGGTACCTGGTTCACCAATACTTTCTGCGCTAACTAAACCTACACATTCTCCTGGATTAACTTTAGCAGTTTCAAAAGCTTCAATAACCTTAGACAAAACTTTTTCTACTTGGACTTTAGTAGATGAACTTGGTAAATACTGATCAATCTGTCCAAGGATATAAGGAGGCAATATTTCTGAATATTGATCTATAATATCTTGATGTTCTTTTTTCATTTTTTGCCCTCTATAGCTGATTCAACAGCTTTCTGTACGTCCAGTTCTCCGCCTTTAGTTTTTGAAACATCAAGACCATCTTCACCGTAGACAAATTGAACAATTTTGCTACTAGCATCTCTAACAGTACCATCATAATTCACTTTAAGATCTTGCATTGCGTTAGATAATCTTCTATACAAATAACCAGATTTAGGCGTACGTAATGCAGTATCCATCAAAGCGTCTCTTCCAGTCATTGCTCCAAAGAAAAATTCGTATGGAGTTAAACCACTTTTGAAATTATTTTTAATAAATCCTCTAGCTGCTGGACTTAAATCGTTTTTCTTGAAATAGGACAATGTTCTTTGTTTGTATCCTGAACTAATACGTTTACCACGAAGTGATTGCTGACCAACAACTGCAGTCATCTGAGCGATATATAAAGCGTTACCTCTGGAACCGCTTCTTGCCATCACTAAAGCAGCATTTTCTTTAGTTTGACGCATTCCAATGTCACCACCTTTATTCCTTGCCTTGTTAAGAGCTTCAAGAATTCTTAATTCTACAGTTTCGTGTAATGATCTTCCAGGTAATGCTTCTAGTTTACCTTCAGAATACATGTCAATTAATTTGTAAGCTTCTTCTTCAGCTTTTCTAACTACTTCTCTGATTTCTTCCATTGCTTCGTCAGACAAATCTACGTCAGCTAAACCAATTGAAAATCCTCTACGTGAAAGTACACCAATTCCCAGTTTAGAAATTTGTCCAAGGAATGTTGCAGTGTAAGATGGGCCATATTTTTCATAGATGTTTCTTAACATTAAACCGCTTTCTTGACCAAGGTTAGCTTTATCCATGATTCCGGAATTTAATTCTCCGTTAACAATTTCAACGTCATTTCCGCTCTTATCTTTTCCTTTAAAGTTGAAATCTTTTGGAAGAAGCACTGAGAAGATTTCCTTCCCATTAACTTTTTCTTTATTTGCCAAAGTAGAGAAATCTTGAACGCCACAAGAAAATAATAGATTGATTGCTTCTTCTCTAGACATAACTAACTCTTTAGTTAACAAATAGTTACCAGTAATTGCATCCTGAATACATCCAACAATACTTAAACCGCTTCTTGGACTCATTAATTGAGTTTCCACTAACATTAAAATTAATGCTTCAGATCTTGCTTCTTCAGTTTGAGGGATATGTAGGTTCATCTCATCACCGTCGAAATCTGCGTTGTATGGATTACATACAGCTGGATTTAAACGGAACGTTTTACCAGGTAAAACTTTAACTCGGTGACACATCATACTCATTCTGTGCAAGGATGGTTGCCTGTTGAAAAGAGCAATATCTCCGTTAAGAAGATGTCTTTCTACAACGTAATCAACATCTAACTCTTCTAAAATTTCATCTTTAGTTTCATTAGTAATTGTTTTACGTTTTCCATCAGGCTTGATAATATAATTAGCTCCAGGATATTTCTTTGGCCCATTCACCACAAATTTTCTTAAATATTCTTTGTTCCATTCGGTAACTCTTTCTGGAACTGTTAAACTTTGAGCCATTAATTCTGGAACTCCTACTTCGTTTACTCCAATTAATGGATCTGGACTGATAACTGTACGTGCCGAGAAATCTGTTCTCTTACCAGCAAGGTTGTGACGAATCCTACCGTCTTTACTGCTGATTCTGTTCGCTAACGTTTTCAAAACTTGACCACCACGATGTCTAGCAGGAGGGAGTTGAGCGATAGCATTATCAAAGAACGTTGTAACATGATATTGCAATAAGTCCCATAAATCTTCAATGATTACTTCTGGTGCACCAGCATTAATATTTTCAAATAATCGCTGATTAATCCGCACGATATCTCCTAATTTATGAGTTAAATCATCTTCAGATCTTTCTCCAGATTCTAGAGTGATACTAGGACGCATAGTTACCGGTGGAATCTGCATTATTGTAAGAACTAACCATTCTGGTCTAAATTCTCCCGATTTAAATCCAAAGATTGGTAAATCTTCCTCGGGAATCTTTTCAAGACGTGCACGAACTTCAATTGGACTTAAACGAATTTCGTCTTCATAATAATTGTAAGGTTTGGATAATTTTATTTTTCCTTGTTTAGCAGAACAATGAGGGCATTTATCTTTAGCTCTGTATTTTGCTACAATAACTTTAATCTTTCTTCTTCGTGCTTCGAAACCAAGTTCTTCTCCAACTTTATCAAGAATAGCCATGTATCTTTTTGCATTCTCAACTGGAATTAAAATATGACCACAAGATTTACAGGTTGATCTTAAAATATCTAAAATAGTTCTAACAAATTTAATGTGTACAACTGGGCGAGCAAGTTCAATGTAACCAAAATGACCAAAGGATTCTTTTAATTTACCGCCATCAATTTTACAACGAAGACCAGGATCAATAACTCCTAATCTTAAATCCATTAAACCGCCGTCAACAGGGTATCCTTCACGATCATATAATTCTGGAGTTACAATTTTCGCTGTCGAAGCTTCAACAACTTGTTTTGGTGAAAAAATTCCAAAAGAGATACTGCTAATTTTTTTTCTTACGAGTCGTTTCATTTTAGTATTTATTCTCCAAATTTAATTTTACGTAAATTCCCATACTTCTTATTTCGTCAAGTAATAATTTAAAGGCATAACTCATTTCTACTTCTGACATCTCGGAGTTTTCTCCATACAATGGCGAGATAGCTTTTCCATTTTGACGAAGATCATAATAACCCATCAATCCAGATTTTTCACAAATAGGAATAACTACTTGATCTGAATCAAATCTTTCTTTAAGTAAAAGAGAAGCACCGTGCGCGATAAAGGTATCCTTCTCCATCTCTCCTAAACGTAGACCTCCTTCCTTAGCCTTACCTTCAGTTGGCTGACGAGTAAGAAGCTGGATTGGTCCACGTGCACGAGATTGCATTTTGTTCGCAACCATGTGTCTAAGACGAAGATAATACATGTTACCAACATAAATACGAGCAAGCATTTGTTTACCGGTTCTTCCGTCATAGAATACTTCTGTTCCATCTTCACGGAAACCGCGTTCTTGTAATTCTTTTCTTAAATCTTTTTCATATTCACTTTGGAATAAAGTTCCATCAATGTATCTTCCAGATAGAGCTCCTACTTTTGCCCCAATCAATTCAATTAAATGTGAAATAGTCATCCTTGAAGGAATACCATGTGGTGTGAAAATTAGGTCTGGAACAATTCCTGATGCAGAGAACGGAATATCTTGTTGAGGAATTAAAATACCGGTAACTCCTTTTTGACCATGACGACTGGTAAATTTATCACCAATCTCTGGAATTCTTTCTTCTCTTAATCTTACCTGAACTAATCTATTTCCTTCTTCATTTTCAGTAAGAATAACTAAATCGGCAACACCTTTCTGGCCATGTTTAAGATTTAAAGAACTTTCACGGCGTGTTGCTGCAGATAAATTGTATTCATCCATGCTACTTAAGAATCTAGGAGGACTTGTTCTTCCAATAATAACATCTCCTTCGTCAACTTTCGCTTCTGGATAAACAATACCATCTGTTTCTAAGAATCGGTAATCCTGTTCACTTCTATATCCCTTAACATCTTTATCTGGGACAGAAATTTCATCAATTAATCCACCAGAATAACGTAATTCTTCAGCAGAAATTGGGTGGAAGTAAGTACTTCTTGCAAGTCCACGCTGGATTGAAGTTTTGTTAAGTATAACCCCATCTTCCATGTTGTAACCGTCGTAACACATGATTGCTACAACCATGTTCTGCCCAGAAGGATGTTCTGAGTAATCAATTACATCATGAATTTTTGTTTTAACTAAAGGATTTTGAGGATAATGTAAAATATTTGCATCCATGTCTAATCTTAAATGATAATTAGCTGCATAAAATCCTAATGCTTGTTTCTGGTTTTTAGAACCACCATTTAAACGAGTAGATAATAAGTAATTACCAAAAGGAACAAGAGAAGTTGTAACTCCCGTGATTACTCCCGGACTAACTTCCAGATGAGTGTGTTCAACGGTAATTTCAATATCATTGAAAGCAATCAAAGAATTTTCTTCCTCTGCTGCATCTAAATATTCAACTACCCCTTGTCTAACAAGATCCATCCAAGATAATTCGCCACCTTTCAATTGATCAAGATGTTTTTCAGTTAATAATGATCTACCATCTTTAACAACAATTAATGGTCTTCTTGCTCTTCCTTCATCAGTATAAATAGAAATTTCATTTGCTTCTTCATTAAAGAAAACATTAACGTCAATTTGAATTGCTCCTTTACGACGAAGATCTTTGATATCTGAAACAAAAGTTAATGGATTATCTACAACGCCTACAATATTTGAATTAAGATATACATCTGCCATATTATATTGTCTCCCTCAACCCAAGATTTTGTAATTTTTCCATTACTTCTTTTTCGTCTGCACGTTGTGATAATGAACATAGCATTGCCAAATTTTTACGAAGACCAATGTTAGTACCTTCTGGAGTTTCAATCGGACATAATCTTCCTAAATGAGTACAATGTAATGCTCGTGCATCAAAGTTTTCTTGCGAAGTCGCTAAAGGACTTGCAACTCTTTGTAAATGTGAAACCATAGATAAATAATTTGATCTATCCATTCTTTGAGATACCCCTTGTCTTCCACCAACCCATTCACCGGTTGCCATAGCAGAATATAATCTAGAGGTCAATAATTTATCACGGATAATAACTCTTATTGAAGGAAGTTTTCCTCTTTTGATAATTCTTTGGAAATTGTAGAGAATATCTCCAACTAAAACTTTAAAGTTAACTCTAAATAAATCTAATAACAGATCACCACTCATCCTAATACGTTTATTCATGTAATGATCTTTATCATCTGGAGCTCTTGTTCCTTGATAAACATCAATTAACCGTTTGAGCATCTTACCAATATTTTTAGCTTTCTCTGCTCTTGAATTTAAGTCAACACCAATATTTGGGAGTAAATATCTATCTAGAATGTCAACAGTTCTTTCCATTCTAACTTCTTTAGATTGACCAGCACCAACTCTTCGTGCAATAAAATCTATCGCATCTTCCTGAGTTTTTATGTCAACGAATTCGTATAAATTAAGAATCATTTCATCATAACTTTTCTCAGTAGAGATAGCTTTCATGATATCTTCATCTTTTACCATTCCTAATGCTTTTAGAACAATTACTATTGGCATTTGTTTTACTCTAGTGAAAGACATGTAATAGATTCCATCTTTCTTTTTCTCAAAAGAATGAGGTATTTTGTAAGAACCACGAGCTGCAAAGAATCTTCCAGAGAATTCTCCGCCCTTAGCTTCTTCAATCATGAAATTGTTTGCAGCAAGATCTTCTACATTAACAATGGTTCTTTCAGTACCATTAATTATAAAATATCCACCTGGATCAGATGGATCTTCACCGAATTTCATTAATTCTTCTCTATTTAATGCATCTAAATTACAAAATTTACTCTTAAGCATAATTGGCATCTTTCCAACTTGAGTTACAAAATTTTCTCTTTGTACATCATTAATGTAAGTACTTACTTCAAGAAAGATTGGAGCATGATAAGTTATTTTTCTCAACCGAGCTTCCATTGGATAAATTGGTCTTTTACTTCCATCTGCTTCGGTAATTTCTGGTTTTCCAACGGTGATTCTACCAAATCTGATTTTGAATTTCTCAATATTATGTGGAATAATAGTTGGTTCAGCTTCTTTGTTTTCTTCGATTACTTCCTGTAATCCTTTTTCAAGAAGATGATTAAAAGATTGAATATTGCTTGCTACAAATTTATTTTCTTCAAAATATTTTCGCACTAAAATTGATTTATCTGTCATGTTAATTTCCTGTAACTACGCGATAATATGCAAAAATACCCGCGGTTTTACTTGCCCTCTCAATTTTAATAATATCTCCTTCTTTAACAGAAAGAGAAGAAAGTGCAGGATCACTGCCATAGATTCTTGGTAATTGTTTTAATTCAGCAGCATACTTTTCAAGAAGAACTGCTTTTTCATTATCACTTAGTTTTGAGTGCTTTGGTACAAGACTGTGTTTTAAGGCATCCATGGTCATTGTGAATTTATGATTGTATTTTTATTTATTTTCGCTCTTTTTGGGAAAAGAGCGGGCCGGAAGGGACTTTCCCAGACCCCCAATCTTATACAAATCAGGAAGATCTAATTTGAACCCTCGACCGCCTGATATCTTCTCATGACTTATTAAAAGTCAGGCGCTCTACCAGACTAAGCTACCGGCCCGTACGCCCTGGCCGGGACATTCATGGACTCGGAGATAGACTCTGAGACCCTTTTGAACCCGGGTCGTTGCCTATCCGTGGTAGCTATAAACCACCTCGACAGGGCAACATGCTAGGCCGAGCTACACCACCAGGGCTTTTTTTTAAAGCCTGAAAATATTCCCTATGGAACACACCAGAGCTTCTTTTTTTTGCCTATTATGACATACCATCTTCTACACAACAAAATCATTAAATTTGCACGTGTAGAAATAATTTAGCAGCCATTTGCCTCTGAAACGATGACCTCTTTATAAAAGTTGCGGTTGTTTTAGTACTTGCCAGGGGTTGTTGATGATTTATATGAAGAAAAAAGGCTGAGTAAGAACGTATACTCAGCCAAAGTCCCCCCTCCCGGATTTGAATTCCCCGGATGAAGGATTTACCAACATCCACCGGGGATCTCTCGGTGACTACAGACTGATTGTTTTTCATCCAGACGTCACATAGACGGTTGTCAAACAACTGCTACAGCCGAGCGTTCTAGCCACTGAACTAAGGAGGGGTAAACGTGTGACAAGTCAGATATTTATAAAACTTTGTGTCATTTCAAAAACAAAAGTCTTTTAAAGCATGAAAATTTACTTAGGAGTAAGAATCCTGATAAAAAAGGTGAAGAAAGGTTTCCTTTTAGAACTTTTTTAAAAAAAGAGAGGTGATATTGAATGGCTAGAAAAGGAAAAAAAAGCATATCCGGTAATTCTATTGGTAGTTGGTCATTTCTAATTGGACTAATTTTAGCAGTTCTGTTAGGATTAGGTTTAACTGGACCATACCAAGGAACACTACTGTGGGTTGTATTTCTCCTAGGCCTAGTTGTAGGGATATTAAACGTAGCTGTTGGTGAAGTATCAAAATTTTTAACCAGCGGAACCGTGTTAGTATTAGTATCCTTCCTAGGAGTACAGGTAGGAGTATTTGAAGGCGTTGCCCCAGTTTTAGCAAATGTGTTAAGAGGAATCCTAACATTGTTCGTCCCAGCTACAATTATTGTTGCTTTAAGAGCTGTATTTGTTCTTGCAAGACGATAAATTAGTTATTTTTTTCTTTTTTTTATTTTTCTTTTAATCTTAAAAAGCTGACTAGATTGTCTTAACCCATCCCTGTTGTTGTCACTGTCCAGTGTCAACTTGCGAAAGATTTATAAATAAGCTCATGCCAAATCGTTTATGGATAATAAGCTGAAAGCATTTGGAATCGCAGCTGGTTTGCTGTTTATGGGACTTTACAAGCCTTCAATTCGTTCTGTAGAAGAATATAAACCAGTTGAAGTAACCAAACAAGAGTATAATAAACCCAATAATCAGCCATATATTAATGAGACTCTGCGTCAAAACATGGTCCGAGCTAGAAGATTGTTTCCCGAAGGTATTTTTGAAGAATCTAAAAATGATGAAGAATCTATTGAAAAAAAGCTAGAATCATGTATTAATGAATTTGATTTTGAAGTTATTTGTGGATTAGAAGAGATTACCGTATTTACAAACTATGGAAATAGAAAAGATATTATAGAAATCCCGATAAAAGTCCGTTCTAAAAGAGGAGAAGCAATATACCGAACCGATGAACTTGATGAATCATATAAAACAGAAATAGTTTGTTCAAACCAAAAAAGAGTATCTGCCTTCTTATATGACATTGAACGTGCCTACGGAACAAACATATTTCATTCAAATCCCGATCCTGAATTTGCTAAAGTTCTTGCATTAGATGAAGATATGATTAATCAAGCATTAGAATGTATTAATGGGCATAGTAACGCTGCGGCTTATGCATTAGAATCTGGAAAATCTCACACTGTTGATTTAGAAGGGAAAGATCTTCGCGATAGAATTGATTTAGCTAGAAAAGCTCTTGAAGAGTTTAAAGAAAAGCCATCCGAGGTATTATTTCAAAATAATGGTGTGAAATCTGAGGAAGTTATTCTTTTTGAATTATCGCGTATATCTGATTCAGATGAAGCAATTAATGTTCTTCGTGAATTTGATGAAAGAGGAGAATATTTGTTACGTGCATTAACCGTTCGAGCATTTGAGAATAAAGATACTCTTCCCGAAACTCTCGATTTTATTGAAGATAGTACAGACAAGGGAATGATTTTTGATGCTACGGCCGGAAGATTTCTGGATATATTACTTAAATCAGACAATAACAAGGGATATAGTATTACTGATATAGAACGTTCAAGAAATCTATTAGGTTCTATTGAAACGAGATTAAAAAGTAAATCTAGAGCGAGGAATTAGGAGAACTAGATTAAATTCTTTCAAAACATTTATTAATCTCTTATTTTTCTGCAAACCTAATGCGGTAGTAGTATAGTGGTTAGAGATTTAATATCGACCAATATACGGCCTTGCCAAGGCTGTGACCGGGGTTCGAGTCCCCGCTACCGCATTCATTTTCTCATTAATATCTAATAATCCTTGATTCACTTTTAATTAATCTTCTAGAACAGCTTTAATCCGCCTAACACCAGCAGAACTTGATTCTTCTTTAATAATCTTAAATTTAACTAACTCTTTTGTATTCTCAACATGAGGACCGCCACAAAACTCTTTAGAATAATCACCTACAAAATAAACACTGACTTTATCTGGATATTTTGCCCCAAATTCCATCTGAGCTCCAGATTTTATTGCTTCTTCTTTAGTCATTTCTTCTCTTCTTACCGGTAAAGCCATCTTTATAACACGATTTACTTCAGTTTCAATTTTTTTAATTTCATCTGCGGTTAATTTTCTATCAAAACTAAAATCAAACCTTAATCTTTCCGGAGTGATATTACTTCCGCGTTGTTTAATCTCGGGATCTATAACTTTCCTTAATGCTTCGTTGAGAAGATGAGTTGCGGTGTGTAATCTTGTGGTTTCTGGAGAATTCTCACTTAAGCCACCTTTAAATTTGCCTGCAGAAGCCGTTCTTGACAGTTCCTGATGCTTTTCAAACTCTTCCTTGAATCCTTCTTCATCAACAGAGATATCTTGCTCTAACGCCAACTCTTGGGTCATTTCCAATGGGAACCCATAACTTTGAAATAACAAAAATGCATCTGCACCAGAAATCATGTCATTCTCAGCAGAAAGTTTTTCAAATATTTTCAATCCTTTCTCTAAAGTAAGAGCAAATTTTTCTTCTTCCTTTTCTAACTCTGATAAAATAGATAGCTGATTTTTCTCTAATTCAGGATAAAAATCTCCATAAATCTTAATCACAACTTTACCAATTTCAGCCGAGAAATAATCTTGAATACCAATCAATTTACCATAACGGATAGCTCTTCTAATTAATCTTCTAAGGATATATCCCCTATCAACATTAGATGGAGTTACCGCATTTTCATCTCCAAGAACAAAAACAGCCGCTCTAAGATGATCCGCAATAATTCTCATCTCACGAATTTTTTCTTTGTAAGATGAACCACTCAATTTTTCAATCTTTTTGATTATCGACTGGAAAAGTTCTGTTTCGTAAGCACTCTTTTTACCATTTAAAACTGCCGCTGTTCTTTCCAGCCCCATCCCAGTGTCAACATTTTTCTGTTTTAAAGGTGTTAATTTCCCGCCGTTATCCTTGTTATAAGTCATGAAAACATCGTTCCAGATTTCAACCCATTTTTCATCATGAGGATCAAACACCTTTGGCGCTTCTCCTTCGCCTGACCAATAAAACATTTCAGAACTTGGGCCGCATGGACCAGTATCGCCGGCTGACCAGAAATTATCTTTGCCAAAATAAGCAATACGTTCTTTTGGAACTCCTAACTGTTTCCAGTAATTAAATGATTCTTCATCTTTTGGAACTGTTTTATCTCCTTCATAAACTGTAACAGCAAGCATTTTCAATGGAATGTTAAGCCATTGTTTTGAGGTTAAAAATTCAAAACTCCATTCAATAGCTTCCTGTTTAAAATAGTCACCTAGTGACCAATTGCCAAGCATCTGAAAGAAGGTATGATGAGTATTATCCCCAATATTCTCAAAGTCTACCGTCCGTAAACATTTTTGAACATTAACCAATCTTTTCCCAGAAGGATGTTTTGTTCCAAGTAAATAAGGTACTAAAGGTTGCATACCTGCCGTGTTAAATAGAACAGATGCATCATTTTGAGGGATTAAAGAAGCGGAAGGAATAGTCTTATGACCTTTCTTTGTAAAGAATTCAAGATATTTTTTAAGTAAATCTTTTGGATTCATATCATAGAAGATTATTGAGGTAGTTTTTATGTATTTCGGCAGTTCTAAAGGATTTTAAGCAGTCTAACCGCGGCAGAACCATCCGGATAACCTGGTTTTAAACGAATAACTGGAGAAAAACCTAATCTTTGATATATGGATAAAGAATGACGGCCTTCAATACAAGATACATACGCTATCTTTGAACCGGATTTTTTAGCTATTTTGATCCTTTCTTCAGCTAATTTTTTTCCGATACCTCTTCGTTGAAATCTAGGAGATACAACCAGATTAGTCAAGTAAAAATCTTGTCCGCGGATTATTATTTCTGCTAAATCCCTATTTGATAAGCTTTGGGTAACCTCATTATCATACAACTCAACTGAGACTTCCCCGCCATATCTAATCATCTCAACATAACCTTGAAGAAATTTATTTATTCTATCTTTATCACAATCATGAACCGCTTTAAGTTCTGAGAAAGATCTCATTGAAAGGTCTAAATCATCACTACCTGAACAATAAGAACCAAATCCAACCAAACATTGACCAATCCTTGCAACAAGATGATTTTGACGCCTTGAATGATTGTAATTCTGGACTGTTTTATCGCCGAAAATAGTACTAAAACCATTAAAATATAACCACCTAATATCGCCCCAATCGTTCTCCTGAACTTCTTCAATTACCACTTCTTCAATCACGGTAAATTTTTACCTCTGGCTTTTTAACAATAACCTCTCCCCGTAAATCGAAGGTATTTGTTCTTGTAATTTTCACAGGAACAATATTTCCTAACGAAAATTGTCCATCTACCACTACCGGTTTATACGCCGGATTTCGACCAACCAATTGACCGTCTTGGATACCTTTTTCAGTAATTAGAATTTCACCTTCCCAACCAATCCATCGTTCATTCTGTAAAGTGGAAATATTCTGAAAAATATCCGTGAGAACTTTTGTTCGTCTTTCAACTTCTTCTGGTAATATCTGTTCGATTTTTTTTGCGGAAGTATTTGATTTTGACCAGAATTTTGAGATGTTAATTACATCCGGATTAATTTTTCTAACAACCTCCAATGTTTGCCAGAAATCATCTTCAGTTTCCGTTGGAAATCCAATAATAATATCTGTAGCTAAAGTAACTAAGGGAATTGTTTCTTTGATAGTAGCTACTAAAGAAATAAATTCTGCGATAGTATTCCCTCGCTTCATATCTTTTAAAACTTTATCACTCCCTGCTTGCATTGGCACATGAATAAATTTAAACACTTTTGGATGATTAAATAATGGTAGAAGTTCATTTTTAATTTTTAACAAATTAACCGGATTGCCCCTGCCAACTCGAATAATAAAGTTTCCAGGAAGTTGAATCAACTGTTTCAGTAAGTTTGCCAAATTAGTTCCAATATCAAATCCGTAACAGAACGTATCTTGAGATGTCAACCAAATTTCTTTCACCCCTTCTTTTATAGCCTGCTGAGCAACCGCAATTATATCTTCAACAGGATATGATTCTAACATTTCTTTAGTTTGTTTTGATTTACAGAATACACACGCGCTTAAACAACCTAAACTAATAGGAATAATTTCTACCAAATAATTTTTTCTAATCTTTGGAAGATTTAATGGGGGCATTTCACTAATCTCAAGAAATTGAACAGTATTATTGTTGATTGTTTCTTCAACAACTTCCACGATTTGATGAATCTGTTTTGATCCGATTAAAGAATATTTCTGCAATCTTTTTTTCTCAGTCTGAGCAATACATCCACAAATAATGATGGATTTGTAAGGATATTCTTTATCAATACTATCTAATCTTGCAAAAAAAGCATCTTCGGTTGGGCCACTAATCGGTGAAACGTTAAAAATGATAATATCTGTTTGTTCTAAAGTTTCAGCTGGTTCAAACTTTGCTTCCTGTAATAATCCTGCCATCCTCTCAGATTCAGCAAAATTGTGGATGCAACCATAAGTTTCAATGAAAAACGAGGTCATAAGGTTCTTGGAAGATTAGTATTTTATAAAACTTATTGAGAAGAATCTTTATCTTGAAAAATTAATCTTGAAAAATTAATCTTAAAAAAGTAGATTATATTAAAAAATAAAAATATTTCAAAAATATGAAAACTATGGCTTAATCTTCTTCGTCTTCTTGCGCTTCTTTCTCGGCTTCAACCTTAACTCTGCACAAAGGACAATAAATGTTTCGTCGATTCTTTTTTTCAACAACAAATCTCTTCTTACACCTTAAACAATATTTAACAACATTATATTCGACCATTATAAAATTCCAGTATATAAACTTGGACGATTCTTTATAAAGCCTTTGGTTTATACTAAAGTGCCAAAGCTTTCGAACTTATTTTTGGCACTTTATATATATAAAATGCGTTAATATATTCGAAATCTAACGCATTTTAGTATATTAAACAGAAATCTAGAATCCTAATCGTTTTAACATTTTCTCAGCATCAAACTTTTCAAGATCTTTATATTCTTGTCCCATCCCTAGAAATAATATTGGTTTTTTAATCACGTAAGATATTGATAATGGTGCGCCGCCTTTCTCGTCAACATCGGCCTTAGTAAGAATTGCTCCATCCATTTCAACCAACTCGTTAAATCTTCTAGCTTGTTCAATACAATCGTTACCAGTAATACTTTCCCCTACAAAAATTTTCAAATCAGGTTTAGTAACTCGAATTATCTTTTCCAATTCTGCCATTAAATTAGTATTTGAATGTAATCTTCCCGCAGTATCAATTAAGACAACATCGATATTATTTTTTTCAGCATACTTTATCGCGTCAAAAGCAACTGCGGCAGCATCTGAACCGTAATCATGTTTAATTATTTTAACATTAAGTTTATTAGCGTGTTCTTCTAACTGTTGTATTGCGGCTGCTCTAAAAGTATCACAAGCAGCTAAAACAACGGTTTTGCCATTTTCTTGAAAATAATGCGTTAATTTAGCGATAGATGTAGTTTTTCCAGTTCCGTTAATTCCAAAGAAAGCAATTATCAATGGTTTCTTATCAAAAGATAAAAGATCTATCTGTTCTCCAGCCGTGAGAATCTCATGCAAAGTCTTCTGTAAAGTATCTTGAATTTTACCAGCAACATCTCTTGGAAGAAGTTTATCAACCAATTCTTTTTTAAGATCATCTTTAATTCTTTCAATAACTTCCACCGACACATTATTTTCTAATAGAACAATTTCTAATTCCCAGAATAGATCATTAAATTTTTCTTCAGAAATAGTTTTTGTAGTAAAGGATTGTTTTATTTTCCCCAAGAAAGATTTTTCTTCTGATTTTTCTTTGGATTCTTCCGTTTCTTCCGTCTCTTTAGTTTCTTCAGCTACCGGTATCTCAGCCTGAACAGTTTCTTTTAATTCTTTTAATTCTTCAACAGGTTCTTCAATTTTTTCTTCTTTCTTTTTAGTAAATAATTTTCCAAAGAAACCTTTCTTTTCTTCTTTAGGCTGTTCTTCAGCAATCTCTTTAATTTCTTCTTCTGTGGTTTCAGGGATTACAGTTTCCTGTTCCTCAACTGTTTCAACAGTTTCAACTTTCTTTTCTGTATTCTGGATTTTTGATTCTTTCTTCTTTTCTTCCTTAGATGTTTTTTTCTCTTTTTTAACAATAACTTTTTTCTCAGAAACCATCTCTTTTTCCTTCTTAACCGATTCTTTTCCTACGGGTTTTTCCTTTAAACTTTTATCAGAAGTAACTTTCTTTTTTTCCTTAACCTCTTCCTTAGGTTCTTCTAAAATTTCTTCGGATTTTTCTTCTAAGACTTCTTCTTCAGCCTTTTTAGAGAATACAGAAAGAGCTCCTTTTAATTTGTCTTTTAATTTCCCAAACATGATACTTATTCCTCTGCCTCTACCGCTTCCACTTGACGATAAATTTGCATTGCTTGTTCTTGTAAATGTTCCAGAATTTCTCCAGCTTGTCGCATTTTCTCTTGCAATCCTTCATCTTGCTGTTTCAATAAACCGATTACATCTTTTACAGAACGTTCAACCACCGTATCCGCTCCAACATTAATTAAAAGATTTTTTGTATCTTTAAAAGATGCCTTAATGAAAACACCAGTTGCAATTGGGGCAAAAACTTCCGTGCCTTCTTTAACCTGTTCTAATCCTTCCAAAGCATCAATGGAATCGATAACTTCTCCCCGCTGCCGCTGAATTAATTCAACATGCTCGTTAATTTGTTCCATTTGTTTCTGTAACATCTGGAACTGCATGAATCTGTCCTTTAAATTATCTTCATTCTTCTTCTTGTTCATTTGACGTCCCGAGTTTCATTAATAATTCTTTCAAAAATCTTTCATACCTTTCCACATCTCGCAGAAAGGAAAGATCTGTATCTTCTTCCAATTTCCCTAAAAAAGGAGAATTGACAATCATAAGTTGTTCTTCATCTTTCTTAAGATGTTCCAACTCTTTATCAACTAAAATCTTCAAAACCGATAAATCTTTTTGTGTAAGTGCCATGGCGTCATGAGAGTAGATTCCTTTTATAAGGTTTTCTGAAGGAAAGTTTAGATAGAATCCTAAACTTACTCTACATCTATCCGCCCATCACTTTGAACAATTAAATCTAACTTATCTGCTTTTAATTTTTCTTCCCGATCTGTTAAAAATTTAGAAATTGATTCTCCCGCTGCATTGCAATAAACCGCCTTAGCCAAAGAATGATCTAAAGAAAGTACCGACATGTAATCCTTGTTATTCACATAATATCCTGGATACCTCTCAGGAATAGAATCAGTGAATAAAAATGGAACTCCAGATTTTCTTAATCGTTCTTCAGCCGTAATTCCATTTTTTATACTAAGGACATGATGAGTTGCACAACAATAAACATCTGCCCCTAAAGATTGAAAATACTGAACCGGACCATCCTTACCAATTTCATATTCTCCAACTAAAGAACTCCCTGAATCAATCATATCATCAATTACGATTATTCTTTTTCCATTAAGATTAACACTAGTATCATATTTTGTTTCCGCTTTTCCATGCCCGACTCTTCTTTTTGTAAGTACATGATATTGAACCTGCAGAAGTTCACTTAATTTTTCTGCTCTTTTTGCTCCTCCCGCGTCTGGTGAAAATACCACTACCGAAGATGAATCTCTTGCTAAATCTTCTTGAAACTTATTCCTATAATAAGCCGCAAATTCTGGGATAGCGCTTAATTCATCTACAGGCCCGTCAAAATGGCCCTGTGCTTGTTTAGCATGAAGATCAAATGTAACGATTCTTTTCAAACGATTCCCCATGCTAGCTATTAATAGATTAAAAATTAATTTCGCTGAGATTGGAACACGCCCCTCGTCTTTTTTATCTTGTCTCTGATAAGGAAGATAGGGTAAATATAGAGTTATTGAACCAACTCCTGCTCGAACAAGCGTATCACCCATTACCAACATTTCTATCAGATCAAGATTTTTATCATTAAACTTGTAAAAGAGATGAATATCTTTTTCTCGAACATTTTCCTGAACTTGGATAAAATATTCACCATCGCTCTGCTGTTTAATTCTTCTATTAGCAAAATGCATATTCTCTCTTTTTAACGCTTCAATATCGACTCTTTCTCTTTTATTCGGAGAAGGAAATTCTTTATCGATTCTTTCCATCAGTTTTTTTTCAAGAGAACCTTGAGATGATTCAGCCGATCTGCCATTGATTAAAACAACTTTAGAAAGAGCTGTTAATCTCTGCTTCCTCCTTGATTTTTCATATTCTGTATCAGGCATAGATTAATTAGCAAAAACGAAAAAAACTATATAATGATTTATAGTTTTTAGTATCTAATTAGCATATTACTCTAATTTTTTATCTGACCTAGGAAGCATGATATAAGAAAAAATTTATCAACCCCAACTGTTTTATTCTATCATGCATAACTGCCCTAAATGCAAATCAACGGATGTAACTGTACTTGAAGAAGATGATCTATTATTTATTGAATGTAATAAATGTGGATATAGTGATTTAGAAGATATAGAAAACTTAAATAAGAAAACCAGTCAACGAGAAAAAGCTAAATATTCTCCTTACAAAACTGGCGGTAAAAACAGAACCCGGTAACAGAATATTTTATAAACTCCATTTCATTTTCTAAAGGTATGGTGTTAGATGCTCTCAGCGATATGATGTTTGGGCTTATCGTAATAGTAGCAGCCCTTGCTGCAGGTGCAGGAATCATTAATTTAGGAAGTTTCTTTCATAATAAGCTAAAAGATTTATTTAATGATGTAAATTATTTCATCTTCTTTTTCTTAGTTACGGGATATTCTTTATACGCTTTAGGTGAAGTTTCTTATTACTTAACTCAAGTAATTTTTAAGAATGCATCTCAAATCGGAATTCAAGATTTATATTGGACAGCGGGAGGTCTTCTCATCTTAATCTCATTTATTACCATGACTAATGTTCTCATGAAAGAACATGGCAATAGTAGCATGTTAATGAAACAATTGCTTTACGGAGGATTATTAACGGTCCTAGTTTTAGCCATTGTCTTTGGTGTTGGTGGAAGCAATTATTCATTTGGTTACGTTTATCCAATTATTAGTGCATTAATTGTAAGTTCAGCTTTAAGTGTAATTTTCTTCTCACGTTATTTGGGAGATTTTGAACAAGTATTATTTCTCCTGTTCTTAGCAAGCATAGGTATCCTTGCTGGCGATTTATTGTTCCATTATACGGAAGCTATCGGGATTTATGGGTTTCTAGGATTCCTTTCTGACATATTTTACCTTCTAGGATATGGGTTAAGTTTTGTTGCATTCATTGTAATGAGATTAAAGATAAAAGCAATAAAAGTCTAAATAGAAACAAACTATTTTTAAATAACAGGCGAATATATACGTTATGGTTCGCTCAATGCAGGGGAAACACCCAAATTACTACGAAGCTCTTCTTCAATTAAGAGATGTTTCACCAGAAATAATTGAATTTGCAGAAAATGAAATAGATAGAGTTAAATTACTAGTTTCAAAACAAAAAGAACTAAAGATGGGAATGGATTATTATTGTAGCGATAGTAGTTTAACCAGAGCTTTAGGAAAAAGATTACAGGATAAGTTTGGCGGAGAACTTAAAGTAACGGCAACTCTCCATACTAAAAAAGATAACAAAGAGTTGTATAGAACAACTGTCCTATTTAGAGAAGCTCAATTCAAAAAAGGAGATGAAGTTAAATATCTTGGAGAGATATATCTTGTAAGATCGATGGATGGGAAGATATTTCTTCAAAATTTAAACACTGGTAAAAAAATCCATTTAAAGTATAAAGAGATGAGCTTGATAAAGAAAGTTAATTAGATAGAGTTAATACATATTTACTTATTTCTTTCTTACTTATTTCTTTCTCAATAACCGTTTCAATTCAGGCATCTTTTCTTCCATAGCTTTCTCCCCAATCTTAACAAACTCATCCACCTTATCAAAATCAGATAACCGTAAATTCTTGAAAGAAGGATTGATTAAAATATCTATCTTGGCATTTTTAATTCGTTCCATTGCAAAATTACTTGCAAGAGCAATGAACGAATGATACATTACTTTGGTAACTTCTGGTACTTCCTGCCTAAAGATCACCTTAAGAACCTTTTTAGAAAAGATGATTTTATCAAAAAACCAATCTAAAATTTTCTTTAAAAGATGTGGCCATCTTTTAGGAAAAATATAATTCTTTACATTAAACAATTCATCAAGGATTAATTTTTTCTTTAGTTGATGAAAAAAACTACCTCGTTTTAATTTAATATTAGATATTTCGCCACTTTCATTATGTAAATCAACCGCAATGACAATATCTGCCCCCATCCGTTTAACAACATCATAGGGTGTTGGGTTCCCCAACATTCCATCAACATAATTATCACCATCTATAACTAATGGTGTAAATATGCCCGGAATAGATATCGAAGCACGAACAGCTCGGGCTACATCTCCTTTAGAAAATATCACTGTTTTATTTTTGGTAATATTATAAGATACAACTTGCAAAGGCAAGGATAAGCCGTCAAAAGTTTTATTTTTCAAAATTCGTCTTAATTTGCCTTCAACCAATTCTCCTTTCAATAAACCTGATTTTGGAATCGTAAAATCAACTACACCTTTCCATTTAGTTGTTTTCGCAACATCTTTAATTTCATTCGGTGAATAACCTGCCCCATATAATGCACCTATTGCTGCTCCCATCGAAGTTCCAGCAATAAAATCGGGAAGAATGTTATGTTTGTGTAAAACTTTTAATACACCTATATGGATAAAACCGCGCGCTGCTCCTGCGCCCAAAGCTAGTCCTACTTTTTTCTTCATTTGGTAGTAAAAGATAACCAGCTTAATAATGTTTATTCATCCCCTATAAGTAACTGCAAAACAATTAAATATGTGATTTCTTAAACAAAATTTTGGGTTACTGTGTTTATAATAGACAAATTCAAAAAAATAAGAAGAGCAACACTTGTTACTGCTGCTTTGACTGGTTTTTCTCCATTGTTAGGTTGTAGTGAATCTGATAATTCTTCACTAGACGCATTAGTTGATAATAATATTCCATCTGAGGGCGGCATTAATTCTAATGATGACTGGAGTAATCTATCAGATACAGAGATTACCGATTACCTCCCAGTCACAAAATGGGATGGTGGAACTCTCCCACAAGATGCTACTGTTCTCCCAGAACCGTGTGGTAGACTTGGAGAAACTGAAAAATGCGTAGTTAATGTTAGAGACGAAATTTTGCATTATGGTCCATGTGCAGAAGGTACAAGATCATGTAATGGAGCATATTGGTCTGAATGTGAAGGATTCGGTCACCCAAAAATTGAAATATGTGATGGTATCGATAATAATTGCGATGGGAGAATTGATGAATCTTCCAGAAATAGTGTTGAAGTGATTCCAACTTTTTCTCCTTTCTACGATGCAGAGAACCCTGAAGCTTATGAAAGAATCTTTGAACAATGTTTTGATGGTAATCCTGCATTTTTAAAAGAAAGTATTTGCACTGCTGGAAGAAGATATTGCATTAATGGTGAGATTAAAGAAGATGACACCTGTTATGGTCAAGTTACTGCTGGAAGAGAAATCTGTAATGGAATTGATGATGATTGTGATGGAGCAATTGATAATATCTTCATTGAAGATCCATTACAAGAAGGTTCCGTTCCGTTAGGTTCTCCGTGTACGACTAGACCTTTAGCCAATTTCGCTGACGCATATCTTGGCGATTGTCATCCTGGAAGATGGGCATGTATGTACGATCCAAGTTGTGAACTCGATGAGGGCGGCAAACCTTACAAACCCTGTGATGGGATAGATAATCCAGTATGTATTGACGAAGGTTTTCCAGCTGATGAATTATGTGATTACCACGACAATGATTGTGATGGGGAAACAGATGAAGGCGTCGGGGTATGCGATTGTGATAGCCCAGATTTTGTAATGCATGCAGAAACATGTAATGGAATTGATGACGATTGTGATGGATTAATTGATAATTCTGCACCTCAAGTTAATGCTCCTCTTGCCTTCCCTTGTTATCATAATGAACTTGGTGAGATGGTTGTCTTAGAAGACGGAGGCAATCCTCCTGAAAGAGAACAACCATGTAGACCTGGATTTGCTGTCTGTGAACAGGTATTAAACTTAGGTGAATTAGTTGCAAATTATTGGGATTGTGCTGGAGAAATCAGAGCAATGGCCGAAAGATGTAACGGCAGAGATGATGATTGTGATGGAGAGATTGATGAAGGATTCAATGGTGGAGGAAGAGTTGAAGTATTATTTTTAATAGACATCTCTGGATCAATGAGACCAGAAGAAGTGATGACGGGCATAGTTTCTGTAACTAACGCCATTCAGCAGATTCACGGAAACGATTTACAAGACGGAATTATTAATAATAGGATTTGTTATAGTCTCGGTATAATTGGTAGTGATACTGATCCACTTCTTATTGCTCCAGCAAACGATTGTGTGCCGGGAATAAGTGAAGACAATGTTAATTTTTTAGTTGCTATGCAATATTTTAGTAATGCTGGAGGGGCTGCAGGATTAGGCGTATTTAACTCTGGAAACGAATTAAGTTATGATGGCATTATGGATTGGGCAGAAGATGATATAGTGAGAGACGTAGAATGGAATTCAATTGTTTTTGATTATGATATTAATGATCCTAATCAAGCAGTATTCCAGAATCACCGAGAATTAGTACATATAAATCTTCATCCAGATGCTATTCGATATGTTGTAGTCTTTGGAGATGAAAGCGGACAATCAGGAAGAGGTCTTGAAGAAGAAGATGTTGCTAATGTTGTTCAAAGACTTGGAACAATTGTTTATTTAGTCTCACCCAGACAAGCTGACGATTTTCCGGGATCTGTAGTTCAAACCTATGATCAAATTCTTCCAAGAGGACAGCAAGCTTGTATTCCGGAAAATGAAGAAGATCTTTGCTGCCTTTATAACGATATCAGAGAAACTTGTGAATATCATTTAGTTTTTGAAAGAAATAATCAGCAAGAAAGAGATGATATCGCTGAAGGTCTTACGGGGATTGTCAGAGAAGCAGAATGTGTATCTAACCTTCCAAACCTAAATGAACAATAAGTTTTATAAGTCAATTCTAGTTTCATAAATAGATGAAAAAAAGTGGGATAATTCTATTAATAATCCTAATATCTTTAATACCCTCGATTGTTGCTCAAGAAGGTGAAGTATATCAATTAAAATTACTTGCTGTTTATGAAGATGAAGATGGATATACGGGTAGCGATGCAGATTTACTTTTAGAATTAAGGGAAGGAACCGGAAGAGTATTCCTGGAAACATTTCCGTTAACAAGATTAGACACCCAAATCTCAACTAGGTTTGCTAAAGAAGTTGCCTGTAATCATTTCAAATTAAACTGTAACAAATACGATTTTATTTACACCATACGAGCAAAATCCAATATTATTGGGGGACCAAGTGCTGGTGCCGCTTTAGCCGCCCTAACTACGATTGCAATTCTAGATTTAGATTATGACCAAAATATAGCCGTAACCGGAACAATTAATTCAGGAGGGATTGTTGGTCCTGTTGGAGGAGTTAAGGAAAAACTAGAAGCTGCTGCTCAAGCTGGTTTAGGAAAAGTTCTCATTCCAAAAGGTTCATCCGGAAGTTCATCTGATATTTCAGAAAATGAAGATAATAATAGTGAAGAATCAGAATTAAATTTAGTTGAATATGCTATTCAAAATCTAAGTTTGCCCGTAGAAGAAGTACTTACTATTGATGAAGTAGTATTTCAATTGACCGGAGAACAATTAAACAATAAACCGGTTATCTTAGAAGAAGATGAAGAGTATCAAGAAATCATGAAAACGGTTGCCGAAACTTTATGTGGAAGACGTGAAAAAATTGAACAGGAAATAGCAAAATCAGATGTAATGATTGATAATGAAACTAATGAACAGTTGCAAAAAAGATTAGAGAATTCTATTAATGCTAGCTATAATAATGATTTTTATTCAGCTGCAAGTTACTGTTTCGGTTCAAATATTCAATTGAAGGATAGTTTCTATAAAGAACAAAAACCATCGTTAAGTAAAGTTGAAGAATTATTTACTAAACTTCAAGAAGAAGTAAAGAAAACTAAAGGGGAAGTTAGCAAGAAACCAATTGAAACTATTTCTGATCTTCAAACAATGATGATTGTTAAAGAAAGGTTATCAGATGCCCAGCAACAAATTGATAAATATCTTAACGATCCACCATCATCAGAATTACAAGACACTTATTCTCTTTTAGCATATGCTGAAGAAAGATATTTCTCGGCTGTAACTTGGATGGAATTCTTTGCCATGGATGGAAAAAAATTCGTCTTTGATAATCAAACATTACAACAAACATGCTTACAAAAAATATCAGAAGCCGAAGAAAGATATCAATATGCAGAATTTTTCATAAGTCCAACTTTTATCAATGGGATTAGAGAAAAAATTAACCTAGCTCGAGAAGCTTTAGATAATGACGAAGTAGAACTCTGTTTGATTACTGCCTCTCAAGCAAAAGGAGATTCTAGTGCTATCCTTACCTCATTTGGTTTAAATAACGAAAGTGTTCAAGATGTTCTAAATGAAAAGAAACATGCCGTTGAAAGAGTTATTGCCGAAAATAGTAATGACGGGGTCTTTCCAATATTAGGATATTCTTATTACAAATATTCTTCTGCATTACAAGAAGAAGAACAATATACCGCATTACTTTACTTAGATTACGCATTAGAGATGAGTGAACTTGAGGTTTATTTTCCAGAAGAAAAAACATTTAGAGATACAGTAATGATTGGAAGTATCTCAAAAAAGACGTTATACCGCTTAGAAGGATTCTTAGCTGCAGTTGTCATCTTCCTTCTAATTCTTGGCCTTAAAGGATCTAAGGATAGAAGATGGTGGTAGGTTATTATCCATTCTAGAAGTCATGAAAAAACCCCTTGCCAGCCCGAAGGCTGGCTTGGGGAAAAAGAGGTGATAGATGTTTACTACTTTAGGATAGGTGCTAATATATAAATCTTTCGGTGGGGAGTACTACAAAGTAGTAACTGTTTCGGGACAAGTTTTTTATATTTCCACTTAAAGTTATCAGTAATGAACAAAACTTTAGTTTATAGCCTAATTATATTATCACTCATTTTACCTTCCATTTCGGCAGCAACCCTTCAAGGAACAATATACAACTCTAATTTAGATACTGAAACTAATGTTCTACTTGAAGTAAATACTGCTCCCATCCAAAAATATTTATCTAAAACTGGTGAATATTCATTTAATCTGCCTAAAGGAACATATCAATTAACTGCCACCAAAGGCTTCCTAAAAATTACTGAAGAAGTTAACATTCAAGAAGACGGAATTTTTCGGTATGACCTATTCCTTCTTCCATCTTTTGATGATGAAGAAGAGTTATGGCAAGATGCTGACCAACAATATTTCAATGAAGCTGATGTTACCGAAGAGACAACACCTTGGTGGTCTTGGTTAATTGGTGGACTAATTGCTATCTATGCCATAGTAAGATTCTACCGAGCAAGAAAAAAATATGGACCTCTGGGGGCATTCCGTAAACGAGTTAAGGCTGATGCTAGAAAAAGTGTAGAAGAACATAAAGCCGAGTTAGCTAAGGAACCAGGATATTTAGAAAAAGCCATAGAGATTATCAATAAACATGATGGCAGAATTTCTCAGAAAGAATTAAGGAAAGAATTAGCTTACCTTTCAGAAGCTAAAGTTAGCCTGATTGTAACCGAATTAGAACATAAAGGAAAAGTTGAAAAAGTTAAGAAAGGAAGGAGTAACGTAATCATTCTCAAAAATTGAAAAACGGGTGATAGTTTTTATAAAGTTCCGGCTGTTTTGAGCACTACAATGGATTCTGTTGACGAAATTACACGCCAATATTACAAAGAAACAGGTAAGGTCATTAAACAAGATGGTCTTCCAATGCTTAATAGAGAAAGCGAGATTGCCTTATCAAAAAGTATAGATGAATATTATCGAAGACTTTTTTCAGCTGCATTAGAATATTACAAAAAAGATAACGAAGCTGCCCCAAATAACGAAAATCTAAGAAAGCGTTTTTCTAGGTTATTAGGAAAGAAAAAACAACAAGGATTAGAAAAAAGGTTAAGTGAAGAATCTATTGAAAAAGTGGCTTTAGATTATTTCCACCCAGATAACAAAACTGAAGTAGATAGACAGAAAATTGAAGAACTCGCAACAGAGATCTATGCTCAAATTGAAACTGAAGTTGATGACAACTCTGAAACAAGAAATCTTAAAGCCGAAGAGTTTATTCAAATTTATCGTTCTTGTTCTCGGAGAATATCTCGAAAAAAGGAAGAATTTGCTTTAAGAAACTTACGGTTAGTTTGGAAATATGCCATCCAGTATGCTATCTTAATGCAAGAAGAAAATTTAGATGAAGTAGGTAGAAAGAGTAATACCTTCTTTGAATCAGATGATTTCTTTGGTGAGGGTTATTTTGGATTATTAAGAGCTATTGATAAATTTGATCATCGTAAAGGATTTAAATTTTCAACATACCCAACTTGGTGGATTAAACAATCTATCCAAAAACATATCCAAGATAATTGTGACACAATTAGAAAGCCAAGCAATGTTATTGAAAAATATAACGCGTTCTGTGCTGCAAAAAGTAATTTAGAAAGGATAAACGAAGAAGAACCATCTTATCAGGATATCGCAGAGGAATACACTCGAAGAAAAATCTTAATAATATTGAAAGACAAAGGATTTCTATTTGAAACAGAATCTCCAAAATTAGAAGAAATTCTTTCTACTGTTGAAAACCTAGAAGAACGAGAAATTAAAATAACATTTACTCTAGCTGGATCTCGTAGACCTTACTCATTCTCTTCAAAAGAGATTAGACCATTCATAGATGGACAGATAAAAGCAATTACCACACAAGTTCCCGATTTGTTTGATTTAATGAACCAAACAGTCAATCTTGAAAAGCCAGTTAGAATGCACAATGGAGAAGACGGATCTACGATAGGAGATTTCATCCCAGATCCTAAAGCCGAAATCGAATTTGACAGATATGATGCAATAATTCTTCATCAAAGATTAAATCAAATGATGGATGAATATTTAACTGAAAGAGAAAAATTTGTCCTCAGCTACAGAATTGGAATTGTTCGTGGAAAAAGAAAAACTGTTGTTAAGGGGGGAGTAGAGAAACCAGATAACGAGCTTGAAACAACCCTTGGAGATCTCGCAGAGATACTTAATCTTTCTAAACAAAGAATTGACCAAATTCAAAGAAAAGCAATTCAAAAACTTCGGGAAGTTGCCCCAGAATTAAGAGCTGTTTTTGAAGCATATATCAACGACGACAACGTATTTTTAGAGGAAACTTCTAACTAGATAGAAAAACAACGATAAAAAATAACAAATGATATTTATAGAAAACCCGGAAAGAAATTACCTCGAAACTCGAGTTCTAAACCACCGGATTCTAACTCGAGAAGAAGAGATAGAAATATTCAAGGAATTAGAAGAAAGATATCGGCACGTTTTGGCATATGTTGCGGAGACATCTCTTGGATCTGAAATAATTCGCGAAACTCTTGAAAAAAAGAGATCTGATGAGAATTATGAATCATTTCGGGAACAACATGAAAAAACTAAAACATTACTCCAAAAAATAAGTCGGAACTCCGGAGAATTAAAAAAAGAATACTGTCACAAACTTTCAGAATCTTCTCTTCCGGAAGATAAACCGCAAGTTTTTTCAATGGAAAATATTGCTGAGATCAGAAATAGGTTCCTCGTAAGAACTCTTTTAAAAACTAGAGACGGCGAGAAAATTCTTTATGCAGTTATGATAGACCTTCACGGAGAATACTCTGAAAAACGCCAAAGACTAGATGAACTTTATAATCGCAGAAAAGAAATCTCAAAGAAAGAATTCAGTTCAGTTTTGGAACAGTTTTATTATGGTGACCACCGTTTGTCTCTATTGAAATCAGAAGATGTTGTTAAAATAATTAAAAGAAGAGAAGTGAAAGAATTAGCGAGTGAAATAGAATACATCGATAATTTAGAAGATAGAATAAGAACAAAACGTAACGAAATTGTCTCTTATAATCTACGATTTGTAAAAAGAATTGCAGGATATAAAGAAGATAATCTTTCAATCGGAAGTATAGGTTTAATCAGAGCTGTAGATAAATTTGATTACAGACGAAGTAATAAGTTTACCACTCATGCTTCTTGGTGGATTATTCATGAAATAAATCGATATCACCAAAACCATAACCGGGATGTGCGTATTCCGGTACATATTCAAGCAAAAATTCGTGAAATTATTAAAACTAGAGAAAAGTTAACAAGAGATACTTGTTCTAAACCAACTATGCGTGATATAGCCGAAGAGCTTACTAGAGTTTATGCATTAGAAAGATTAAAAGAAGAATGTAAAGATTTATCACCAGATTCTTCTCTGGAAGAAATCTTCGAGAAAATTTTTGCAAAACGAAAGAGAATTATGTTAGATGATTTTAGAAGTAAAATTGCATTAAATGCAGATAATTTTCAAAAATATTGGGATCTAAAAACAGATGAAACTGAATTTGAAATAACTTATCTTCTACAAGCAGGAAACCCAGAGAGTAGATTAGATACTTCCGCCTACGATGGTAAAAACAGTTCCCATTATAAAGATTTGATTAGAGATGATTTACCTGAAAAATTATTCTCTGAAATTGAGAAAAAAAGTAGCCGCGATCAACTTGACAAAATTTTATCAGATACTCTTAATCCTAGAGAAAAGGATATTATAGAACAAAGATTTGGATTAAGACCATATCAAAAGAAAGAAGGAGTTCCAGATAAAAGAAGAGAGACTAAACGAAACTGGGAACATCAAACATTAGAAGAAATTGCCTTAGAGTATGGACTTACCCGTGAAAGAATCAGACAAATTGAAGCAGTTGCATTAAAGAAAATAAAAGCTAAATTAGGGAAGTATCCGAGATTACAGGAATTATTGAAGGAAATTATTCTAGACTAATAGCCAACAGCACAACAACCTTTTTAAATATCCCACCACTATCACCCACTAACCGAAAAATACTATGAAATTTCCAACTTATAAACATGCAGAAGCTGAACCAGAAATTCTTGCTCATTGGGACAATAAACAGATAGTTGAATCTTTAAGAGAGAGAAATAAAAACGGTCAAAAATTCTATTTCCTAGAAGGTCCACCATATACTTCCGGACAAATTCATCTTGGACATGCCTGGAACATGGCATTGAAAGATATTATTCTTCGTTATAAAAGAATGCGCGGATATAACGTTTGGGATCGGATGGGATACGATATGCATGGCTTGCCAACTGAACAAAAGACAATGAAGAAATTAGGTCTTGAAAATAAAGAAGACATTCTTAAGTTTGGTCTTAAAAAGTTTATGGTTGAATGTGAATTATTCTGTACAGAAATGATGGAAAAAATGGATATAGATTTTGCACGATTAGGCGCAACTCTTGATTTCACAAACCCTTACCGACCGATAACTCAAGAATTTATGGAAGCCGAATGGTGGTTGATTAAAACCGCCTACGAAAAAGATCGGGTATATCAAGGATTAAGAACCATGCATTGGGATGCCGCAACACAAACAGCAGTAGCAAAACATGAATTAGAATACCGACGAATAAGTGACACTTCAATCTACGTTAAATTTCAACACAAAGATAACCCTCAAAAGTTTTTTATCATCTGGACAACAACTCCTTGGACTATCCCCTTAAATTTAGCAGTGATGGTAAATCCAGAATTAGCTTATGTAGAAGTGGAAGTTAACGGAGCCGGGTTTATTGGAGAAACTTGGATTCTAGTAAAATCAAGAGCAGAAATTGTTCTAGAAAAAGCCGGAATTGATAAAGATGAATTTAAGATTATTAAAGAGGTTTATGGAAAAGAATTGGCTGGACAACAATATATCCACCCATTAAATACGTTAGAATTATTACCGAAAGATCTTCAAGAAAATCCGGGATTATTTACTGTCCTCCTATCAACTGAATATGTTGACGATTCTGCAGGTACAGGATTAGTTCATACTGCTCCCGGCTGTGGGCCAGAGGATTATGAAGTTGGATACCGTAACGGTATACCCCCATTTAATTGTGTTGATGAAGCAGGATATTTTGAAAATTTTGGAAAATTTACTGGATGGAAAGCTAAGTCTGATGATAAAAAATTCATTGAAGCATTAGATCAGGCTGATGCAATTGTTGGAAAAGAACCATATGCGCATGATTATCCTTACGGTGAAAGAAGTCATGAACCGGTCATTTTCAGGACGACAAAACAATGGTTCTTCAAAGTAGAAGATCTTAAAGAAAAAATGCTTAAAGCTAATGAGGAAATTCTTTGGAACCCAATTACAGCCAAACATGCATTCAGATCCTGGTTAGAAAATCTTCGCGATAATTCAATCACTAAACAAAGATATTGGGGAACTCCGGTGCCAATTTGGCAAGCTGAAGACGGAGATGTAATTGTGGTTGGTAGCGTTGAAGAATTAGAAAAATTATCTGGAGAAAAAATTGAACAGATGCATATCCCTGAAATTGATCAAATTGTTATCGAAAAAAATGGAAAAATCTACAAAAGAATACCCGATGTATTAGATGTTTGGATTGATGCTGGAACAGCATCCTGGAATTGTTTAGATTATCCGCGAAGAAAAGACCTGTTAGAAAAATTATTTCCAGCCGATTTTATTTTAGAAGGAAAAGATCAAATCCGAGGATGGTTCAATTTGTTGATGGTAGCTTCTTTCCTTTCTTTTGATAAACCATCTTTTAAGAATGTTTACATGAACGGATTTGTAACCGACGTTCACGGAGTAAAAATGTCTAAATCTTTAGGCAACATCATTTCCCCATATGAACTTATCGAGAAACACGGAGCTGATGTTCTTAGATATTATATGTGTCAAACAAATGCAGGTCAAGATATAAATTTCAGTTGGGACGAATGTATTGTTAAAGAAAGACAATTATTAATCCTTTGGAATGTTCATAAATTATTAATTTCACTTTCTACTGAGAACGAAATTAATCCATTCAAACTAGACAATGATGCCTTGATTACTTCATTACAAGATGAAGAGAAATATATCCTTTCAAAACTAAATTCAACAATTAAAAAAGTAACAAATTTATTGGAAGAATATCGAATTGATGAAATCATTTCTCCATTAGAAAATTTGTTCCTTGAATTAAGTCGAACGTATATTCAAATTGTCCGTGATAAAAGTTCAATTGGAACAAGAAAAGAAAAAGAAGTCGTATTACATACATTAGGAACGGTTGTCTTAGAATGTCTTAAGATGCTCCATATCGTTACACCATTCATCTGTGAAGTTATGTACCTTAATCTTAAAGAAGAATTTGGATTAAAAGAAGATAGTTTAAGTCATTATTCTTGGCCGGAAGCTAACTTAGATTTAATTCAAGAAAAACTTGAATTGAATATGGATACTGCCGGGTTAATTATCCAAGCTGCTTTAAGTGGCCGTGAAAAAGCAAAACGAGGATTACGTTGGCCTATTTCTGAGATAGTTGTCGTAAGTTCACAAGATTCTGTCTGGGAAGCTGTTGACAGATTAAAAGAAATTTTAATGAATCAAATTAATACTAAAAATATCAAAGTTGTTAAACATCTGGAAGGAACTAAAGTTACTTTAAAACCAAATCATGCAAAACTTGGTCCAGCTTTTGGTAAAAATACAAGAACAGTTATCGAGATGTTAGCCACAGAAGATCCAGAAAAGGTTATGCGAGAACTCCAAGAGAATAAAGAGTTTAATATTACCGTTAGCGAGAATACATTTACAGTTACTCCGGAAATGATTGCTTTTGAAAATGATGCTCCAAAACCCTTCGTGGGTTCAGATTTCAAAGGAGGACAGGTTTATGTGAATACAGAATTGTCTCCTGAACTTGAAGCGGAAGGATTTGCTCGGGAAGTCATGAGACAAGTTCAAGAATGTAGAAAAAAGGCAGGATTACAAAAAACTGATCGAATTTCTTTATTCATTAGTTCCGAACAAGAGATGGTGCAAGCTTTACAAAATCATGAAAACGACATTAAAGAGAAAGTTGGATCTGAAGAGATGGTGATTGTATCGACTACCCCTGAAGAAAAATACGAACATCAAAGTTCTTTCTCCGTTAAAGGGCAAGAGTTTAAGATTTGGTTTAATAAACAGTAAATAAGTAGATAACTCTTTTCTAATTATAAGAAATCTTTATATAAATAGAACTACTTCTAATCTTTATGCCAAAAGATCCACTTCCCCCATTAACAATTAGATATAACGGTATTTTCGATTTTGATAGACTTTATGCAATGGTCGTTGATTGGGCAAAAATGTATAATTACTTCTGGCTTGAAAAAAAACATGTCCATAAAGTAAGAAACGGGAGTGTTGAGCAAGAATTATCCTGGCAAGCCACAAGGGAAGCTACCGAATATATTCGATTAATTGTAAATATTGATATCAAAATGTGGGATCTTAAAGAAGTTGAATTAGAAGTTGCAGGAAGGAAAAGATTATTATCAAATGCCAGAATTGAAATTAAAATTAGCGGGAAAGTGGAATATGATTGGCAAGGATTTGCGGAAAAGAATCCTAAGATAATAATGAGATGGTTAGGTAAAATCTATCCATTAAAAACAGAAATCCCTGATGAATATTTCATTCAACTTTATTCAAAGTTAGTTAACCTTCACAGTTTAATGAAACAATATTTTGATATGCAAAGTAAAAGAAATCCTTTCAGCTAGGACAATAAAGATGGCATACAGAAAAATAATTTCAACCGAGTTATTACTCGAGGAATTACAACGAAAAAAAATGTTGCCAAAAGCTAATGAAAGACATCCTTTTTTGTTATATTCTTTAGATGAAGGTCTTTATTCATACCACATTCACCGAACTTTCGGAGGACTAATGGAAGAAGCAGTTTATAACGGTGTCCATTTCAGATATGCTATTCAATTATCTCCTTCTTTTCGGGTTCCAGTTTTAGTTATAGAACATGAAAAAATAAGTGGAACTGAACGAGTAATAACCGTTAATGATACTAATATAAACGGCAACGTATTTCATCCATTAAGACGTTATCGAAGAAGAATGGGTGGAACCGAACAAATATTATTACTTAATCAAGCAACAGATATGTTTAACAGAGTAATTCAAGAAAGCGGATTAGAACTGTTATTAGGGGTAAATTTAAAAATTTGAATTTAAACTATAAGACAGATTATATTCTTATTACAATATATTCTTATACTAAAGTGCCAAAGCTTTCGAACTTATTTTTTGCACTTTATATATATAAAATGCGTTAATATATACTCAACGCTAAATGAAATTTGGAACTTAATTCATTTAGCGTTTGTATATACCAACGAAAAGTTCACAAAAA
>JAUYKZ010000014.1 GCA_030704845.1 archaeon | reverse complement strand
GGCACTTTAAGAAATGAAACGACCAGTTCAACTAATGACACTTTGTTCAATATGACTTTAAGCGCAAGTTCCTTACTTGATGGAAATCATACTCTGTTTGTTTATGCTAACGATACTGCTGGCAATGAGAATGATACGTTTGATACAGATGTAAACGTATCTTTCCTTGTTGATACTACCAATCCTGAAACAGTTGAGTTGTATAATTTAACTGGTGGCAAAATTATCACCGATACTATCCCTACTTTCGAATGGCAAGTGAATGATACTTGGACTACAACTCTAATTTGTGATCTTATCGTAGATGATTCAATTAATACTGCTGGCATCTCAAGTACAAATGGGACAACAACGGATTACACCCTCTTAGCCGCTATTTCAAGTGGGAATCATAATTGGAGTATAAGTTGTAATGATAGTGTTAATCTTAATAGTAACTCTATGACTCACAATTTCACTATCAGTACTGGTGCTCCATCTATTAATGCAATAAATTCTCCAATTACAAGAACAAATTTCACTACCGGAGATATCATAGTATTCAATGCTTCGGTAAGTGATGATATAGCTGTAACTTCCGTACTCTTCCAAATATCTAATGGTTCTAATCTAGGTAATTTAACTGGAAGCTCAACCAACGCTTCATTGTTTAACGCTAGCTTAACAGTCTCTTCCGAATCGATTGTTGATGGAAATCATACCTTAACTGTCTTTGCAAGTGATGGAAGTAATTTGAGTAGCGATGCAACTGTTAATTTCCTTGTTGATACAACCACCCCAGATACTGTTGAGTTGTATAATTTAACCAACAACAGAAGTATCTTAGATACCACACCAACTTTCGAATGGCAAGTAAATGATACCTGGGCTACAACTTTAACCTGCGATCTTATTGTGGATGATTCCATTAATACGGCGGACATTTCAAGCATAAACGGAACAACAACAGATTATACTATCCCTATTGCGATAGCTTTAGGTGACCATAACTGGAGCGTAAGTTGTAATGATAGTGTTTTATTGAACAACTTATCCATCACCCAAAACTTTACCATTAATCAATCAGACATAACTCCGCCAATTCTTATTGGAAGTGCTACTTTGATAACTTCAAGTACCGCGCAATTAGTTGTAACAACTAACGAAGAAGCAACTTGTAAGTATGATTCCGGAGAGATGTCATATGCTGAAATGAGGTACATCATGGATGGTTCTGGCACTCTTTCTCACTCTCACTCGGTTACTGGACTGAGTTCTTCAAGAGCTTACGTTTATTATGTCCGTTGTCAAGACGCTTTAGGTAACTCTAATCCATCTTCAACTCAAATTGCTTTCACAACTAGTGCTGGGGCCGGTGCTGGAAGCGGAGGTAGTGGTGGGGGAAGTGCTGTTGTTGAAGAGAGTACTAGCGAAGATAGTATTATCGATGGAAGTCTTCTTAAAACGGCAACGGCCGGGGATGTCATAACATTATTGGGAGCCGGAAAAGTTACTGTTGACGTGATGACTGCAGCTGAAATAACTTATGAAGCTAGTTCATCTGAATCAATATCTACCGCAGAAAAAATCACATTTACAATTACAAATAACGGGGATACGATTGTTAATTTATATCCCGAACTTAAAGAAGAACTTATCAGCCCAGAATATATTGATGAATTTGAAGATAACTTAAGAAAATGGTCTTCCGAACTTGGAGAACCTTTAACCGAAGAGCAAATAGACCTATATAAACTGATTGAACAGAAGAATGTTCAACCAATCTTTACAGAAAAGACGTTTAGCCTAGATAATCTTTTCAAACCGGGAGAAGTTCCTGTTGAAAATGTTGGGGAACAAGTAATTTCTACTACACCAATCGTTACATTCACGGAAGTACCTATTTATTATCTTAATGATGGAGATCAAACTATCACTTTAACACCAGAACTGAAAGGAGAAGAAATTGTTCTTGAAAATCAAGCTGAAATGGAAAGTGCATTAAATCTAAGGATCAGTGAAGAACATCCGGAATTATCGAGAGATGAGCAAGAAAAATTATTACAAGAGATCATTAATAGTATCAAAATTACAGGAGATGTACAACCAATCCTTACAGAGAAAACCTTTGGTTTCTTTGAATCAAATGAAGATATTGTCCACACTGGCCAACAAATCACAGGTAAATTATTAGAATCTAGTTTAGAGGATTGTGGAGAAGTAGTTTTGAAGCCGGGGGAAATCTTTGAAAAAACTTGTACTGTGCGAAGAAGGATAACTGCTAATCCTACCTCTACACAAATAGTCTTTAAATCAGAGAATAAGAAAGTTCTAGAAAAAGATGTTGATCCGCAAGAAGGGGCAATTGGAGCTGCGGTCGATGTTGATCTACAAAAGAATTTAATAGAATTATATATGTTAATTCCAAAAGTTGGCGGGTCAGATAAATTTAATGATTATTCCTTAGAATTTATGATTGACGATAAACTGGTTGATACAATCAATGGAGATACCAACCTTAAATATCTATTTGCTGAACTATTTGGGCCGTTCTTAGTCAGAGAAGATAAGGGTTTTGTATTCGCTCAACAATTTAAATATAAGCCAGAAGTTTATTATGGAAACAAACTAATTCAAACAAGAGTTATCAAAAATGGGGAAGTTGTTGCGCAACATGAATTTAATGTGTACTTTGGTGAGCAAGAAGGTCAAATGAAATTAGCAATCTTTGAAGATGGGATGTCATCCATTATTTTTGGTTTCGTCTTGTTCACTATCGTGGTTGTATTATTAGGATTAATAACCATTGCGGGAAATTATGGGGAAGATTTAAATGGAAAAAGAAGAACAAAGTCTAGGTTCTTTAAATTTGTATTTTTCATTGCCGTTATTTTGCTTTCTGGCTCTCTTTTACTTGGTTTAGATAATGAGCATCAAATTAAGAATACAGTTCCTGGTTTAAATCAAAATGAGATCTCTCAAGTTACAAGTGATAATACTCAGTTGACAGGGAACACAGGATTAATATCTCAAACAGAGAATTTAAAAGAAGACTCCTGGTTAAGTAGCGGAATTACGTATACCGGTCAGCATGTTAAAGGTAAACTTCTTGAGTCCTATTTAGAGGATTGCGGAGAATTATTTGTCAAGCCGGGAGAAAAAGTTGAAAAAACATGTACTTTGAGAAAAGGGCTTTCTGCAAATCCAGTCCCTCGAAAAATAGTTTTCAAATCAGCTGGGGAAGATGTTTTAGAAAAAGATATTGCTGAACAGGATAGTGGTATGGGTGTAACCATTGATTTGTTCAAAGATGAAAAATTATTGGAATTATACATGTTAATCCCTGCAATTGATGGATTAGAAAAATTTAATGATTATTTCCTTGAATTTACCGTTAGCAATGAAGAAAATTCAAACCCGATTTTTGCTGAAGTATACGGACCTTATAGTGTACGGGAAGATAAAGGATTTATTTTTGCTCAACAATTGAAATATAATCCCGAAATTTATGCTGGTCAGAAACAGATTCAAATGAAGTTGTTCAAGGAAAATAAAATAATTGCACAGCAAGAGTTTGCAATGGATTTCGGAGGAGAAGAATCTGTATCTAATCTGCGATTCTGGGATCGAATTAATACTCGGTTAGTTTTAACTGCCTTATTAATGTTCATTTTCATTCCGGCCGTTATGATTATGTACTTTATTAAAAAACGCAGAAAGTTCGAATATTTCTAAGAATTAATTAATTATTTATCTATCTATCCTTTGCGTTTAAACTTCTTTTCTAGTTCATCTGCAGTAATTTTGATTATACCCGGCCTTCCATGAGGGCAAGTAAATGGATGATCTGTTTCTTCCAATTCGCATAAAATATTTTCCATCCAGGTGTTTGTTAAAACATCCCCTGCCATAACGGCTGCTCGACAAGCCATACGAGTGATAATCTCTTCTTTTTTTTGAATCAAGGAATTTTTATCATCGATGGAAGATAATAGTTCTCGTAAAGCTGTTGCTGGCTGAAGTCTTCCAAAGACTGATGGAAGAGTTTTTAGAATAAAAGAATTTCCCCCAAATGGTTCTAATAAAAATCCAAACTGTTTAAGATCTTTAAGATACTCTTCTATCATTATTTTTTCTCCGATACTGCACTCGATGACCTCTCCTTGAAGTAATTGTTGAATCTCAACTGAATCGGTAAGCAATTGTTTCATGAATTTTTCATACATCACCCTTTCATGAGTAGCATGCTGATCAATGAATAGAATCCCTCCGTCAGTTTCGGCAATGAAAAAAGTTTTATGAATTTGGCCAAATAATTTCATCTCTGGAAGTTTTGGTGTAATCTGTTTATTTTGGGAATATGATGGTTGGTAAGTAGTTCCAATGATTGAATCTTTTCCTTTTTGATCTGGTTGACTCAGTTGTTCAATAGAATCTTGCTCAATAACTGATTGTTGAGGAAGATTAGTTTCACTAGTTTCTTCTAAATCTAAAGTGGTTTGGGCACTTGAATCAAATCGATATTTCGTTTGATTCTTAGATGATGAATTTAATGAAAATGAATTAAACCCATTGTTAAAAGAGTCATCTAATTCCATTATTGGAACCAAATTATTTTTATGCAATGTTTCTTTAACGGCTAGACTAATAGCTAGACCTAATTCTTCTTTCTGTTCAATCTTAATTTCTGATTTTTGAGGATGGATATTTACATCAATTTTTGAAGGGTCAAGGATAATTTTTAGAAAGAAAATAGGATATTTCCCATGGAATAACATGGAATGGTATCCTTGAGATACAGCATCGGCGATATCAGAATTTTTAACTAACCGATTATTCACAAAAATTACTTGAAGATTTTTATCATTACGTGATTGCAATGGTTTACCAATAAATCCTTTGATAATTATATTCTCATTCTGGGAAGAAACTTCTAGCAATTCTTTCGCAATATTTAAACCGTAAATTGAGGCAATACTTTGTCTTGAATCTTCACTATTCGGAGTGTCAAGTAAAGCGTGGTTATCGTGATATAGTTTTATTGATACGTGAGGATTAAGAAGGGCATAATTAGTGACTACATCGATGATATGTCTTAATTCTACGGCATCAGTTCTAAGAAATTTTTTTCTTACGGGCACATTAAAGAAAAGGTTACAGACTTCAATGGTTGTACCGGTCTCGGCAGCCATTACTCCTGTGCTTATTATCTTTCCACCTTCAATTACCAGATTAAATCCTTCTAAAAGATCTTTAGTTTTAGTAATGATAGACAACTGAGAAACGGCAGCAATGGTAGCTAAAGCTTCTCCGCGGAAACCGAGAGTTTGGATAGCAAAAAGATCTTCTGCTGAAGAAATTTTACTTGTGGCATGGCGTAAGATGGATTTTTTAGCATCTTCTTCATCCATTCCTTGTCCGTTATCTTGAATACTGATTAATTTCTTCCCTGAATCTTTAATACGAATAATAATTCTGGTAGATCCTGCATCTAAAGAATTTTCTAAAAGTTCTTTAACTACCGAGGAAGGTCTCTCTATGACTTCTCCAGCTGCAATTTGTGTAATCAGTTCTTCATCAAGAAGTTTTATCTTGGACATGTTTTCTCTGGCGCAGAACGGGTTTATATTTATTATGGTCGTGATTTATATCTTTTAAGAGGTTCCGGAAAGAGCGAATAAATTAGGCAGGAGACAGCTCCCAAGGCTGATAATGAACCAATAGTGGCAGCTTGGATAACATCATCTGCAGAAGGATTTTTGATAACATAAAAGGTATTGATTAAAGTAAGAACCGGGAATACGCCCGCACCAAAAGCCGTTATGATCCTTGGAATAGTTAAGTAATGTGGATTTTCTTTATCAGAAAGGATATCGTCTTCGTATTCTTCAGTAAATAAAGGATATTCTTTACCGACAACATCTTCAACATTCATTTTCCAAATCTTCGTTCACGTTGGGAGAATTCTTTGATAATTTTAATAAGATCTTCTTTCTCAAATTCGGGCCAGAATTTATCTAAGAAAAACCATTCACTATACCAAGATTGCCAAATTAAAAAGTTAGAAGTTCGATGGTCGCCACCGGTTCTGATAATTAAATCGGGTTCACTTTGGAGATAGAGGTATGGTGAAAAAGATTCTTCATTAATTTTTTCAATTGAAATCTTATTTTCTTTAAGATCGTTAGCTAATTTTTTAATCCCATCAATAACTTCTTCTCTTCCACCATAAGCCATAGCAAAATTGACGTGATATTGGTCATAATCTTTTGTTTCTTCCATGAGTTTAACCATTGATTCATGAACCTCTTTTGGAAACAGATGGATTCTGCCAATAAATTTAACTTTTATTTTATTATCATGCATGGTTTTAAGATGATTTTGATCTTGAAAGAATTCTTTAAACAGTTTCATTAAAAAGTTAAATTCTTTTTCTGGTCGGTTAAAATTTTGCATGGAAAACATGTAAAGAGTTAATTCTTTGATATCTAGTTCTTTACACCAGTCGAAAAGCTTAGACACCTTTTTTGCTCCATATTCGTGGCCTTTCCAAGGTTCTAACATCAAACGTTTAGAGAATCTTCTATTGCCATCGAGAATTATTCCAATATGTTCGGGATTGCTTTCCATAGGGTAGAAAATCTGGGTTTTCATTAAAAACCTTGTGGAAGATTTGGTAAAATCCTCAAGGGTAGCTACTTTACAATTAGAACGAATTTTTTTAAATAGTGCGGATATAATAGTATTAATGAACAAAGTATTAATGGCAGTTTTACTAGCTGGATTTGGAACTCAAATTGTAAAATTAATCGTTTTGTGGTTTAGACATAAGACTTTAACTCTTCGTGATTTGGTAGTTACGGGAGGTATGCCTTCTTCTCATTCGGCGTTTGTAGTCTCTTTAGCTACAATTACGTATCTTGAAGAAGGTCCGGGAACTTTTTTTGCAATAACCTTAGTTTTAATGTTAATCGTAATCAGAGATGCTTTTGGAGTTCGTAGAAGTGTTGGTGAGGAAGGGATAGTAATTAATCAAGTTTTAAAGAAAATTAAATTGAAAACAAAAACTCATTTTGCGATGGGCCATACCCCATTACAAGTGTTAATTGGTTCATTGATGGGATTTATTATTTCTTTGCTAGTATATCTATTTTTGTAGACTGGAAAATTATATAAATCATCTTTCGTTCCAGAGTTTATGATAACTGTTAAACAGATGCAGATGTTGGAAAGATTTGCTCAGAAGCAAGGTATTTTTGTTGAAGATTTAATGGAAAATGCTGGCAGGGAAATAGCGAAAACTTTGCGCGAGAATTTTGGTTTAGCAGATAAACATATAGTTATTTTCGCTGGAACAGGTAATAATGCTGGCGATGGTTTTGTAGCAGCAAGATATCTTCATGAAGAAGTTCCAGTAGTAGTTCTGTTATTTGGAGATCAAGATAAATTGAATGGGGAAGCATTAGATAATTATACTCGCATTAAAGATATAGTGACAATAGTTCAAATTTCTAAACAAGATGACTTATCTCAATTTCATTTTCAACAAGATCATAAACTAATTCTGATAGATGCTTTACTTGGGACCGGCATCTCGGGAGGAATACGTGAACCAATTACATTGGGAATAGGACATTTTAATTCTTTAAAAGGGGATAAAATTTCTATTGATGTACCTTCTGGGGTAAATCCAGATACCGGTGAATCTCTTGGACAGAAATGTAACGCAGATCTGATTGTAGCACTTCATGATTTGAAAGCCGGATTGGAAGAATATAAAGAAAGAATGGTTATTGTTGATATTGGTATTCCAAAGAATTTACCAACAATCTCCTCGAGCATATAATATTGGGTCTACTCTTACTATTTCTGATGGCTCTTCTCTAGATACAAAATGGATATGCACTCTTTTGTTTAAATTTTCCTTTTGATGATACGTTTGTCTTCTGAAATATTGTAAAAACAGATACATTATGTCGTGGTCACGAGTGAGGATTGCAGTACTTTCATTTTCTTCAGCCAGATAATTAGCAATGGCAGTTGATACAATCTCTCGATCAGTTTCACTCCCCCTTCCATGTGGAAAATTAAAATTAATTGGAGCAATTAGACATTCTTTAAGGTGTTCTGACATTTCTTGATAAAGTTCGGAAACTCTTTCCATTAAGTCAACAAATGATTTTAATTTACCGAACTCTTTTGTTCTTTTATCTTTATCATTTCTAGTTTTTTTAAAACTAGAGGCTCTTACATCTTGTAAGTAATTTGTTCTATCATTAACAATCTCAACTAATCTAAGAAATTCGCCAAAAACTCTTGTAGTCACATAAATATCTTCTGATTCTTTGATAAGATCAAGTTGTTCTTCAGTAATACGACATTCTTTCTGTAATGGTTTTCTAAGAGAATAATCCGGATTTCTTGGATTAAAGTCAAGAAAATCTTTTTGAGGGAAGCCAAAAGCATTATCAAATATAACGAGATCATACGTAGATACAACTTTAGCTAAAGTGGTCTTTTCTTGTTGTTCATACCAATCTGCGAATGTCATAATCTCCAGTTAGGCACTTTGTTTATAAAATTTATCCTAGAAATCTGTCAATTTTTTATGTTGAGCAAAATTAACAATAGTTGTGTTGCCGTCCTTACCAGAAACTTTCTCAGTAGAGATAAAATTGCTTTCTTTAAGTTTGACAATTCTTCTCTGGAAACTCTTATAACTCATTTCTCCGCCATTCTGCTGATAGAGAGTATAAACATCTCCAATCTTTTTCCCACTATTATCTTGGACAATATTTAAGATGTGTCGTAAATCTTCTTCCAGTAAATCTTTTGATTTGATATGGAAATCTTCCGCTTTCTTGATGGCAGCAGCAGCGTTGGCGAGAGTAATCTTTCTTAAAGAATTTTCTTCAGCAAGATTACCGGCTTCTCTCATTAAGTATAATCCTATCCGGACATCATTCGTTTCAACACATTTTTCGATAATTTCTTTAAATGACTCTTCATCCCAACATCCTTGCACGAATGCATAATCTCTCCTTTGTCTTAGAATATTTGCAATTTCAGACTCATTATACGGTCGGAAATAAAGAAATTCGGGATTTAATCTACTTCTAATCCTTTCATCAAGTTCAGTGTAACTATCACGGTAATTTGTAATCAAGATGATTGTTTTCCGGTAAATATCTTCTAAAATGGTATAAAGAAAATCGGTTTCATCTAACTTGTCAATTTCGTCAAAGATAAATACCACTCCACCTTTATTGAGCTTAGATTTTATCATGGCGAAGAGTTCGTTAGTGTTTTTGTTATGTAAAAATTTAAAGCCAATCTCCTCACAAATCTTATAGAATATTTTGTATGTAGTATTTTCCTTCCAACAATTGATGTAGATTGGGATAGTTTCGTCGGTTTCTTCTTCTAATTCTCTTAGAACATGCCGGCAAGCAGTAGTTTTTCCAATTCCCGGAGCGCCATAGACAAAAAGATTTCTTCCGTTATGTCCCTGTAATAATGGTTTTATAGCGATAGCAAATCGTTGTTGTTCATTTTCACGCCCGTAAAGAATTTTTGGTTGAAAATCGTAACTGAGAAAAACTGTGTCTCGAAATAAAGTTTCTCCAGATTTAAGCATATCCTTGAATAATGACATAATGATAAAGCAAAATTAAATGATTTATATTGATTGTGGGGGTGGAGGTATAGTCTTTTTGATTTAAAAGAAAATTTATTTCCCAATCTCAGTAATACCCATCATGTATGGTTGGAGGGCTTTTGGCACTTTTACTGTACCTTTCTTAGTTTGGAAATTTTCTAGGATGGCTACCATGATTCTGGATGTAGCGATGGCGGTATTGTTAAGCGTATGAAGAACTTCTCTTTTACTTTCAGATTTTCTAATCACTTTGATCCCTAATTTTCTTGCCTGGTAGTCGGTACAATTACTCAAAGAAGCAATTTCACCATAAGCATTTAAAGTTGGTCTCCAAACTTCCACATCATAACTTCTTTGTTTCCATGCGCTTAAATCACCGGAACAAAGTTCGATAACTCGGTATGGCAATCCTAATTCTTTAACCAATCCTTCGGTGTTCTTAAGAAGTTCTTCAAACATTTTATTACTCTCTTCAGGTTTACAAAAAATGAATTGTTCTATTTTATTAAATTGATGGGTTCTCCACAATCCTTTTTCGTTAATTCCATGAGCACCAACTTCTTTTCTGAAACACATGGAGTAAGAGAAATATTTTTTTGGAAGTTCTTGTTCGGGGATTGCTTGAGCAGCGTGCATTCCAAGTAAAGCATGTTCACTAGTCCCAATCAAAGATAAGTCTTCTCCTTCAATAGAATAAATACTTTTACCAAATTCTTCCACATCAACAGCAGCACCAAGAATTTCTTTCCTCAGCATTAATGGTGGTTCAATGTAAGTATATCCTTTTTTCTGCATAAAATTGATCGCAAAATGGATTAAAGCTTGGTTCAGTAGAGCTAATTGTCCTTTCAAGAAATAAAATCCGTTTCCGGAGGTTACAGCGGAAGCATCGAAATCAACCAATCCTAGGTTTTCTAAGATTTCAACGTGATTTTTTATTTCAAAACTAAATGAGGGAATTTTTCCAACTTTTTTTAATTCAAAATTCTCGGAATCATCTTTCCCTTGTGGGACGTCAGGATGCATAATATTGCCAAGTTTAAGAAGTTCTTTATCTCTTTTTTCAAGAAGGTCTTTGACATTGTCTTCTTGTTTTTTGATATCGTCAGCGACAGTTTTCATTTCTTTAATTTTTTTCTGTGCTGTTTTTTCATCTTTGGATTTTTTAGCTTTATTAATCTCTTCAGAAACAACATTACGGGTATGTTTAAGTGTTTCAACTTCTTTCAAAGCTGTCCGCCATTGTTCGTCTAATTTTAGAATAACATCCACCACTTTGATGTCCTTATTTCGTTTCTTTTCGTTCTTTTTTAAAAGATCTGGTTGTTCTCGAACAAGATTAATGTCTAGCATGATGGTTGAAATAATTGGGGGTTATATAAAATTTACCTTCGTTAAACACAAACATATATAAATCTAAAAAAATACTCTCTCCTATAAAAAGAGGACATTAAATAATGCGGAAAAACATTCCGATCGTGATAGGTGTACTGCTTATTCTATTAAGTTTCCTAGCTTCTGCTCAAATTGATACGGGTTTTCAATGTTTAGATGATTTCACTTGCGAAGAATTCTTAAGTGGAGAATATCCTCCCGGAACTTATTATTGCGATGATGTTCTAGGGAGTTGTGTAGTTGAAATAGAAGAATCGGCAGATAATGTTTCTGTTCCGATTGTTGCTTCAACAAATCTTCCCGAAACACCAATTGAACAGAGTGTATTTTTACTTCAAATGGATTTAGAGGATTTACAGTTAAGAATTGATGCTTTAGAAAGACAAATTAGCGAATTCCAAGGATTGGGTAATCAGCAAGAAGAACAATTAAGGGAAATAAGTCAACGTATGAACACCATTCTTCAAGAAGTAGGATCTCAAGAAGATGCTGTAGCAACTGGACTTGCTGGTTTACAAGAAGATCTTGGTGTTACTAAAACCGATCTAAGTACTCTCGAAGAGCAAGTTAGTTCACGTAGACGGATGGCTAACGTCTTAATTTTCTTAGCAATAATTGGAGTTGTTGGTGGAGTTGTTGTTTATTACCTTCGTCGAAAAGGATTTCAATTAGGGAATACCGTTGATAAAAGTGTGGTAGATTATATCACCAAACATGTACGTGAAGGAAAGAAATTTCCGCATATTCAAGAGAACCTTAAGAAAGCGGGTTGGTCCGATTCTGATATTGCTAATGCTTACAAAGCAACGATGAAACATAATTACACTCGTTACCAACAGAAAAGTGCAGATCAGATTTCTCCGGATAAAAAGAAGATGGCGATAATCGGGATTGTTGGAGTTCTTTTAGTTCTTGGAATATTTTTCATATTGCAAGCATCGGTTGGGCAAGCAGTTTATTTCCAAAGATTAGTTGGAGGTAATGCTACCGGAACCGCCGGAGAAATAACTTATACTGTTGAATGTACAGCTCCCCAGATTCCAAACCCGGATGGTGATGCATGTTGTACAGATGCAAATAATAATGCTCTTTGTGATAATTTTGAACGTAATGTTGGAGCAATGATTGGTGGAGAATGTAATGATAATTTGCAATGTCCTCAAGGAGCATTGTGTATCGATGGGACTTGTGGAAAATTAGCTGATTTGTATAAGGGAAGTCAGATCTGTGATAAAACTTGTAATTATTATTCATTAAGTGTTTTGACAAGTGATGGTGAAAGTTATACTATAAAACCAAAACGAGGAAGTTATACTGCGGCAGGGGCATTGGAATGGAAGGTTCTACAAATGCCGGACCATTGTAATGGGGAAAATGTTATTGTTCCAATTAGACTTACGAGAAAGGATAAAGGAAAAATTGTTAATGAAGAAGTAATCACATTACATGAAGGGCAAGATAGTTCATTGTTAACACATCCAACTTTACCGAGTGTTTCATTCCAATTAACAGTGGATAGAGTTTTTGAGTTATGTGAAGAAGTTCAATCCGGAAGATAGTTAAGATAATTTTTGTATCTTTCTTATCTGAAGAAAAGCACAATACCTCTTTCTTTAGGGCGAGGATGTAGTGCATTGCATAGTGTTTTCTTGGATCCTAAAAATGTGTGGTCAAGAAAAGCGTCTAGGCAGAACGCTTTTACGCATTTTTATGATTTCAAAATCAAAGCGATTACAAAATTCTTTTGCTGCAGCAGGGTTACGTTCTTTGAGATATTCATAAATATCTTTACTGAAACAATGTGCACATAATCCTGTTTTTTTATGGCAAGAAATACATTCTGTTTCTCCTTCAATATTTGCGGGAATAATCTCTTTTGCCAGTCCAGGATAAGTCTCACCAATTACCATATTCATCCTTTCTGCAAGACAAGATGTACAGAGCGGATTAGTAATTGTATGAAAACATTCAACGCACCTATTAATTGGTGCAGGGGTCATTTTCATACACTATTAGTGGTGAAAGATATATTCTTTTATCATTGACCTTCTATAGTGTATATGTGGTTTTAATGGAAACCCTTATAATATACAACATAATTTTAGTATTTAATGGCATTTATTCGGGTAAAGACAATTCACGACAAGCCTTATGCGTATTTAGTGGAAAACGTAAGTACGGAAAATGGTCCTAGACAAAAGGTTAAACAATATCTTGGACGTATTCATCAAGCTTCCGCTCTTGGAGAAGATACTGACAGAAATATGGTCTCCGGTGATTCTAGAAAAGAATTCTTACTTAACTTAGTTTTACGGGAAATGCCTGGATTTGAAGCTAAAAGCGATAAATTTCATTTTGAGAATAATGTTTTTTGTCCAAAATCATTTAAAGTTCAAAGATCTACTAAATCTGGTAGTGATAAGGAAACAATTCTTTCATTGCACGGCGGATATTTAAGCAGTTTTACTTTACAGAGAATTCTTGATTTCAAAAAAAGTAAAGATGTTGAAAAGGATGCAAGAGTTCTAGCAAAACATTTCTTGGAAGCGGGTTTGTTAATTTCGCAGGAAGAATTTGTTAATTTCTATGAAATGATTTAGGTCATCTTTTATTTATTCTAAAAAGCATTTGACTGATGCTAAATATCCAATAAAGAGAGTGGCGGTTACGCCCACAGCTCTGCTGAAATAAATCTCTTCTGGTGATTCACCTTTTGGTATAGTCATTTCTTTTATTGGGAATATTGCATCTTTAAATGAGCGTAGACCATTAGCTATTAACACTGGGGCTAAAATATAACATATTTGCATTCCATCTGGAGTAAATTTTAAACTTCCACTATTGTTTTTAAAAATACAATCATAAAGAGATAATCCTAGACTTAAGTTATATATTCCAAAAGTGGTTAACATAAAGCGAATATCGTTAGGTAACTTACACGGAACAGTCACTTCTTGCGCACAATAATCATCTATCGAATCATTTTTTTTCATTTTTTTTAGTAATTGAATCGTATGTTTTTACAAAGAAGTCTGCAACTGTTCCAATAAAGAGCAAGGTGTTAGAATATCTGTTTATGAGATATCCCTTTTTTGCTGATTCTAAATGTGTGAAGCCAAGCATGATTAGTTCTGTTACTACTAATGAGCCAGCTATAATTGTTCCGCTTGAATAATTCTCAAGGTTAGTATAAATTTTATAACCTACTAATGGGGCCGCTAAAAGGTAGATCGCGCCTGCAGTAAAACATACTCTTTCAAAAATTTTTGATGGTTCTACTTCTTCAGTTTCGGGTTTTGCCATTGATTCTAAAGAATTTTTTGAACCAATTTCTCCCATTTCTCCACAAAAATCATCTAAGGATTCTGGGAGATCCGATAGTCTTCTGTAAGTGTATGTTGTCATTTTTGCTATACTAAAATGCGTTAGATTTCGAATATATTAACGCATTTTATATATATATAAAGTGCCAAAAATAAGTTCGAAAGCTTTGGCACTTTAGTATATATTAGAAAAATGTAGCTTTCTTCTATATAAAACTTTCGACGTTTAACTACTGGGAGGTAGCACTGCTTTATTCCTGGCTAGAACTTTTTATTCATTTAAAATCATAAGAAAAAGATGGGGGATTCCTCAAGAGGGGGTGAGGGTGGTAGAACTCATAGAGGAACCCCTCAATCATTGTGATTTAAGAAAGACGCAAGTTATCGCTGTCTTTCGATGTATTTGTTAGAAAAGAGGGACAGGTATATAAATGTTACGTTTTGGTATACTGGGGGGGTATTTGCATCAAAATGGTTCTGTTTTTGCTATCTAAAAGAATTCTTTCAAAAATTTTTCATATTCTTTCGTTACAATCAATCCTTCTCGAGGAAAACATGAAAAGTATTTTGGCCAAGCAAATCGTTCATCAAGATAAATAACTGCTCCACGATCTTTCTCTGAGCGGATACATCTTCCTGCTGACTGTAAACATTTGTTTATTGCGGGAAAAGTATATCCGTAATCCCAGCCTCTGCCAAATTTGAGGTCATAGTAAGCGATAGTTTTCTTTGTCATCAAATCTGGTTTGCCAAGTGGTAGACCAATAATAACAACTCCCTGTAGTAAATCTCCTGGAAAATCCACGCCTTCAGCGAAACTTCCCCCGGTTACTCCCAATAAAACTGCGCCTGTTTTTTTCTTATCTTTAAACTTCTGAAGGAATTCTTCTTTTTCTTCTTTACTCATGGAACTTTTTTCCCAAAATAATTCTTTCTTTGACAGAAAGAATACGCCTACTCGATCTCTCAAGTCGTATGATGGAAAGAACAGAGCAACATTTCCCGGTATTAAAGAAGAAATATCTGAACATTTTTCGGAGATTTTTTTATACATAGCGTCTCCTCGCGTTTCATATTTAGTACTTGTTTCAGGAACAATTAGGCTAACTCTATTTTCTGGAGGAAACGGAGAATGATATCCTTTCTCAACACCGTTTTCTATCCCTAAGAGATCTTTATACATAAACGTTGGTTGTAATGTTCCGCTCATAATAACTCCAGCATGAACTCTTTGGAAAACAGTTTTAGTAACAATACTTGGGTCAAGGCAGGAATATCGAATCATATGTACTACGTTTGAAGTTCCTGGTTTTTCACTTACAGCTCTAATAAATCCCTCATCTTCGCCTTTCCATGAATCAAGAAAAGAAGCTATTCCACCAAGGTAAGATCTTCGTTGTTTTTTACGTACTTCATCTGCTGCTAGTTCAATTTCATTAATCAATTCATCATAATCTTGTATTTTATTAACTGCATTAAAGAAATCTTCTTTCAGAATAAGTCTTTCTTTGCCAATTTCTGTTGATTCAAATGTACCTAAATTAACTAACACTTTTCCTAATTCCTGAAGCCAATTTAATAGACCATCATATCTGAACTTTTTTGCTTCTTGAATAGCATTATAAACCATTGCGGTAGTTAATTGTGAACTTAACATGTCGGTAACTCTTGAAGGTAAATTATGTCCTTCATCAACAATTACTATGATATCCTCCATTGTGATATCTAATTTAGCAAATAAGGTAGATTGAACAAACGGGTTAAAGAGATAATAATAATCTCCAATAATCACGTCAGCTTTCTTAGCTAATGCTAATGATACTTCATAACTACACATTCTTTGTTCTTTACTTTGTTCAATCAGTTCTTCATTATGTAACGGTTCAAGTTTCTGTAATTGTGCAAGCAAAGCTTCTCCAGTTACGGTAAGTCCTTTATTGGTTCTGATATTATTATAGAACTCACATTCTCCCCTTTCAACAATTGTTTTACAAAATTCATTAAAATCATTACCAAATAATCCTGCCGTATCGTGGCTGCACATCCATCTCTTACCAATTAAATCAGCACACACAATTTTTTTCCCAATTTTTCGGCTAATTAATTTTAAAGTATGGATTGCAATTTGATGCTGAGTATGCCTATTAGTTAAGAAGAGAACTTTCTTTTTATGTTTCTGAGCTTCAAATAACGCTACAGATAGCGCGCTAGCGGTTTTTCCAAGACCGGTCGGAGCATGAGCCAGAAGAATCTTTTTATTGCTTAAAGCTGAAGAAAGGTCTATTACTAATTCTTCTTGTCCTCCTCTAATCTTTTCATGAGGGAAAAAATGAAGAAGGTCTTCTGAAATCATAATTTTTAGGATTGGTAAAGGCTTAAAAAGGTTCGTGTTTTCAATGATATACTAAAATGCGTTAGATTTCGAATATATTAACGCATTTTATATATATAAAGTGCCAAAAATAAGTTCGAAAGCTTTGGCACTTTAGTATATCGCTTCGAAAGGTTTAAATAACGGATAGCTTCTACAATATAGCGTTTAGAGTCAATAAATGTTTAAATATCAACATTAGAACCCAATCATTCTAGGGGTGTGGTGATGATCAGCGGGGTGTAACATTGAATAAAAAAAGTAAGGTAATCTTCGACGTATTTTTTAGAGAGAAACCAGCAATGATGTTGGTTGAATTGAAGAACGCGACGTCTGACGTCTATGCGTCTGTTTTAGCTAAGCAGATTGACTGTACATATTCTCATGTGGTAAAGATTTTACAAGAGATGCAGAGAGCAGATTTAATCAATTTTAAGAAAGAAGGAAGATTAAAGTTGTTAGAATTAACTAAGAAAGGATTCGATATAGCGTCAAATATTGAGAGTATTAGGACTAAACTTTAATTTTTTTCTTTTTTCTTTTACTATTTTTTCAATGGAAATTAAATCATTCTGCGGGGGTTATGACCAAAACTTTACTTACGTTATTTCATCTAATAAAGAATGTTGCATCATTGATCCGGCAGTTTCTGCAGAGAAAATTCTTTCATTTATCCACAAGAAAAATTTCAATCCTCTTTTTGTGGTTTTTCTTCATAGTCATTTTGACCATGTTGTAGATTTAGATATATATCATAAAAACGGAATTCCGGTTTATGGTCATCGTTCGACTAAAATAACCGTCGATAAAGGATTAGAAGATGGTGATGTTCTTGCGGTGGGAGAACTAAAATTAACAGTGATGCACACTCCTGGTCATTTATATGATTCTATCTGTCTTCTTGCTGGTAAGAATTTGTTTACTTCCGATACATTATTTGTTCAGGGATGTGGCAGGGTAGATTTTCCGGGTAGTGATGCGAAAGAAATGTTTAACACTCTTGAACGTCTAAAAGAATTGCCGGGAGATACAGTTATTTATCCTGGCCATAATTATGGGCCGACGATAACTTCTACAATTAGTAAAGAAAAACATGAGAATCGATTCTTTAAGTTATCAAATTAATTTATCAAAAAAAGATTAAATAAAAAAAATAAAAATATTAAAAAATAAAAACATCTCTATTCGAGATACATTTTTAATCTGCTGATATCAAGATTAAACTCTGCAGGTAATTTATCATTACGTTTGTAATATTTTACCAAGCGTCGAAGTTTAGAATTTGTTAATTGGAATCCACGTAAAGCAGTTTTATCTTGTTTATTCTTTTCAAGATGCTGTTTAACATCGTTTAGTTTTCTAATTAAACTTAAGATGTCTTCTGGAAGTTCTTTAGCTAAATTTTGTTCAATAAGGATTTCTGTAATCCTCTTATCAGTAAATGTTTTAACACTAGGAACACCATAACTATCTCTAAGAATCATACCAATCTCACTGGCAGTATTTCCTGCTTTCGCGTATTTTACAACTAACTTTTCAACTTCCTTGCCTTTGTAAGGAGCCCATGCTGGTACTTTTCCAATAGGTTTAGTGCTTCCACTTTTTCCTTTCGCTCTTGAATGCATTCGTGCCATATTATTTCACCTTTCCATGTTGATCGATGAGGAGAAAAAGATCTATGTCTTCTCCAGTATGCGCAAGCCTTAACCGGCGCACCCCTCGAATAAACTCTAAATAAGGGGTTTATTTAAAAAGGTTATGCTTGAGAATTTTTCTGTCGAAACCAAAACATTTATTAACGTCGATTAACTCATAACTTTAGAAAAGAGGCCAATATTATGCCAGAAGGACATCCAAAACATCATAATTTAAGATTCTTTATAATTTTAGGTACGTTAGTTGTTGCTGGAATATTTTTATTACTCTTAGTTAATGATCAAGGATTCAGTTTAACGAGCGCTATTGTAGGTTCTACTGATTCTAATGGAGAAGTTTTGTATGATAAAGATCCGTTAATGGCAATTAATTCTAAAAATTCTCAAGCAAATAATTTTGATATCGCTAAAGAAATTTCTTTAGATTTGATGTTTGATGGAGTTCCGGAACTTAAAGAAGAAAAAGTTAAGGTTGGGACTGTCGGGGTTGATTTCACAAATTTAGAAACAGAAATTACAATTAACGGCGATCAATTAGAACTGCAAAATATTGAAAAAGTATCTTTAGTAGTAAGTGGATTCGAAGGAGAGATGCTAACTAATGAAGGAGTGATCTCATTGAAGGGTAAAGCTAAGAAAATTTCGGTTAATGGTGTTTCTTTAGCTTCATTAAAAGAATTAGAAATATCCTTCACTAATCTTCCTTACGATAGTATCACTTTAACTGAAGTAACTCTTAACAGCGTAGAATTCCCTCGTGGAAGCGGTTCACTTAAGGTTGGAGATAGATTAGATTATCCATTAAAAGACGACTTGATAACAATGGGTTCTTTTGATGGGAATGTGTTGTTATCTAAAGAAGGAGAACAAAAAGTATCTTTTATTGGATTATCAAATGGTGTCGTAGTTCAAGGGCAAGATTTCAACTTTGGAATCGGTTAAATTAAACCTTTATCTTTAAATTCTTGTTTCTTCTCTTCCCTTCTATATTGTCCGTATTTATCTTCTGGAGAATACTTCGGCGGTTTTGGTTGGATTGTTTTTGCCCCACATTTTTGGCAAATATCTTTAAGAGTATAAGTTAGACATTGCGTGCATTTGTTAATGTGTTTCATGCTCCTAGTCGCTTTTTTCACGAATAAAAGTACCAGTAGATACTTTATCGTTGAAATCTTCTAACAATTTAATTACTTCCGCTAGTGTTTTTTCTGCATTCTTATATTCAAAATCTTCAATATGTATTCTGTATCTTCCTGCTCCAAGATATGATAAAGATATTGTATCAGAAATTTTTTCAATCTTTATTAGAACATTTTTAACTTTATTTACTCCATTTGGAGCAAAGGTTTGAATTTTGATTTCTCCTTCAATGATAATCTTCTTTGGTTTAAATTTTTCTAAAACAGCTTCTTTGATTTCATTTGCAAGATCTTTTTTTATTCCAAGTTCTTCTAAATTAAATTCTTCAGAAACAATATCTTTGAAGGCTAAATATAAATGTGAATATTCTTTAAAGACTTTATCAGTCACTTCCTTGTAAATTTGGTCTGCTGGTTTCTTTAATTTGGTAGCTAGGTTTTTCAGAAGTTGTTCTGCTTTCATTTCTTGTTTTACTTCTTCAAGCTTTTCTCTTCTTTGGTTAGAATTAACTCTTCTTAATGATAGGTCAATGTGCCCTTTCTGTTCATCAACCCGGAGAACTTTACATACAATTTGCCTTCCAATACTTACAAAATCACGAAGGTTCCTGATTCTTCCTGGTGAGACTTCAGAGATATGAATAATCCCAAATTTTCCTTCATATTCAAGAAGATCTACAAATACCGAATTTGGATAAATCTTAGTTACTTTACAAAGAACTATCTCGTCCTCTTCGGGGTAACCATTTACTGAATATAACATACTATAAGGATGAAAGAAGCGTATTTAAAAATCTTCCCTTTCTATTCTAACACTTCTAGAACTCTTGCTGCAATCTTAGATTTACCACCGGCAGGGTGGACAAGTTCTGCATTACAAACAAGACAGGATACAATAGTGCTAGCACAATCGAATACGACTTGCTCGTTTTTACATTGATTACATCTTACTTTAATGAATTTGCTTTTTGGTGTTTCCATATTTAAATCAACTCAACATGTTTTGAACGAATACCCACAGCTTGACAAGATATTTTCTTACAAATATTGCAAGTATACCTTAAATCTGTCTTTTTAGTTGTTTTTGCTCCGGTTCGTTTGAATTTTGTAACTGCCGGTTTAGAATATTTTCCATGGCCACCGACCCCTCTAGCTTGTCCTCGTTTTCTAGCTCTGTATTTTGATCCTAGGCTAAGAGAACTTGCTGTTCTACGCTTGTTTTGAGCTACTTTATGTTCTGTATGTTTCTTACAGGTTTTACAAAGTCTCATCATAGACTTAGGGATTTTCATAATGCCTTGTGAAAGAAGGTTATTTATAAAGATATCGGAAAGGTTTTCTAATTTTTAGCGTTGAAAGATTATAACAGTGATAAACCACCTGTGATCTTATCGATATCCTCTTCATCTCCCGGTCCGATACCTGCACAAGTCTTAGTTCCCGGGGCAACAACAGTCTTTCCAGCATCCGTGATTAATGAAACCGGAAGACCTTCGTCTTTTGCTATTTGGAAAAACTTAATGAGTTCTTTTTCATCTTTTACTTTGAGAGCAATCTTGGCCATCCCTTCACTTCTCCATTTCTTGATAACTTCTGGTGGGGTTTTTAGAACGGCATCTACGGAGGCATGAGCAACCTGAGCGCAAGCTTTTCCTTTTGGTAGCTTAAGATCTTGTCTGATAAGAATAACTTGTTTTAATGCCATTTAAAGAAGTAATGGGATGTAGATTAAAAATCTTACTAATCGAAAGAAATTGTTTAAAAAAGATTAAAAAATAAAATCAAATATTGACTTTACGTACTTTTCCATTCTTTTTCAAACAAACTACCGAAGTATTCTACAAAGAATGGGGCATCTAACCAGACACCACAGTCATAACTTTTGTGAATTTTCTTATCATCTGTAAGGAAAAGAAGCAATTCTTTATTGTCAACAATACAGAATCTAGCATTAGTTTCTTTAATATGTTTAACTGTTGCAATTTTACTCAAAGCGTCAACAGTTTCCTTATTTGCTGGGGAAGTTGCTGCGATTCTAATCTCAACACCATTTTTTGCGGCTTTCTTTAAATGATTTCCAAGGGCATCAAATTTTCGGTCAAGACCATCTTTTGAGGTTACCAAAGTAATTGTTTTCTGAGCATTTTTAATCATGGTTGAGAGATGTTCGTGAACTTTATCTCGTCCTCTAAATGCACCGGATTTGTCGGTAGGATCAACGAGTTTGATTCCTTCGGTATGAAGAGTATTTAATTCATCAAGAGTTTCACTTTCTTTTAATTGAGTAAGAGTTTTCTGTTTAACGTCGGTATCTTCTTGAATTTTTCGTTTTACACGTTCAATAACTTCTGAAGGTGGTACGGCCAAATATTTGATAGGTTTACCAACTTTCATTACGATAAATCCTTTTTTTTCAAGTGATTCAAGAACGTCATATGCTCTAGAACGAGGTACGTTAGAGATGTCGGAAAGTTCTCCTGCTGTTGAAACGCCTCTGCTAAGTAGAGCTATCCATAGTTTACTCTCGTAAGAGTTTAATCCAAAATCTTTGAGTTTATTTAGGAAATCTTTTTGAACAATCATTGTAATCGGTTCCCCCCGGGTATTAACATCCATCCCAAAACCCCTATAATCCCTTCTGAGACTATTTATTTATAAATCTTTCGGAGTATTTAGTACTCTTTAGTGGTTACGGCATTGTCGTCAACGGTAAATAATCGAGAATCATTGACGATAAACAATCCAATTCTTGCTCCAGCATCAAGCCATCCGTGAGCATAATTAAGGGCGGCAAAGGCAAGAACTAGGTCATTTTTTTCCTTAAAAAAGAAATTAGCATCTTTAAAATATCTTTCAGCCATATCAAAAAAATCTTCCGCTTGTTTCTTTCGGTCATTATCAAAGGCTTCTTTGGCTTTGGCTAAGGCTTCTCTAGTAATATCAAAATATTTATTCAGTTTCTCTTCAGTGATGATGTTATTCATTTGGTGGTAATTAGATTGTAAAATCCTTTTATATTTATTACAACACCTTTACCATCTTTTGATTGTTCTTCAAGAAGACCACCTAAATAGATTCCATCCGGCCTAACAATAAAAACTGGGCCACCCGTAGTAGAAGCTACTCTTTTTTGGAAAGTTACCTCAAAATGGTCTTTATCATAGCCTCTATTTGTGATTAATCCATCTACCGGTTTTTCTTTTCGTAATCCGCTTCTTTCGCAAGCAGGAGCATAAACTAAATCTGGTTCCATCAATTTTAAAATGACTAAAGGGGATGCTGCATCCTGAAGAACTATGCTAGGTTCAACTTTGTATCCAATTTTATGATCTTTGATATTTAAACCGGATCTTGTTCTTAACATAGTAACATTACCTTTCTCTTCCACAACTTCTAATGGGATCTTATCATTTCTATCAAAAGCAAAATAGGTTATTTCTGCCAAATCTAAAACTTCTCTTCCGAATAAAGTCGGCATTCTTTTATTCGGGGTTGGGGTTGAAGTAAGAACATAAGCTCTTCCTAAATTATCATAATCAGTAACAAGACCGGTAAAAGATTTTGATTGAATTAATGCTTTACCTTCACTGAAATATACTGAATGTCGTAATAAACAAACGGTAGAATTCTTCTTAAGATCATTTATGATTATATCTTCGAGCGGATCTTCATTTTGTTGTTCAACATTCTGAGAACTAGTTGTACCCGGCGTGATAGCAACCAAAGTAGCGATGAGAAGTGCATTAAATTTTTTTCTCATTTTATTACTAAGCTAAAGCTGGTTTTCTGGTAGGTCGTCTTACCGTGATAGGAAGAACGCCTTCATTGAACTCAAGCAATGCAACTTCAATCGGATTGAAGCTAATCTTTTCTAATTCTTCTTGAGAGAGTTTTAAAAGAAAAGGTGCTCCCATTGATAGCTGTAAAGCACGTGAACCGATCATTCGTGCTTTCTCATACTTGGTATATTTTTCAATCGTGTTGTGGTTTGCCATTTTTTAATTTTTAATTAAGAGGCCATTAAGGCCTCTTCTAAGTTTAATTTACGAACTTATTTAATTCTTTTCGTAAATATGTCGCTTTTTCTAAAGCAATTTGAATCATTGCATCAGTTTCTTCAAGCGATAATGGAGCATCTCCGCCTTTTTGTATTGCTGAGATTGTACCTTTTTTATCAGAGGCAATTGTTAATCTCGCATCAGCCGATTTTTCTTCTTGGATAGTTGGATCAACTAAAAATTTCCCGTTTACTTTGTAAACAGTAACTGATACTGGTTCCTTTGTTAAAGGTAAACTTTGATCGGTTTTTTCTTTATAATTAATTGCGCCAGTTTCAGAATTAACTACGGGGTAATGTGCTGTTTTTAATGCTGCAAGAACAGCAATTCCTGCGGTATCAAAAAGATTACCTGCGTCATTAATAGTGATAATATCTACAGTTACAAACCAGGCTTTCTCACCAGGAGTGATACACAGTTTTTTCATGTCGATAGCTTTTGCTTCTCTAATACCTCTGTCAATAACTCTAGCTAATTCTATCGATTTTATTCCAGGTGGACCTGATTCATATTCAGAACTAGATAATGGAGTTAATTCTGAATTAATCATGATTCCACCTTCATCGGGGGTATCATTGTAGGGTTTCTCAAGAGAAAGTTTTACTCCAGCCATTACAACTGTTTCTCCAATTTGAACTTGGCTTGAACCTTCTGCAGTCCATGAAATGTTAAGATCAACTTTGATTGGACTTCTATATTCTTGAAGTTCTCGTCCATCTAATCTTTTGCCTTGAGCGGCAAGTTCTCGAATTTGTTCTTGATTTATGATCATTTTCTTTTTACTCCGTTTTTGTGAATTTTTCTTGCAGGGCTCTCATCTGTTCCTGGTAAACTAGTTCTGTAGCATCTTTAGCCATTTCCAGCGCTTTCATTAGATCTTCCCTGGAGATTTCCCCATCCATTTGTAATAAGGTAATCTCTTTAGTGTTATGTAGCATAGCAACCGGCACGTCTGAGACAATTGCAGGGTACGCTTCTTCATTATACATCAAGTCAACAACAACTGTCCCGTCAACTTGACCAACAGCAATAGAACTGACCATATCTGTCATAGGAATTCCAGCATCAGCTAAAGCGATTGCTGCTGCAGAAATTGCTGCACATCGTGTTCCAGCGTCAGTTTGAGGTAATTCAATGAAAATATCAACAACAGTATTTGGGAATGCTCTTAAATCAACAACTGGATTTAATGCATTTTCCATTACCATGGAGATTTCTTGAGCTCGTCTGCTTCTTCCAGGTCTAATTCTTTCTCCCGATCCTGAGAAAGGCATCATGGAATAATGGCATCTGATAATCCCTGTTTTTGGATTTGCTAAAAATCTTGGGAAAATTTCTCGTGGCCCATATACTGCAGCAATTGCCCAGGTTTTACCAATTTTGAATGAGGCAGAACCGTCAGCATTTGGAACTACACTAGCTTTTGCTTCCATTGGTCGAAGTTCGTTATTTTTTCTTCCGTCTAATCGTTTTGTGTATGCCATTTTATTGATCTTCCTCCGAAAAGGATTCTTCAGATTGGCTTTCTTCGCCTTCTTCACGTCGGAACTTTTTGTCAACAACGATATTTCCTTTATTTTCATGAAGGAATTTTTCCATTTTGTCGGTAAGTCCTTCTTCGTGAGATTTTTGTTCAATAAGTTTGATTGCTTTCTCTGCAAGGATTTCTCCTTCAGCAGATCCTCTTAACCAAACTAATCCGTTTTGACCCACAGTAATATCACAGCCAGTGTTATCTTTAATTAGATTAATCATACTAGCTTTTTTACCAATAACTCTTGGTACTTTATGGCTATTAATTTTCATAATTCTGCCACCGTTAATTCTTCTTAATCCAGGTTCACGCATTGTAAGATCAATCAGGTTTTGAGAAGTAACTTTGGTAATTTTAACTACAGCATAATCGCCAATAGCAAGAATTCTACTCAGATCTTCACCAGATTTGATAAATCTTGAAGAAGCGTCTTTAACATTAAGAACAGCAGTATAAGCTGTACCGGTGCCAATTCTCCAACCGGACATAAGAATATCTCCTACTTGGCCAATAATTTTATCGCCAACTTTAGGCGTATACGGTCCTGAAAGTGGGGTAACTTTTACCACTCTTCCTGGTAAGGAAGTAATTCCGAGTACGTTCGCAAAAATTTTATCGTCTTTTCGGTAAGTGTTTTCTCCTGGAAGGTAATCTAATCCTTCAGCTAAAACCTGACCTGGGATGACAATATCCCTTTCGTTAATTAATACTTGACTCATTTGTCATATCTGTCCGCCCTTATGATATATGGTTAGAAGGTGTTAAGCGGACCCTCCTTTGGGTTTTCCTTCTTTTGGAGCATAAATTGGGTGCTACTTTTTAAAGTTTATGGGAAAAATGAATATAAATCGTGATGCTTACTTTCTAATTAGTCTCGGCATATGAAATAATCATGTTCTTTGCTCCATCATAGCTTCCCCATGAGTGGCCGTGTTTACCTTATCCATAAATTCATGAATAAATCCAGCAGGGAGTTCTATTTCCGCAGACCAACTTCCATCGTTATTCCAATTTTCTTTAAGAATTTTAGAATTACTTTTAACGATATTATAAGCTTTACCTGTATGTTGGGCTGGTATCGTCACTAAAAGTTTCTTTTGTTCTATCTTAATTGGAATTATGGGTCTTAACTTTGAAATAATATCATCAAATTGTTCTTCAATAGTTTTACGATCGTCAAGATGAATTTTTCCTTGTTCCAAAGCAGCTTCTATTCTGGTTGGGGGATGAGGAAATCCAGTTTTTGGATCAACAGCTTGTCGGCTAATCAAAGTGATTAATTTCTTTAATTTTTGTTCACGTTCGTGAGCACGATGTTCAGCCGTTAATTGGATTTCTCCTTCTTTTAAAATTATTTCAGCAATTTTATCGATGTTGGTAGTCTTGAAAGCATTTTCTAACTCGCCATGAGATGCAACTTCTCCTTTATGGGCATCAGTAAAGATATTGTTAGCAAGAAGAACATCTTGGATATCGGAGATTAGACCTTTCTTATATTGCAAAGCTTTGTCTGGGTCAACACTTATTTCAAATGTTTCCCCGTACTTTTTTATCCGAGCTAAAGTTATTTTTTCCGACATGAGATCTCAGTTGAATTTCACTTCATGAATGATTTAAGTGTGTCATTATCAAGTTTATGGAATCGTTTGTCAGACTGTCTAATCACAACTGCGTCAACTCGGTCAAAATTAAAATCATCTTTTAGGAATTGTTTCATTGCTTCCAATCCTAATCTAAGACCGTCGTCAACAGACATATTAGAACGGTATTTCTTCTGTAAAAATGCATCAACTTCAGCCTCTCCTTCTCCAATCACTGTAGCTTTATATTGGAAATATAATCCGTAGGGTTCAGTGAGGAAAAGTTTTACAGTTCCGTCTTCTTCAACTCCACCAACTAACAAGGAAACACCAAATGGACGAAGTCCAGCAGATTGAGTGCATACTTGTTTAAGATCACAGATGTCTTTAACAATTGAAAGAATGTCAATTTTTGTGTCGTATGTAACTAAATGTTGTTGAGCTTTAACTTGAGCTCTATCAACCAATACTCGAGCATCAGAAATAATGCCTGCTGCAGTAACAGCAATATGGTCATCAACTTGGAAATTTTTCTCGATAGCTTCTGGAACAAGAAGTTTAGATGTAATTCTTTTATCGGTAACTAAAACTACGCCATCTTTGCAGGCAATCCCAATAGCAGTGGAACCTTGTCTCACTGTTTTTTTAGCATATTCTACCTGTAACAGTCGTCCATCAGGAGAAAACATAGTAATTGAGCGATCGTAGCCCATTTTGTCAATCATTTGTTTGTTCATAGTCATAAATAACACCTCACTTAATGTAGGAACTGACTTTTTTAAGAGTTCCTGAGATTATAACGGATTGTAGAAGAACCGGAGTGTTTTTAATCTTTTTGATTAAGATGATAGCTGAAACAACTTCATTTACGAATTTATGGTTAACTTTAACGATAAATTGGTTTTTTTGATATCTTTCTGAAAGAAACATTGGTGAAGCCTTGGAGATGCCTAACTCTCCAATAAAATCTTTTATTGCATTATCTACAGCCTTTTTTACATCCATTGCGGTGAAATCTTCTTTAGAATCAATCTTAAAGAGCACATATCGTTTTCTTTCCTTAAGTGATGGTAAGAGTTTCATATGATGTTAATTCCAGAGAGATTTATAAAAGTTGGGATGATTTGTTCATATTGATCATTTGTTTAGTAATGTTTAAATAAAATTTATTCTTCAAGGCATGAATATCATGGAAATTAAGGTTCTTTCGTTTGATGAATGGTTAGCTAAAATGGATTCTACTTGCCGAAAGGATGGAATGTTGGTTGGTGTTGAACTTGAGCGGGTTATTGTTGGGGAGGATGGTAATCCTCTTTCTATTGCTTCACAAGTATTGTCTTTTTTAGATCCAGTACACCATAGTCCAGAACTTTCGACTTGGCAAATTGAATGTAAAACCTCGCCAATTCGGTTTGAGGACTTGTCTAATGAACTTAGGCGCGTGATGAATGAGCAGGAAGTAGCAGTTCGTTTGCATGATGTGTATATTCAAGCTATGCCCGTAGTCTTTAATGGTAATCCACCGATTCTGATTCATCCAAAGTATAAAGACGTAGCCGAGATTATTGTGCGACGTGCTGGTGCCGGCGGTCTTAAGGCTGCACTCGCGGTGGCTAGTTGGCAGTTAAACATAGGGTGCTCTGATGCCGAACAATGTATTGAACGTTACAATCATTTGGTTGAAGCGCTTGAAGAATTAATTGTTATGGGGGATTGTTCTAATGGTCAACGAATGCAAATTTATCGTCAAGCGACACCCAACTGCAATCCGATGCGGTTGGAATCTACACGTGAGTTATATAATCTGTTGGTTTCACGTGGTTTGGTTCATGATCCAGCAAGATTACATACATTAATTCAAATTAAACCTGGCTGGATAATCGAGGTACGTGTTTTTGATGCAACTGATGACGTTCAATCGATTTGTAACATAACTTGGTCGACACTCCTAATCGCACGTGGTCTGAAGTCAACTACTAAATTTTCAGTTGGGTAATGAGGTATGATTAAAAATGAATCAATTAAATAAAATAATCTCTTATTTTTTAGCGGCAGGTTTGAATACTGGTTGTGGCGAATTGAATTTATTTGATGAACCAACAGATTTTGAAGAAATGCTTCTTGATTGTGCTGAAACTGTTGACGGTCGAGTTGATAACAGATTTTTAGAATTTTTAGTAACTGATGCTAGTAATTCTACTAAAATAACAACGTCTTGTACTGTTAACGGAGCTGTGAGAGAACGATGTCCAGATTTATACGGTTCAGTTAGTTTACTATACACCAAAGATTTGAGATGGGTTCCATCTTGGGATAATATCATCGGGTTTCAATGTAAGCTTAATGACAGTAGATGCATAGTTGAAAATGTGGTGGCTTCACTTAAAGCATTGATGGATTATTGTGATTCCGATAGATCTTGTGTTTTTAACAACAATCAACTTTTAATAAGTGAACATGTTGCAAGGTATGATGGTAATCTTTGTTTCGGGATTGCTGGATATAGCTGGGAATAATTTCAATTTTTGAATAAAAACATTAATATAGATTCTTTATTATAATCTTTCTATGAAAGAAGTTTTGCAAAAAATAGTGCCTGGAAAAAGTGAGCGGGAGAAATTTGGGATAGTAGCAACTGGGTTTCTTAAAATCTTACAAAAATCTCTTGGAAGCAAGGCGAAAGTAATTCTAGGAGGAAGTAGTGCTAAAGATACATGGTTATCTGGAAATCATGATGTTGATGTTTTTGTGCAATTTGATTACAAGACTTTTGTTTCAAAATCTCAACATCTTTCTGAAGAACTTGAATTAGTATTAAAAAAGATATTCCCAAAGATAAAAATTGAAAGAGTTCATGGAAGTCGCGATTATTTTCAATTGATTTATCAAGGATATCATTTTGAAGTTGTCCCAATACTCAAAATTGAAGCTGCGGAAAGAATAATAAATATCACGGATGTTTCTCCTCTTCATACTGAATGGGTGAATTCTCAGGGCAAAAATCTGAAAGACGAAATTCGATTAGCTAAACAATTCTGTAAAGCTAACGCTCTCTATGGCGCTGAATCTTATCTTGGGGGATTTAGTGGGTACGTGATTGAAATTTTGGTAATCACTTATGGATCTTTCATAAATTTATTGAAAGCTTCACAGAAATGGAAGAAAAAAGAAGTAATTGATCCAAGCAAATTCTATAAAAAAGATGCATTGTTTCATCTAAATAAATCGAAAACTCAATCACCAATCATAATTGTTGATCCAGTAGATAAAAATCGTAACGCGGCAGCAGCTTTAACTGAAGATAAAGTTAAATTATTTCAGAAAAAAGCAAAAGGATATTTAACAAAACCTTCTAAATCCTTTTTTGAGACAGAATTGCTTACAAAGGAAATGGTAGAAAAGAAAGCAGGAAAGAAACCATTCGTGATTCTTACGGCAATCCCTTTTGATGGAAAAGAAGATGTAATTGGTATGAAAAATTTTAAAGTTTTTGAATTCTTGAAAGATGAACTAAATCCTTTCGGGGTTGTTGAAGGAGATTGGGAATGGAATGACAAAGTTACGTATTATTTTATTCTTAAAACGGATAATCTTCCAGAAATTCAAGTACGTCCAGGGCCGCCTTTGACAATGAAAGAAAATGTGAAAGACTTTAAGAAAAAGAATTCTAAGACCTATGAACAAGATGGAAGAATTATGGCTGAGATTAAAACCAGAAATCCTCGGTTGAAGGATTTTGTAGAATATACTCTTAAGAAGAAATATGTCCTGGAGAAAGTTAAAAAAATTACCGTCGTTTCTTCTTAGTTTTTCTTTCTCTTTTTTTAGGATGTGAGAATTTTTTAAATAATTTTGATTTTGTGATAAACCGTAAAGATCTTGCAGCAATCCTGGTTATTTTTGCAGCTTTACCTGAACCTTCAGTGACTACTTTAACTCCTTTTGTTGCTTCAAGAGTTTCATGGAAGATGGCCTGAGTAATAACTATTCTTTCAGAGAGAACAACGGCTCGATAAATAGTTCCAACAAACGCAAAAATAATCCCAAACGGAAATACGGCAATAATATCTAACCAATAATTTTCGAAGAAAAATTTGGTACTTTTAGCTTTAATAGCAAGAAAAATTAAATCAATTACAAAGATGGTAACTATTATCCAATCAGCGATAGTAACGGTTTGTTCCAAGATGTGATTATCAACAGGTATAAACAATTCAAAGATAATCACAAATAACAAAAGAACTAATGCAGGTACGATTAATTTAGAGTTAAAATGTTCTACCTTTTCCCAAAATGGTGAAAGGTGATGTTTTTTTATTTTTCTAGACATTGTTCAAGGCAATTTAATGTTTTTCTATCTGGAAAGATGCAAAGACCGTTTTCCATTCTAAATTCATAATGTTGTCCGTTCTGTGTTTGCACATCAATCATATCGTTAGAACAAGCAGCATTTTGAGGTGAAGTTCTATATTCGCCTAGTTTTTTCCCAGCATAGAAAGAAGACATAGCTAAAGCAACTGTAATAACAGTTCTATAATTAACATTCATCTTGACACCCCTTTAATAATCCTGTATTATATACTATCCAAAACTATTTATATTTATTGTTATTTTGTGAGGGCATGAATCCAATAAAAGTTCCTTGTCGAGAATGTGGGATGGAAGCACCTGCAGACCAGTTCAAGCTTCATTATAAGTACAAAAAGATGGTTTGCCCAACTTGTTTTAGTGGTAGAACTGAAGCAAAACGGCAAAAAGAACAGGAAGAAAAGGTTACTAAAAAGGATAAACCGGCTGGTTGGGACGCAGAAGATGATTATTTAGAAAAAATGTCTAGATCAAGAAGGCAGGAAGTCGAAGTTAGTCCTTTTTCGAGAATTCCTGGAACTCATCAGGTTCAATGTAAATGTGTACATTGTAAATTTACGTTCAAGTACGACCCATTTAAGAAAACTCCTAGAACTTGCCCATATTGTAATCAGGATGTTCCGAGGTTGACAACTTTTAATCTGTTGTAGAATTCTAATAAAAATGCCCTCGCGAGGCAAACAAAAATCATTTTGATTTTTGGGCCCCACGTGGTCATTTCAGTTTATTCATGCCCTCGCGGGGATTCGAACCCCGGTTTCAAGCTTTTTGTCATTACTGGCCGCAAGCTCACGTCCTGTCCGGGCTAGACGACAAGGGCATACAATAGTTATAAAAAGTGATTATTTAAAAGGTTATGTGTCTTAAAATTATAAAAACTAAGTAAAATATATAAACAAAGGTATTCTACTAAGTATTAGGTGAATAGATGAAAAAATTCTTAGCATTAGTTATAATTATCCTTGCTTTGTTCTTAGTAGCTTGTTCTTCAAAAACAACTCCATCTACTGGAGAAGCAATTCAATTACCCGAAGAATCTATTGTTTCTGAACCATTCATACCAGAAGAACCGATAGTTCAAGAAGAAAAAGAATCTCCCAAAGAATTAATCGAAGTTGTACCATTAACATGTGGTCAAACTTATTTTAAAGGTGGAAGAGCGTTAGTTGACGGAATCATTTTTAAATATGATGGGACTGATAGTGAAACAAATACAGCATTCTTTCTTAACGAAGATAACGGTTTAACTAGTAATCTTCCGGTTACAGAAAGAGCTCTTTCTATTCTTGAAAGGGGAGATGTTAACGTTGGATTTATGAGTACGACTGATTTTACTAAAGACAATTATGGGCTCATGGTTAGATATCCTTGTTCAAAAGGAACAGAATGTAATCGACCATTAGAATTAACGACAATATTTAGTGCAGATAATAATCCGTATCAATATACTCGAAGTAGAGGTTATACTTTCGGTAGGCAAGCACAAGATAAAATAATTCAAATAAGAGACGTTGGTGAACAGAAAGATGTAATTGTACCAACTTACTTAGGCGCAGTATTCCAATTAAGTTATAAAGAGAAAACATACCTTTTTGAGAACGTTCTTGGAGAAAGGTATGACATAGACAATTTCCCAATTCGTTTAATGTGGCCTTGTGAATAGAAATTATTTATTATCTTTTCTTCTTTAAATCTCCACCACCAGCAGGCAGAAATTTAATAATGTCGTCTAAATCTCCGCTTTTCAATAAAGATTTAATTTTCTTGGCTAGTGCACTTTTCTTTTCTCTTCCAGGTATAACAATCACAAAATTTTTAGTTTTTGAAGAAATGGCGTCAACTGGTCCGCCAATAATATCTTTCTCAACTAGACCAATAGCAAATTCAAGTTGAGGATGAAGATAGTTGGTCTTACCATATACCATGAAACTTCCTTTGGAAAGATGTTCACCTGGTTTAGCTTCTTTGCTTACTTGTTCTGGGTTAACATAAAACACATCCACATTACCATGGCCCAGTTTCCAGGCTCTTGAATTTGCAGCTACAGCTTGAGCAGTTTCGGCGATAGTTTTTTCACCAGCCTCTTGTCCATTTTTGATTACAAAGAAAGGTGATCCAGCCATATCAGTATGAAAGACGAGATCTCCCATTTCGGTATGTTTTTTTATAATCATCTCATTAGACGTTGCATCTTTTCCGCCAATACAAAGAAATCCTTCTGAAGAAAAAAACCAATGAAATTGCTCATACCATTCTCGTTTACGTTGCCTTTTTTCTTGTTTCTTTTCTTCTTCTTTCCAGAATTTTTCTTCTTGTTTTTCTAACTCTTTTAATTTATTCTTACTTTCATTAAGAGCTACTTTAGCTCCTTCCAGTTTTTTCTTTGCTTTCTTAGCTAGATCAAAGTATCGGCCAGCGTTTTCATCTACTGATTTTTGAAGATTAAATTCTACTTGCATAATCTAATATAAAAAAGTGGGACTTATTTAATGTTTCTGATAAGAAATGACTTAAATGGGAAAACTAGCATCCTTTAAGATTCTCGACAACTAACGCTTGTTCCACACAAATTTGTTCTTGGTCGTAAAGAACAACTTTTGGAGTAATTTTAACCTGCTTGATATCTCCTGAAATTCCGCTATCATAATTAACATTTCCTAAATAATTGCCTAACTTAATCATGCTTGCACTTGGAATATCAAAGGATTTTGCTTCCTGAGCGCCAATAATATTCACGATTATTCCTTTAACTTCCGTGTTCACACCATTCTCAATAGTAAATTTAACTTGTTTACTTCCAGCATTATAACATAACTGTTTCTGGCCACTGATTTCTGCTAATTTTAAACCAATATCCACTGGACATTCAGCAGATTCTTCTACTTGAGCACGTCCAAAATTCATTACGACAACACCAATAGCTACGGCAAATGATAATAACAGTACTGTTGCCATGATTGGTGTAATACCTTTTTTATCTTTCATATTTATCTTTTCCAATGCGTTTTTCCATTACGAGTAATTTCTTTTACTTTATGGACTGGTATAAACATTTCTTTACCTTCTTCAACCAAAACCATGAACCCTTTTTCAATATCCTTCAGTTTACTTGCTTTTATAGATTGTGTTCTATGTTTTGTTTTATCTTTAAATTTAATATCGAACTCATGATTTTTCTTATGTCTTTTAACTTTCTGAACAGCTCTTATGACCTTATTTTCTTCACCGCCCCAGAACGGATCAGCTCCACGTAAAATGAATTTTGAAATACCAAGCAGAAAGATACCAACCAAAAGACTTACTAGAGGATTTTCAAGATACCACAGATTTCCAATTCCATCCCAAACTCCAGTCCAAAAAAATACAACTCCAAGTACCCCAAACAAAAACCAGAAAGCTCTTTTTAATTCATCCATTGATACCATCTTAGAGTCTCCAGTACTGTTTTCCTTTATACAGTACTTCAGTTACCCGGTGATTTGGAATAAATATTTCTTTTTTTTGGCCGGCAAGTTTTACAATAATTGCTCCACGTTCAACTTTAACGATTGATGCGGGATTAAGGGTAATGTTCTTCTTTTTTATTTTATCATAATATTTAATTATAAACTGTTTTTTCTCAGGATGATTATGTACTTCATTAATAATTTTGGTGGTTGATTTTTCTAAACCTCCAAATGGATCAAATTCTTTAAAGATTAATCCAGAGAACGTAAGCATAGTTAAACCAATGAAGAGAAATACAAATGGATCGCCGATATAATCACTAATTATTGGAATTACATAAATCCCTTCCCAAATACCTTTCCATGCAAAGATTACAGCTACCGCTGCGTATAATGAAGCTAAAAAATGTTTATCTTGCTCTCGCAATACGATAGTTAACACCTCTTTTTCTAAGAATCAGTAAGTTTCTTTATTTTAAATAACTTTCTGTATTGTCATGTTCTTATTGGGTTATTTTTGATATTATTTGAATAAGTAGATCTTCCGGCCAAAAACTTAATAAATGATTCTCTTTCTCAGAGACCTACGCCCCGGTGGCTTAGCGGTATAGCACCTGACTTGTATGGTGCACTCGCTGGTGTGTTTACAAAAGCATAAAAAAGCACATTAAGCAATCAGGAGGTCGGGAGTTCAAATCTCCCCCGGGGCTCTCACTTTTGATGAGTCGGCCAGGAATGGCTTGGAAAGAATCCTTTAGTTTCTTGATAAGGTAAATATCTTTTCATCTTGAACCATTGTTTGATAAAGTTCTGAAAAGCATAAAGTTCTTGATAAAGTTCTTTTACAAAAGGTCCCGGATCATAGACATCACGAACAAAGAATTCTTTCATGGTTTTAAGAAGAGAATTTTTATCTAACGTGTCAAGATACTTTTTATCAACGAAACCATTGATTGTAATTTCTAATTCGCCTTTGAATGTGCTTATCTTATGTCCGTCTTTAATTACTTCTGTTGGCACAACGGCAAAAGACATAAAATCTACATCAAGGTAATAATGAATTTGTTCGGCATTATTTGGTTTCCGTTGTAATCTCCACCAAATTGTAATGTTTTTCGCTCCGCCACTGCCCACTTTCTCACTATAGAATGTTTCCCAAAGTTCATCGGAATCTTCATAATAATCCTTCCAACCATATTCTCTAAGCCATTCCATCATGGCAATGTATAACTCGTCTATGCTGAAAACATCTTTATATTTAATCCGCAATGAACTTCCGCCAAAAACATTAATTAGGCGGGATTTGTCTATTTTGGTGCCGGGCATATGATTTAGTTAGGGAGAAGACGTATATAAAGGTTTACTCTTTCTTGGCTAATATGAAACCCCCAATAATCTTTGTATTAGAGCACGGCGGATATCGTACTCTTACGAGTACCCGCCTCGTCTCCGACAGGGCGCTAATACAAAAGATAAAGAGGGTTTCATATTAGCCCTCTTTCTTCCATCTCTTTTTAACTTGATGTCTCGCTGTAGAAATAACTGCTTTCCAAGCGATGTGGAAAAATTCTCGATGATTAAGAGGATTGGTTACATACCGTACTTTTCCTTCTTTGATTGCAGATAACACAGCTTGTTCATCTTTTTCAGAATCAATTAAAGAATAAGTTCTCCCTAAATCATGGATGACATGGACATCAGAATTTCCCACAACGGGTTTATTATGTTTCTTAGCGAGAGTGAGAAGTTTTTTGTTTGGATTAATTATCTTGGTATGAAAAAAAGAATATTCCCAAGCATCAAATAGATTCAAATGTTTGATAATATTTTTTCTTAAACAGGAAGGTCCCCAATAAACTGGGTGGGCCGCGATTGTTAAAATTTCTGGTTTTTGTTTTCTTATCAGAGCAAGATCTTGAAAAGAATTTATTTTTTCAGCTTCATCTTGGGTTATATTATACATTAAAACATGTTTTTCTTCAACATCTCTTTCAATGCCATATATTAAAATCAAACCGCGATTTTTAGCGTAATCTTTTAATTCTGGATTTTGGTAAACTAAATTATGGCAAGTAATTGCAAGAACGTCAAACTTTTTTAGGATTGCTTTATCAACTAGCTCTTTTCCTGAATATCTGATAAATTTATTATCTTTAGGATCTTCATTGATGTGAGTATGCAATTCTGCTTTTAGCATAAAACTTCTGGGAAAACAGAACTATAAAAAGGTATTGCCATTGTCGGCTAATATGAAACCCTCAATAATCTTTGTATTAGAGCACGGCGGATATCGTACTCTTACGAGTACCCGCCTCGTCTCCGACATGGCGCTAATACAAAAGATAAAGAGGGTTTCATATTAGCCGCTGTTGTCGAAGAAAAATCTTCAAAGAATTAATAAATTGCAGAATGTACGTTGGGGTATGCAGAATTTAGACTTTCATAAAAAATCTAGTTATGTCTATTATCTTGTTGAGTTTATAAACGAATCAAGAAGATCAATCTTGGGAACATTAAAAATCGTTTATTTCTTATCAATCGGATTATCATTAATTCAAGTAACTACCTTATATGCAACCGGGCAAGTAATGCTTTTGTTATCTGAATTTCCAACGGGGGCCTTTGCCGATTCTTTTGGTAGAAAGAAATCAATCATTTTTTCATTTTTATTGTTAACTATATCTTTTACCTTAACTTTTTTTACAACTAATTATTATTGGTTAATAGCTTTAAATTCTTTAACTATGCTTGGGTGGACTTTCCAGTCTGGAACACATGATGCTTGGATTATTGATACTTTAGGATTAGGAAAACAACCGGACTTAAATGGGAATGATATCAACGAGAGATCTAGAACGAATATTTTCTCTACTAGATTTATTGTAGGTAAGATTGGTTGGGTTATAGGTGGTATAGTTGGTTCAATAATAGCATACTTTAATATACAATTTATTTGGCTTGCGTTAGCTTTGTTTAATCTAATCGGATTCTTATTATTACTAAAATATATGGAAGAACGAGGTTTTACTCCAGAGAGATTTTCATTTAAAAAAATGTTTCATGAAATTAAAAAACAATCTAAAGATGCAATTGTTTATTCATATAAGCATAATATCTTATCCGTTTTGTTATTAATCATTCTATTTAAGGGTTTTCCGCTTAGTTTATTTGAAGTTAGCTGGCCGATTTTTTTTAAAGATATCCTTAATATTCCGGTATATTATTTTGGAATAATTGTTTCAGTATCTACCTTCTTTGCAGTCTTTGGAGCTTATATTTCTAAGAAGATGTCTTATCGGAAAGGTATTCCGGCAGCTTTATTCTTATTTTATTTAATATTTGTAATCTCCGCTTTAGGTTTAGGTATTGCATCTTTGGTTTCGGTTGCTATTGGAGCTTTTTGTTTCTTTCAAGTTGGAGAAGGCGGTACACGTCCAGTTGGACAGTCTGCGTTACATAAATATATCCCGTCAAACCAGCGGGCAAGCATTTTATCTTTAAGATCTATGCTTAGTGGGGGTGGTTCAATGCTAGGTTATTTAGTTGCGGAACCAATAATCTCTTTCTTTGGACCACAACATTCTATGTTTGTAGTTGCATTAATGATTCTGGTTATCGGCGGTGTACATGCAACGACTTTGAAGAAACCTGAAAGCTAGGAAATCTTTTGATTTAGGTAATCTAGGCAATATTCTCACAAATATACTCAACGCTAAATGAAATTTGGAACTTAATTCATTTAGCGTTTGTATATACCAACGAAAAGTTCACAAAAATACTTTTCGTTCAGTATATACTAAAGTGCCAAAGCTTTCGAACTTATTTTTGGCACTTTATATAT
>JAUYKZ010000019.1 GCA_030704845.1 archaeon | reverse complement strand
TATATATAAAATGCGTTAATATATACTCAACGCTAAATGAAATTTGGAACTTAATTCATTTAGCGTTTGTATATACCAACGAAAAGTTCACAAAAATACTTTTCGTTCAGTATATTCGAAATCTAACGCATTTTAGTATATAAGATTTAAAATCTAAGGAAACGTTTATTAAAAATGGTCTTTCCAATGATTTTAATGATTACTATCTATTTCATAGCCGGCAATAAAATAAAAACAGGGGTATTTATATGCCCATAATTAGTCCATTATGTCAATTAAACGGCGGTTGCATGGGGTGTTGTGGTCATGATTTTATTTCAAAGGAAAAAATTAAAGAAGCAATAGTCCTAAATACCAAAGAATATTCTCAGATTACTTCTTTGGATACTTTTCGTGATAGGGCTTATCCGTCAGATCTTAGATCCGGGGTCTGTCGAAATTTAATTGAGGAAAAAGGGTGTTTTTTCTGTCCACTTCATCCGGCTAGAAATAGCGGTAAAGATCTCCGGGAAGGGCATTGTAACGTTAATTATCTATGTAAAACTGCTAAGGAATTTGCTGACTGGAATGAAGAAACTAAGAACAAATTCATGGAATTTATTAGAAGTAAAGGTTTAGACAACATTTCGTATTCTATAATTATGGATAACGGTGAGCTATTGAAAGAGTTTAAGGGCTGATTTAAGGTTTTTCTACGTACTCTAGCGTGGAAACTTTTATAAATAGGCCTTATTTCCAGCAACTTATGGTAAAATTACGTAAATTCGTAGCGTATCAGAATCTAGAAAGACCTTATACCCGTGTAAGTAAGTATACCACTAAAAACTTTGTTCGGGGCGGATTTCCTAATATTAAGATTATTAAGTTCGATATGGGGACTCCTCAGAAGGATTATGATACCGTTATTACCTTAAAATCTGAGAGAAGCATGAATATCCGTCAGAATGCTATTGAAGCAGCTAGGATGACTTCAAACAGAGCTTTAGAGAAAGGAGCCGGTAAAGAGTACCACCTTAGAATTAAAATATATCCGTTCCATATTCTTAGAGAAAATCCATTAGCATCAGGAGCAGGAGCAGATCGTCTGAGTACAGGTATGAAGAAGTCGTACGGTAAATCAATTGGTTGTGCAGCAAGAGTTCGGGAAGGACAAACCCTTATTGAACTTAAAATTAACAAAGCTCACTTAAAATTAGGAAAAGAAGCTTTGGCAAGAGCAGCTAAAAAATTCCCTTGCTCGTGTAAAATCGCAGTTGCTCAATAATTAGGTTAATTTAATAATATTTTAATAATTATTTCTTAATAATATCTTTTGTAGAAATGATTTCTTTTCAGGTTCAGGAGTAATTCCGAACTGATTAATAAGAATATTTTGTAAATCATTAGCAGCATTACCTAACTGATGAATTAGCATTTTATTTTCAAGCTTAATTTCAGCCTTATTTTTATCTATAGGAATCTCTTTTGGAGCCGGAAATTCAGTTCGATTAGTAAATTGGTTTAAATTAATCAATTTTGGTTTAATCTTTTCTTCAGTTTTGACTTCTCTAAAAGGATTTATTCTTTCGGCAGGTATTCGAATTGTTGGGCGAATACTTGGAAAAGCTGTAGAAGTATGAAGATTAGCCAATTTCCGGTTTATCACATCAAGTTCATTATCGTAATGAACTTCTTTTTGATTGCTCCAGGAGGAAATTTTATTGGTTTTTGATTTTTTTTCCATGAGAATAAGTAGAATTATGGATTATTTAAATCTGTTTATTTTTTAAATGTTCTCCAATTTCCTTTTTAATTTCTCGGAGAGTTCGGTGGGGATATTTAAAAGACAAAATCTTTTCTTCGGAGATGATATCCTTTTTGCTTAAATAGATTATCACATCCTTTCTTTCCTTTACTTTCTTAAATAGTTCTTCCTGAATTACTAAGGAGTATCCTGAAGTGCCACTGACATCAAATACATAAATAATAACATCTGCTAGATCGCTCAGAACTAACTCAGCTTGTCGTTCAATATCATTCATTTTGTTATCTCTAGCAAGAGTTCCAGGGACATCTAAGACTTGTACTTTTTCTTTATTGATTGTCATGTATCCCGCATTAATACTTTTAGTTGTGAAAGCGTAGGCGGCTGTCTCAGCCTTTGTACCGGTTAATTGGTTGAGAAGGGTAGTTTTCCCCACATTTGGAAAACCGTAGATACAGACTGTAAATAGTTCTTTAATGTCGGGATAAGTTCGCATGATTTTTCTTGCTTCTTCTAATACTTTCAATCTTTTAGAAATTTGTTTCAGAACTGAAGATGCTCTTCCATAAAACTGAGTGAGAATTTCTTTAGCATCATCTCGAGTTTTAACTTTTACTACTCTTCTTACATGGTCTTTGTGAAGATCAGAAACTTGCTTGATAGCCCATTTTACTGAATATAACGATTCAAGATATAATTTATCGTCCTGGGTTAATTTGAATAAAGAAGTGTAAAATGGCGGGAGTTCATCAAATTTAGGAAAAATCTCGTAAATCTTTTGTAATCTGGATGTAATACTTTCTTTAACTATGTCTAATTTAAGACTTTCTTTTTTACGAATAATTTCTAACCAGTTCCCTTTAAGATTTTTTTGTTTGCCTCTTTCCCTTGCTTTTCTGAAAGCTATGTCTAAAATATCTTTACTTGTTTCGACTGGCGGTATTTTTTGAAAATTCATAAATCCAAATAAGTGTCATCCTTTCTTAAAGTTTGCTGAAAATTAAACCGTTTATTGCTTTTCCTTTAGTTCTCAGGTGAAGGTGTTCGATATGTTTCTTTCTCTCTTCTTTAAGGTTAAGTTTTTTTGCTCTAAGGTTTGTAATTAGGTGAGACACATGTTCCCCGCCAAGGAAATGAGGTAGAATTACATAATCAGCTCCGGCATCATATAATCTTAATGATTCCTCAATGGCTGAAGCGGTAACCAGAATTTTTGCTCTTTTGTTAACTCCTCTAATATGTTTTATCAGGAGAAGATTATCTTTTTCTCTGGGGATGGTTGATATGAAGATGGAGATAGAATCAAGATTCATTCGTTCTATGATTTCTTCATCAGTTGCATCACCATACATACAATGATATCCTTCCTTAACCATTTCTGAAATGACTTCAGGATTGAAATCAATAATCATTACTTTCTTTTTTACTTTCTTAAGATCTCTTAGGATGCTATAACCTATTCGGTTATATCCGCATAAAATTATTTTAGGTTTAGATTGGGTTGGCAGAAATTCTAATCCTTCAGTTGTAAATCTATCAAATATTTTTAATGGAACTTTCAAAAATTTATAGAAGAATTGATTGTATTCGATATAATAAGAAGTTAAAACAATAGTTATCAAAGTAAGTACGACAATTATGGAAAATAAATCTTTACTGATGTGGTTTAAAATTAATCCTTGCGCGGCAAGAATTAATGAGAATTCTCCAACTTGAGCAAGAGCGTTAGCAGTGAGGAAGGATGGTTTTTTGGTGTAACGAAAAAGAGAACATATAGTCATAATCACGAAAGGTTTTATAACCATTACTACAATCAGTAGAACTAGAAGAGTTAGCCATTGTTCTTTAATCACTGAAAGTGAGATTCCCATTCCGAGGGAAACAAAGAAGATTAAAGAGAAGAAATCTTTCAAACTTTTAATTCTTCCAATAATCTGTAAATTGTATTCTAAATTACCTAACGCAATGCCCGCTAAAAAGGCACCAACAGCAATCGAAAATCCGAGATAAAAAAAAGCTAAGGAAAAAGTAAAACATACTGCAAGCGAAGTAATCAATAATAATTCCTGATTTTTTGCAGCAAAACGAAACATGTGGGGAAAAATAAACTTGCTGGTGATGTAAGCTACCAGGAATAAAGTTGCGAATTTCAAGAAAGCGTAAGCGAGGATAAAATAATTAAATTGATTTATAGAGCTAAGGATGGATAGGGCTAGAATGGCAACAATATCTTGTACTAATAAAATCCCAATGGACAATCTTCCATGGAGAGTATTTAATTCCCTTTTATCTGAAAGAAGTTTTAACACAACCATCGTGGATGAGAAAGCAATCATTAACCCGATGTAAGCAGCTTCAATGCTTAAATAACCGAGGAGGAATGATACAAGGTATCCTAAAATAAAGAGGATGATTATTTGGATTAATCCACCAAATCCTGAAACTAAGGCAACATTTTTTAGTGAACTTAAATCCATTTCAAGTCCAACTATGAATAAGAGGAAAGCGATTCCAACGATAGACATCGATTCAATAATGCTTGTATCAGTAACCAGATGAAGAACTGGCGTTAGAATTATCCCGGTAAGAACATAAGCAAGGATGTTTGGTTGTTTTAGATATCTAAGAATAAATGCAGCAGTAGCAGCAATAATAATGGTTAAACCAATATCTACAAATAGATTACCAGAAACTGTAGCCATCCAATATACCTCTTTTTATAAAGAATATAAGAAATGGAATTTATAAAGGTTATTGTTTGAGAATTGGATTAGATGGACGAATGTCTTCTAATCGAACAATTTTTGATATAGCTTGGTAATTTTACTTCCAACTTTACCTTTAGCAGTTCTTAAAGTTCCTGCGATTACACTAGCTGCATCATCCAGAATTCCTGGTTGGTAGAGTTTTTCTTTAATTTCATATAACGGATCAATCTCTCCACAATAAACTTTATTTCTTCCTTCAGTTTTAGCAACTTGCATATATCTGTCGGCTCTTTTCATTGCTCGTTCTTCACTTTCAACAGATGGATGATATGCCGTAACTCCGCCAGAAATTGTAATCGGTTTTTTAATTTCTTTTCCGGTATCATGTTTTATATTGTCCTTTATTCTTTTAATTACTTTATTTTCTACAGATTCACGTAGACGATTAGCAGCTTCAATTGCTCCGTCAAGACTTTGACATTCATATGTTACAATAAACTCTTCTCCATGGGGGTGGTAATGTTTGCTTTTTTGGGTGTTAACAGAATCATTCTCTCTCACAGTCTCTCGAATAACTTTTTCTACAGTTCTAAGAACAAGATCTCCGATATCTTGGCCGTAAACTTTGTTAAATTTTCCAAAATTATCAATGTCAATAGCAACAAAATATCGATTATTTGCTTTTTCTCCATAGAAATCTTCGGATCTACGTATTCTAAGGTCGTTTTCTAACTCTCTACCATCTGCAGCTCCGGTAACTGGGTTTCTATTGGCATTACCAACTAGCTTTACTAATTGCTCTAATGCTTCTCCTGCTTGAGGGTTGCCACTAATTGCATCTCTGATACATTGTAAATCATCTTCGAATGATTCGTGAGTCATGGATTTCTAGGAGGAATAATAGTATATAAATGTTCCGGTTTTAGTCACTTTAGAGTGATGTCAGAATAGATATTAATGATTTACTTCTCGAATAATATATGTTAGGGGAGTTTTTATTAGCGTTATTTTTGGGTATAGCTTCGGGCATTATAACCGGCTTAATTCCTGGTATTCATGTCAATTTAATTACTGTTCTTCTACTTTCATTTTCAGCAATTTTAGTCTCTATAACTTCTCCAATAGTTGTAGCCGTATACATAATTAGCTTAGCTATCACTCATTCTTTTCTTGATTCTATTCCAAGTATTTACCTTGGTGCTCCAGATGAAGCTCAGGCTCTTAATGTACTTCCTGGACATCGCCTACTTCACAAGGGGGAAGGGCATAATGCTGTAATTTATACGCTTATAGGATCATTCGGTTCTTTATTATTTAGTCTTGCTTTATTTCCAGTTTTTCTTTTCGGGATGAAATGGTTATCTCCTATAATTCAGCCGATTGTTGGTTTTTTACTAATTGGAATAATGATTTACATGATTGGCAAAGAAAAAGGGAAAAGATTGAGAAGTTTGGTTCTTTTTTTACTTTCTGGATTGCTTGGTTTAATTGTGTTTAATATTCCTCACTTGAGACAACCATTGTTTCCGCTTCTTTCTGGGCTGTTTGGTTTTTCTTTATTGATTGTAAGTCTTCTTCAGAAATCAGTTGTCCCTGAGCAGAATAATGACAAACCGTTAACTCTATCAAAGAAAAATGCTATTAAATCAATTTCAGCAGCTTCCGGAGTTGGATTCATTGCTGCATTTCTTCCAGGATTTGGTTCAAGTCAAGCTGCTATCGTCGCTACAAATATCGTTGGAGATATTGGAGATGAAGGATTTCTTTCGTTAGTTGGCGGGATTAACACCGCTAATATGCTTCTTAGCATAGGCACGGTTTACATGTTGGATAAAGCTAGAAATGGGGCGATTGTTGCCGTTGATGAATTATTAGGGATAGTTGGATTTAAGGAGATGGTATTGTTTTTAGTAGTCGCATTAATTGTCGGAAGTATTTCTTTACTTCTTGGAATTAAATTATCTAAAACATTTTCAAAATATATTTCGAGAATAAATTATTTAGCGGTTATTTGGGGAATAATTATTTTCATAACTTTACTAACCGTTTATTTCGACGGAATTCTTGGTTTGTTAGTTTTGATTACGGCTACTGCTATCGGGTTGATAGCTTCTTTCTGGAATATTGGCAAAAATCATTTAATGGGCTGTCTTATATTGCCGGTAATATTGTATTTTGTTCTTTAGAAAATAATAAATTAAATTAAATTAAATTTTTGAAATAATTTGGAATTACTGCAATATCTTCTTCAGTGTGGAATTGTTCTGGAGTAATTGCGTAAGGAAAATTATCTGTACCTTCGTATCTTGGGGTCGGAAGATATGTCTCTTCCATCCCTGTTGATTTTACCTGAATTACTTTTGGTTTTCGTCTACCTGGTTTGAGAACTTTTGAAGCGCATAAAGCTCTAGGAATACCTTCGATAGTTTTATCTTCATCATCACAATAAGCAGTGATAGCTTCTTCAAATAATGAGGGAACATCTACTTCTACTTCTTGATCTGATCTTGGAAGTCTATTAGCTACATATGCTAAAGAATCAAGAACTGAACTAGATCTGTTATCAGCCATTTTATTTTCTTCCGGTGAAATATCTTTTACCCATTCCTTTTAATCTGTCAATAAGTGAAACCTTTTCATTTGGTAATGGATTTCTAATTATTTGAGTTGGTCTGAAAGATTCTTCAATTATGATTGACTCCTCAGGTTCCATTCTCGTGTCTATTGGGTTGTAAGCAACTAATTTGTCATCATCATAGTGTTTAGTATCTCTTCCATATTTTGTAGTCGGTTCTTGAACTTGGTCTAAATATTTCACAACAGTTGGTATTGGTCTACTATTTCTTAAAGTGTCATCCTCATTATCAATTGGTACATTATTGATTATCGCGTTCCATTCTTCCCATTCTGCAGATTCATTATATGTTACGGAACTATTATCGTCTAAATCGACATCTACTTCGTACTGTGAAGCTGGGTTTCTTACTTGGTTAGTCTCAGTATTATCATCAAAGATAAGATCATCTAAAGAAAGTTCGATTACTTCGTCACTTTCTACAGCTTCTACAACTGCATAAGGAACATCTCCAACTTCGCCTTCTCTTAATGGAATTAAGAAGTAATTCTCATCTTTATTACCATAAGCTTCCGGAACTGCTTGAGGAATGTATTCTGATTTAATAATCATATCATCAGTTACTTCAGTTACTTCGTAAACTTTGTCGTTATTAGCTGTTACTCTATAAGGTTTATTTTTTTCAGTAGCATCTTCTAACTCTGCTAATGTTTCTTCAATTAGTGAGTTAATATTTACTCTGGCATCATTTTCTGCAATTTTTGCTTTTAATGCTCTGATTCCAGCTACATATTTCATATCCAGGGTGTCGTCAGAGTAAGAATCTTTAATATCTACTAAAGTCCTGTCTCCAGTATAATCTGGTTCAAATCTTAAATTAAATCTTTGAGTGCTAAAAGGGTTATTTCTTAATAAAAGGTTAAGACCTTCTGATTCTTCATATTCCGGATGTCCGGTAAATGGGATTCTACTATCTAGATAAGCTAGATAAGCAATATTGCCATTTCTATCAGTTTTTACGGTGTATGTATTCATTTCCATTGTAATTTTTACCTCTTGCTACTAAAGTGTAGGCACTGATATATAAACCTTTCGTTGTTTGTGCCACTTGGCAGTGACGACTCAAAAAAGCCTAGCTACATCATCAATTTCTGGCCTTTTTTGTCTTCCTTTTTCGAAAAATGCTTCGTAAAGTCTTCCTAAGGCGATAATATCGCTTTGAGGAGCCCCTTCTATAAAGGTTAATTGTCTTTTGCCAATTAAACCGTCTGCAAAGCCAAGAAGCTTGATTTCAGAAATTTTAGAGTACGGAACTCCTGTTGATATGTGGTATTCTATCATAAAACAGCAGTGCCTACATCCCATTTATAAGCTTTTTGAAAGAAAATTAGAATTTGGTTAAACTCAGCTGTCCAGTCCTTCTTCCTTTAGGTATTTCCTTAATTTCTTCTCCAAGCTGCTTTTTTACGTTTTCAGACACGGCTGTACCTAAGATCTGGCTGAGCGAAGTTGGGTCAATTTTTGATAAATCGCCAATATCTTTAATATTATTGTTATGCAATTTTCTTGCCCTAGCTCTTCCAATACCTTTAATCTTAAGCAATGGGAGTAACTCTTCTTTAACTCCGTGTTTTAAGCGTAATCGTAATTTATGTATCTCTTTGATAACTTCTTTATAACCTTCAACTCTTGCTAGTTCTTCAGTACCGTAAAGAAGCCAATCAGCAGTTTCTAATTTCACTCGAATTTCACCGGGCCTTATACCATACTTCTCAAGCAAGAAGTCTTCTTTTTTTTCATCAATCCAGGAATCAAAAAATAATGATGTTTTAATTGAGTTGATGAAATCTTCATATTCAAAATCAAATGCACTCGGTTCTTCCATAAGCAGCATTTCATATCTTTGAAGTAATTCTCCATTAATTATTTCTTGCTCTGAACCTTTTACTCTAAGTAACGGTCGCATTTCAATAGTATTAGAAACAATTTGAAGGAGTGAAAAAGGAGTTGTTTTTTCATGCCACTTTGCAGTACAATCTATAAGATGTCTTGCGGTTAATGGATCAAGGTATAATTCTGATACTCTCTTACCAAGTAATGTAGCTTTCATGGTTTTATTGTTGTTGTTACTACCAATATTACTAGCACTTACAAAATCTCCGGTATCTTCTTTCTTTCCATTAATTACGATGAATTTCCATTCTTCAAGTAATGATAACATCCTATCCATAATCGATTCAAGTTTATTCATATCTTTAAACTGTTGAGCCCAAAATGTTTTACCAAAAAATTCTTTCATAGTTTTTTCGTCGCGAATGATATTGGACGAAATTAATGACAGTAAATACGTTCTTAAGACTGGTTCAACTGCAAGTTTTGAATAAATGTCTTCCGGCTTTCCACAGATATAGCGTTGATAAATCTCTTCTTTCTCAGAATCATTTTTGGCAATGGTGATGGCTTCTCCATATTTCTCATATTCAGGTCTTCCTGCTCTACCTGCCATTTGTAAATATTCCAGAACCTGAATCCAATCCATTCCCCATCTTCCAGAATATCTTTTAAGAGATTTTACGATAACTCTAAACACGGGGAGAGATAAGCCGGCAGCAAGGGTTGGTGTTGCACAAATAATTTTAACTTTTCCTTCTTTGAATGATTCTTCAATAAAATCTTTCTGAGAATTAGTTAAACCGGCATGATGGAAAGCTATCCCTTTTTTCATACATTTAGCTAACCGATTACATTGGGTGGTAGGTGTTCCAATTCCTTTAAGAACTCCAGATTCTAATTCAGGCATAGCAGACTTAACTATTTTTGCAATATCTTCCGCCGTTTTTTCAGCACTGGCTCTGCTTGGAACAAAAACTATCGCTTGCTTATTTTTTTCTATAGTTTCCAGAGCGAGATAAATTGCACTATCCATTGACGAGCAAGAATTGGAGTTATTTTAAAAGGTCTTCTACCCTTCCAGCAGATAAACCGCAAATCCTTCTTGATTATTTAATACTAAAGGATTTTCTGCTTGACTAACCAAGATGTTCCAGACATATGTTTCACTGTCTCTACCATCGCTTACGGTAACGCTAACTTGTTTATTGCCGGGAGTTGTGAAAGTTCTTTCAAGAGTTTTAGTTGCATGAATTTTTGGTTCGTGTGCATTAAAGCTCCAAGTATAAGTTAATTCATCTTGATCAGCATCAATGGCATCAACTGTAAATGTTACTGGCTGGAATGTTGTTGCTTGGATTTTTTGTTCAGGATTTACAAAAGTAATTACTGGCGGCACATTTTTATTTTTAATGAGAATTTCAACAGGTTTAATTGTTTGAATTTTTCCATCACCAGCATTAAACTCAATCCAGTGAACTTTTTCTTCAGAGCTAAATCTTTTTGTTAAGTAAACACTCTTTGAAATTAATTTACTAAATATTGTTGGAGTCGTATTAACAACTGTGTCATATGATGGCGTCCAATGGAAAGCACCGTTAGCAAATGAAGATCCAGGGGGAAGATTGGAAGCAGTTAAAACTACATTATCTTCATCAGGATCGTTTGCACTGATTGTTAGATAAAATTCTTCTCCTTCTTGTACGATTACTCTGTCTAATGAAGATATCTGCGGACCTTGATTAACTCGGTTAACAAGAACTTTAAAATCCTTTGTATCAGTTAATTTTCCGTCACTTGCAGTTACAGTTAAATTATATTCTCCATCATCCTGATGGGTTGTTAACCATTCGCCTTTGGAATTAACAGGTTTGGAATAAGAAAACGTAACTATGTCTCCATCCGGATCGAAAGCTTCTGGAGCAAGGATAACTTTTTCAGTTTCGTTTAATGCTAATGATGGAAATTTCTCCAAAACTGGAGGTCTATTTACGTTACGTACAACCAGATTCATTATTTCTGTTCTACAGAGATCTTTTCCGCATGAATTAATTGTAACTGGGAAACTTTTCTTAATCAGGAAATAATGTTCTAAGCGTAACATATTAAGAACATTACTAATTACTCCGCCTTTTCTTTTTATTAAATCAAACGTTGGTTGCCAAGTTAATAACCCTTCATTTTGATTGTAAATTATATCCTCCGGTAATCCTGAAAATGAAATATTAACCTCATCTCCATCTGGGTCTTCTGTGATGATAGTCCATTCTCTTTTTTCTCCTTCATTAAGAACTACTTCTTTAGGAGAAACAATCAATGGGGCTCTATCAACATCAATTACCGTCACTTCAACAGTAATTCTACTAGTTGTTTTCCCATCTGATGCAGTTATTTTAATTTGATATGTTCCGGCATCATCATATGTTGTTTGCCAACTGCTTTCGTTAAATGGTTGGCCAAATTCGTATGTTAAAAAATCTCCATCTTCATCTACGGCGGGAAGTTCAAGGACAGCCGTTTCTCCTTCATATACTGAAATGGGCAAATGTTCAATCACTGGAGCTCGATTTGTATTCATTACATTAATAATCCATTCTTTTTCAATGGTCGAAGTTCCATCACTTACTATTAATCTCAAATAATGTTTTCCTTCACTTTCATAATCAAAATATTTTTTACCTTTTTCTTCTTTACTTATTTCGTTTCCATCAAATAACCATACCTTAGTTATCGGCTCATTCTCTTTATCACTTAGTTCTGCAAAAAATTCAAGAGTTTGTCCTTCATTATATTCCATTTCTGTTGAAGTTGAAAAATCGTTTACAACTATTGGAGGTTGATTTTTTGGAAGTATAGTTATTTCTACTAATCCGGTGGTAGAAAATTCGCCATCATTTGCAGTAACTTTGGTAATGTAAACGCCTTCATCTTCATAACTTGTTTCCCATTTTCCTTTTTTGTCAAAAGGTTTTTCATATGACAATCTTAAAACATTACCTTCGTCATCAGAAAAAACATTGCTGACATCTATAATCTCGGTTTCTTGACCCTGCACCTTACTTTTTACAAGTTGAGGTGGTTTATTTTTCGGTTCAATAATCAATAAAACTTCTTCAGTTGTATTACTCACACCATCGGTAGCTGTAATTTCTACCCGATATTCACCAGCATCTCCGTAATCTGTTTGCCATTCCCCATTATTATCTAATGGTTTTGAAAAATGATATTTAACTTGATCGTTATCTGGATCGATAGCTTGGGGGAAAAGTGTTACAAATTCTGTCTCTTGCACTCTAAAAGTTCTGGTGGCTGCATACGCACTACTAAGAAGAAGACATACAATAATGATTCCAATAATTAAAGATTTAATTCTGTTTTCCATGGCCGGAGTTCCGTTTGATAATTGATAATTGAAGTAAAAAAAAGAAAAAAAAATTAACCCGTTTTATGGGTTACTGAAACAAAGACTGGAGCTTTGTTGACGTCACGAACGGTTACGGTAATGGTTTGGGTTACTTTGTCCTTTCCGTCGTCTGCTGTTACTGTTACTTTATATGCTCCGTGGTCAGTATAACCTGTTTCCCAGATTCCATCGCTATTTACCGGACTAGAGATTGTAATCGCAAGATTATCACCATCTAGGTCAGTAATTTCTGGGTTTATTCTTACAACGTCTCCTTCATCGACAGTTATATCTTTCAGATTAACGATAACTGGCTTTTCGTTAACATCTAATATTTTTAGAGTAAACTGTTCTTTTGTTTCAAGTTCGCCATCACTTGCAACAACTGTTACCAAGTAATCTCCACTACTTGTGTGATCGGTTTTGAAACTACCATCTTTTAATGGTTCAGAGACAGTTATAGTAACTTTATCGTTATTTGGATCATAAACAGTTGGAGTGAATTTAACTAATTCTCCTTCACGAACTGTAAGATCTTTTATTCCGCTAATTATTGGAGGAACGTTAACTCTGTCAACAACAACTAGCACTTCTTTCTTAGAAGTCAACTTGCCATCATTAGCAGTAATAGTTACAAGGTAATCTCCTGCATCCCCATATTCTGTTTTCCATTCTCCGAAGTTGTTCATTGGTTTTGAGAATGTAAATTTAATTGGATCATTGTCTGGATCAATAACATTTACATTTAATTTTAATTTTTCATTTTCTTTCACATGAATCTCAGTTGTGGAAGAATCACTTACTGACGTTTGTTCTTCATTTAATTCAGGTAGAATAACATTTTCTTCAACAACTGGTTCTTCGATAGCTACTTCAGATTCATCTTTAGAAACACTTTCTGTTGCTAATTGTTGCTCAACTTGAGCAATTTCATTAATTAGATTCAATTCTTCCGGAGTATCTCCGGACACTGTATCATAACTTTTATAATTTATACATCCAGCAATAATTAAGATTGCTGCGCATAAGAATACTGTAACAATTAAACTCTTTCTCATACTGAAACACCCCCCCTACATTATGGTAGTTATCTACTCCCGAGTGGGATTGGTATTTAAAGATTTATAGGCAGTGAAATATACTCAGAGAACTATACAAAGAGGAATTAACTTCCATAAAAACAGTTTTTTAATTATGTTGTATAGACGTTGGTTTTTTAAAAAAAAATCAAATTTAGCTATCGATATGAACAAATTAATCGCTCCGGCAGTTCTAGCAGGCATCTTAGCTATGCCTAATATAGCTAAAAGTAGTGGGCAGGAATCTGGAAATAATTTAACACAATCACGGACAATGTCAAAAGAATCAGAAAAAAAGACTTATTTTATTGGATTTGGTTTGCAGTTAAGTAGTTTAGATTTTCTTCCAATTTTAAAAACTCTTGATGAAAGGGTGGGAGATGTTGCAGAAGAACTTGATACTGATGTACAATACCTCTCATTAACTTTAACTTTAGAATCATTTGCTAATGATCATTTTCTACAAACTGATTACTTTGAAGTTGCTAGCGGAGTTTCTTTGGGCGTAATGCATCCAGCGATTACTGGTGTTCGTGAGGATAATAATACTGTTTATCCAGAAAATATTCCTCCATTAGATCTTCGTTTAAGATCGTCATTACAATTATATTCTGCAGGAATAGGTATGACTCCTCAATTTTACCATCAGGAAGGAAAGGTAAGGGCGGCAATAGTTTTTCCGCTACGCATCTCTGGAGAAATAATGAGAACTTCTATAAATTATAAAGCTGAACCAGTCGACGATTATTTCAAAGAATGGTTGAAAAGACTTGATATTGATGCAGATGGTACAATTTCTATTTCTGGTCCGGGGTTAGCTTTTTCTGCCGGATTGGGCGTTGAGTTTGGCTATAATGGTTATTTCTGTAGAAACGTTATCGGAAAAAGGTGGTATGCATACCAGTTAAGAGTTGATAGTGATGCTCATGAAACAGTAAGTGTTAAAGGAAGTAATGACACTTTAGATTTGTGGTGTGGATTTGGTTTTTAATTAAAACGATTGGATAGTCGTAACAATAATTATTTATAACTAGATTTTAAGCAAGTTTCAATTATGTCAAAAAAAATAAGAAATTTATTACTTTATTTGGGAATGGTCTCCACAGTTGGAACTATGGCTGTAATAAAGGGAACAACGGATCATTATGTTGTGAAAGGTGTAGTTCTTGAAGAAAATTATCATAGCGGTTTAGTTGACAGTTATTCGATTAAAGTAAGAAACAATAACGGCATTGAAAGACAATTACATAATCGTTATCCAAAAGAATCTGAGGCTTTAGAATATATGATCTCTGAAGGACAATCAGTATCTATTTTGGTTCAAGTTCCATTTTATAAGGACTTTGATAAAGACCGAGAATTTTATTTTAATGGTTTAGATGGAATTGTAAGAATTGATTCGGTTAAAATCAATCCTGCGAAGAAATATTAAGAATAAAAAATGGCCCCGCCGTGATTTGAACACGGGACCTCACGATATCTATCTAGTAGTTATCAGTCGTGCGCACTACCAGGCTATGCTACGGGGCCATTACCATGAGCGGAATAGGGGCTTCTTTTTAAAACTTTTTACTGATTTAAAGCTCTATAGATTTCATCAAATACATAACCTAGATGAATTCTGTTAAGCAAATCTACCTTTCCTACGTCGATTTCTAGAACTGGTCCATTATGAAATCCATTGTTTTTGACTTCTTTTCCATAATTTTCATATGACCTAGCTAAATGTCTTATATCTTCTATTTTCCAGCCACCTTCAACCTCAGCTAATCTTCCTCGTTGGACGATTCTTTGCCAAGCCAATTCCGGGCTTCCTTTTAGAAGAATCAATAAATCTGAGCCGGGAAGTTCTTGGCATTTTCTTCTAAAATTAATACTAAGATTATCTAGTTGATCATCGCTAAGATATCCTTGGTTATGGAGCATTCGGGAGAATGTTAAATAATCCTCCGGTAATGACCGATCTTTAACATAACTTTTATCTCCGCTTTTACCAATTAATCGTTGTTTTGAACGCATTTTAAGAAAGTGTAATTGTAAATCATATGCATGGGTTGCTTTATCGCCCAAAAATTGTTCTAAGAGAGGATTCTCTTCTGGTTTTTCATATAATGCTCCAATCTGCATACTTTGTTCAAGAATAGCTGCCAGGGTAGACTTACCCAATCCAACTAAACCCGCTATCGTAATTAATCTAGGATTATTAGCTAGATAATTTTGTAAGGTTTTTTCAGCTTTAATCGATTTTAAAGTCGCTCTGGTTTGAGGAAGAGAAATCCATTCAGATATTCCTGGTGTTGTAATACGTACATTAAGATTTTTAATTTCTTCAGCTACTCTTCGAATAATTTTTTCAAAATAATTATTTGATAAGTCACAATCTTCATTAGCATCTATAACTAAGACCGGACACTCTACATGGTCTTTAACAAATTCTTCATAAAGTCCATTTAAGACATCCAGGTATTCTCTGGGGATACTTTTTTCTTCTTCCCTTCCTCTTTTAGCAATTCTATCTAGGGTAGTATCAACTGAAGATTTAAGATATACGATTAAATCGGGATGGCTTGTTTCTCCGGCTAGTAATCGGTAATTTCTTTGGTAAGCCAGGAATTCAGCTTCATTCATATTTCCAGAAATTATCTGAGCTTTTCCAAAAATGTGGTAATCCTCAGCTAATGTACGATCTTCAAGTATAATCCCCTGTGCTTCCTTAATTAGTTTCTGACGTTCAACTCTGCCGTTAAAAAATTCGATCTGAGCCATAAGAGCATAACGGACAGGATCTTTATAGAATGCTTTTAATACCTCAGGATTAAATTCTTCAGGAAATACATGGATTTTTGATTGATTAGTTCTTGCAGGAAGCGTGTCTAGAAGAAAATCTGATAATGGTTTTGTGCTAGCTTGTTCTACAAGTGTAGATTTTCCAACGCCAATGTTTCCGCAGATACCTATTCTTAAATTTTCCATCTTTTCATGTGGAGTAAAAAAGATTGGTTAAAAAGGTTTGATGTTCGGGAGTCTATATTTTGTAAGCAACAGGTTTATAAAACTGCAATGAAAATATTCTCCCATGCATTATACAATCCTTGACTGTTACACTGATGAAGCATCTGGGTTAGGCGTGCCTCCTTATTTAGGAACTTATCCGCGTTATTTATTTGGCAAATTTCGTAAAGAAGGACATGAAGTAACATATTTGACGATTGATGATTTAAGATTATGGAAGAAATATGGTGGTTTGAAAAAAGAACCTTCCGTGAAAGAAAAAACAAATATTTTAGTTTATAATCTCACTGTAAATAATGCCGAGGATGTTCTGAATAATATTGATAAACTGGTGGTTATCCTTGGGGTTCATGTTCCGGGGAAATATCTTACGGCACTTCCGGGAACACTAAAAGAAGTGATTCCATTATTAAAAGATTTGAAAGTTCCAAAGATTCTGACTGGTCCAGCAATTTTTGGAACTCAATTAGAAGGCGGGAAATTTTCTGAGAAAGAAGATACTAGTTTATTTGATGAGGTAATTAATTATGATGCGCTATTCAAAGAAATAGAAAATTACATCTCTGATAGTACCAACATTATTAATCAAATTCCTGACAAAAGAGTTATCGAAATTGAGACTGGAAGAGGTTGCGCGGTTGGTAAATGTAGTTTTTGTACTGAGCCGCTGAAAAATAAGTTTGTTAATCGGTCTAAAGAAGACGTGGTTAATGAAGTTAAATTTTTTTATGAAAAGGGGGCAAGATATTTCAGACTAGGTAAACAAGCTGATTTTTATGCTTCAGATAAACCAATTGAGATGCTGAAAGAAATAAGAGAATCTTGCCCAGAAATTGAAATGTTACATATCGATAATGTCAATCCTAATTCAGTAGTTAAAGCTGGTGGGGAAGAAATAACTAAAGCAATCGTGGAATATTGTACTTCAGGAAATATTGCGGCATTTGGGGTGGAAAGTTTTGATCCAGTCGTAGTTAAGGCCAATTTACTTAACACTTCCCCGTTAATCGCAATGAAAGCAATAAGGATTGTAAATAAATATGGAGCGGTAAGAGGAGAGAATGGGATGCATAAATTTTTACCTGGAATAAACATAATTTTTGGGTTATTGGAAGAAACGAAAAGTACTCATGAAAAAGATATGCAAGCACTGAAAGATATCATTAATGAAGGATTATTGCTTAGAAGGATAAACATTCGTCAGGTAGCAGTTTTACCTGATACTTATTTAGAAAAACATGGTGGCAATAAGTATCTTAGAAAAAACAAACAGTATTACTGGAAATGGCGAAATGATATCAGGCAGAACATTGATTATCCGATGCTCCAGAAGATATTACCTCTCGGAACAATAGTTAAAGATGTTTTCACGGAGATGTATGACGGAAAAACTACGTTCTGTCGACAGATGGCAACATATCCGTTAGTTATTGGGGTTAAAGGAAGAATTCCGTTGAAACAGAAAATCAATATTAGAATCATTGGGCATATGTTAAGAAGTATTGTTGGGGAAGTTGTTTAGAAATTAATTTAAATGATTAAATTTTCTGATTAATTATGGAAATGCCAAAAGTTGGAGTGGGGGTAATTGTTGTTAAAGATGGAAAGGTTTTGTTACAGAAAAGAATTAATTCTCATGGAAGTGGAACGTGGAGTTTTCCAGGCGGACATTTAGAATTTAATGAAGAATTAGAAGATTGTGCCAGAAGAGAAACACTAGAAGAATTAGGAATCAATATTAAAAACGCAAAATTTGTTGCAATTACTAATGACATGTTTAAGGTTGAAGGAAAACATTACATCACTATTTTTATGCTTGTTACAGAATATGAAGGAGAACCTCAAATAATGGAACCGGAAAAGTGCGAAGAATGGGGGTGGTGTAGTTGGCATGACCTTCCTCAACCTTTATTTATTCCAATTCAAAATTTGTTGAAACAAGAATTTAATCCATTTTCTGAGAAATAATTTATATATCAAGCAACATTGTTTGTTTTTAATGAGATTTTTAGAAGAATATTTAAAAAAATTTAACCCGGAAAAAATAAACCGGTGGGGAAGAAGAATTTTTATCGGTGGTCTTGTAACATTAGCTGTTCTAGAGCCGGTTAAAATTGTGGCATACATCGATCTTTCAGCAATTGAATCAGCTAATGAACAGAGAAAAATTGAAGTTATCATGCCTTACCTTAAAGAACAGCATCCTGGCATAAATTCAAGTTATGTTACGATACATTCTGGAGAAGAAACGTCTTCTTGTCCGAAATATTTTGAACGAAAAGAATTAGTAATAGAAAATCAAGAACCGATTAGGGTTCGAGTAAATCTTCCTCCGATGTTCATGGAAGAGTTTTTTTACAAAAAATCTGAAGTAAGAGAATTTGATTATAATTTCTGTTTAACTGGTAGAACTGATCTTGGTGGTTCAGAACGGTTACATTTTGAGGATTTAGAGATTCTTTTTTGTAGATATGATATTGTTCCTTTAGAAGACAAATTAGAAGAATAAATTTATGGACTCGCCGGGCAAATAAAATGACCCCGCATTTTGAGCCCGACTTGTTTTAGAAGTGTTAATTGAAGAATAAATTTATGGACTCGCCGGGGATTGAACCCGGGATTCCCGATTTCTGGATTTGTAAAAATAAATCTTAAAAGATTCATTTTTTCATATGCCAACCGAGTGTTTTACCACTAGACTACGAGCCCTTAAAGGAAACTGATGAGCTTTCTCTTTAAATAGTTTTATCCCAATTAAACCAAACATTAATAAAATACATTCACTTACATCAAGTCATGAAAGAGGAAATTAAGAAAGAGATTCTTTATGATTTACACGAGACTATCAAAATTCTTAAAATACGTGAGAACAAAGATTTAGAGGAGCTCAAAGTTCTTAGTGACCATGCAATCGAAGATGTTGCGGTACATAAAAATCTAGATGTGATTTCAGTAACAGTTCTAATTTATTCCATTTATAAAGTTATTAACTGTTTACAAGGTAATAATTATGATAATCTAGTTAAAGAATTACAAAATGCAGAAAGTGCTTTAACAAATAATGAATTTGGCCAATATAATCGTAGTGTGAAGTTATTATATAATATTGTTAACAGATGTTCGGCTAAAGTTAAAGAGCATTTACAAGACGTAATGCACGCAGCGAGAATCAAGAAAGGTACTGCCTTATTACAAAGAGGTTTATCGATAGGACAAGCAGCAGGATTAATGGGTTTAACAAACTGGGATCTTCAACAGTATGCGTCAAAAACTACTGCATTTGAAGGACATCATGAGAAAGTGTTGGCAAAAAGAAGAGTTGCATATGCTTTGAAAATATTTGGAGTTTAATTTAAAGATAATATGGCGATAAAGAAAAAAGTAGGAATCAGAAAGTTGGCAGTAAAATCTGTGGAAAAAACAGTTAAACCTATCGGCAAACATCTATTTTTTGATGCTGGACCGATAATTACTTTGATTATGTCTCGTTTAGGTTGGATTCTTCCGGAATTAAAAAAAAAATATGGTGGTTCTTTCTATATCACTCCCGCGGTAAAATTTGAGCTTATTGATCGTCCATTAACAATAGAACGTTTCCAGTTTGAGGCATTACAAGTAAGTAAACTAATCAGAGAAGGAACTTTAGAAGTGTATAATGATGTTCCTGAAGAACAAATATCTCAATTGATTTATCTTGCAAATAATTCGTTTAAAATTCAAAATCGGCCAATGGACGTTATTCAAGAAGGAGAAATTCAATCCGTTGTAGCCGCGTTAAAAACTGGAGCTGATGCAGTCGTCATGGATGAAAGAACTTTACGCTTATTTATTGAAGATAACCGGAACTTGAGAAGTCTTCTTGAGAAAAGATTTAGAACTAAGGTTGAATCTGATCAAAAATTAATGGATCAGTTCAGTAATATTCTTAAAAATATCAAAATTATCCGTTCAGTGGAACTTGTTTCAGTTGCTTATAAACTTGGTTTACTTGATTCTTATCTTCCTCAAAATGGCAAGGGCTCGAAAAGAATACTTTTAGAAGCAGTTTTATGGAACACCAAATTTAACGGTGCTGCTGTTACAGGTCATGAAGTAAAAGAGATAATTGACACTTTAATGCATTAATTTTTAGTTAATTTTTTAAAAGAAATCGACTTTGAAGGTATTTAGATGGCTAAAAGATGTATTATTTGCGGTGAGGAAGCGGAGTACAAGATAAAAGATACTCCAGATTATTATTGCAAGGGATGTGCGGAAGAAAGTTTTGCAGATTTAACTCTGTTGGTAAAAGTAGAAGAAGAAGCACAAAAACTTAAGAAATTTCTCGAAGAGAAGATGAATGATGAACAAGATGATCAAACTGGGGAAGATTAGAACTTCTAAAGTAGAGCTAGTTGATATTACTAAATCTTGGCTAGCGTTATCTTTAGCTTTTGCTTTTGTTTATTCCGGGATTAGTTTAGTAAGAGGAAATATTAATGGAATATTTTCTACTACCTTTCTCCAATTATTTATTGTTTCTCTTTTTACGGCGGGATTAGGTTTTTTGTTACATGAATTATCGCATAAATTTGTTGCTCAAAAATATGGGTGCGTAGCTGAATTTAGAGCATTTGATCAGATGTTATATCTTGCCGTCGGATTGGCCGTATTTATTGGATTTATTTTTGCAGCTCCAGGAGCAGTGATGATTAGTGGAATGATTACCAGAAAAGAAAACGGGATAATTAGTGTCGCTGGTCCTTTAACAAATTATGTCTTAGCAATGATCTTCTTAGCAGTTAGTATTTTCTTTCCAGCAGGGAGATTTTTTGCAGGTGTAGGGGTTGGAATTAACATGTGGTTAGGATTATTTAACCTGATTCCCTTCGGTAATTTCGACGGGAAAAAAATACTCTATTGGAATCGTTACGTGTGGTCTGCGATGGTTTTATTCGGGGTTTACTTTGTCTTCTTTTAACGTCAATCGACGATAAAATCGGCATTTTCGTCGATAAGTTTATATACTTTATTTATTTCCCTATATTTTAAAGTCTGTTTTTATTTTAAGTGAAAGATTAAAACGATAGGTGTTTATTTTAATCTTTCCAAGAGAGAGTGCGGAAAAAAGAGGATTGGCAAAAGATAATTTTTGGTTCTTCTTAAAAAAAAGAAGGTAGTTAAAGGTGAAACCTTTAGGCCGTCTTTTTAAAAAAAAAGAAGGTGATCGAAACTGAAACAACATGTCTTTCAGGACGTAAAGAAGTTTAAAATCCAGAAGACTTGTCAGCGTTGTCAGCAGAGAATTGTTGTCGAGAACGCTAATCGACGGTACTGTAACAATTGCCGCGGTTATTAATTCTTTTATTTTTTTTATTTTTTTAAATATTTTATTCTTGATTGATTCAGATAGACCTAAAAATAAATTGTTTTGGAACAAATATCCAAATTAATTAACTACAAATAATGGTTTAAAGAAATCAACTATTCCATTTATCATTCTTGAAACGAATCCAGGTTCTTTCGGTTCTTCATTTTCTACAGCTTTACCGGCAAGTGCTTGTTTATCGTTTGTTACTTCAACAGCAGGAGTTTTCTCAACAGGTCGATCTTCTATCGCCGTTGTTATCGCTGCTGCTTTTTCTACCGGAATAGATTTTCCGATAACATATTCTCCGGCTTCTTTTATTCCTTGAACAGCATAAGTAACGTGTCCTTTTTTAAGTTCAATTAATACTGCAGGGAATCTTTTTCCGTTAACATAAAGAGAGACTTCATTTCTGTTTAAACCAGCAAGATTTAATTTACTATCTTCTAACTTTAAGATCAAATCTAAATTGCTGAATTCTAAATCTTGAGTACTTACTCGAACTTTTGAATACGCTTTTCCTTCAAATGAAATAGAATCATCAACTTCAAGGAAAATCTTTCCTCCTTTAGTTTCAGATGCAAAAGTAATAGTTCCTTGTTTAATCCCACCTTCACTAGCTTCAAAGAGAATTGTTCTTCCTTCCGGTTCAAATCCAAATGATTGAATAGCTACTCTCCCGGTAATTGAATCGTCGTTAAGAGAACTAAGGATGCTAATTGTAGAAACAATAAGTATGCTAGCAAAAACTATCCAAAAATGTTTGTGTGAAAATGTTTTCTGTTCTCTACGGTGTACTTTTAAAGGTTGCTTAGTGCTAGTTCTTCCTCTTTTTCTGCTTGGCATTAGATATTATGAATTATTAAAAGTATATAAATTTAACTGGGATTGATATTCTCGAAAACTTCCGATAAGTTTTTAAAATAATTACTTTCCCAGTTCTTCATGAAAATTGCTTTCGATTGTGATGATGTTCTAGCGATATTTACTGGTCATCTCGCTAGAGAATATAATCGGCGGTTTGGAACAAGGATTAATTGGTATGAGGTAGTTCCATCTTATGATGAATTAATGAAAGTTCTTGGAGATAACGCTGAGAAAAATATAACTCAATTGTATTTAGATCGAGATTACATCTTGAACATGGAACCAATGGATGGTGCCGTCAACGGAATGCAATCGTTAGTTGAAATGGGTGTCAAACCTTATGTGGTAACGGCAAGAGTGACTTGTAAATATGCTTATACCGTAGCATGGCTTCAAAAAAATTTTGGTCAAGAGTTATTTACTGAAAAAAACGTATTTTATTCTGGATATAGGGAACATCATCATTCTACTAAAGGCGAACAATGTCGATCTTTAGGCGTAGATTATCTTGTTGATGATCATCCAGACCATAACCGAGATGCTGTTAAGAATGGGATAAAACCAATCCTTTATACTCAACGTTGGAATATTCGTCTCGATGCCGAAAAGGAAGGGTTTATCAGAGTCGCTAATTGGTCTGGATTATTGAGATTTCTGAAAGAAAAGATTGAAGAAAGAAAATAAAAAGTGGGGATACAGGGACTTTCAATTCCTCCGAAATTCATTATTCGGAAAATATTTGAACCCTGAACACCTAGATCTTCAGTCTAGTGCTCTGTCCTGCACGATAAACGTGTCCCAGGTTGAGCTATATCCCCAGCTTAGAATGAGTCAAGATTAAGGAGTATTTATAATGTTTTTGGTAGAGAAAGCAGTGAATCTTCGGAAAGAAGGATATCCATTTCTTCTTTAAGTAGTTCATATAGAGGTACGGCTGCATGGAGGTAAGTTCTAGCTTTCTCTTGTTCTTGATGGATTTTGTCTAATCTTCTTTTATATTTTGGATCAATATTTTGTGGATTTTCAAGTTGTTCTTCTAAAGATTTAGAATATTTAACCGCATTTTCAAGGTCTAACGGAAGAGTTCTGCAGGTTTTATTGGCGTGTCTTTTTAATGCTCCTTGATAACCTCCCCTGAACGTATTGTAAATACTGTATCCCCCAATAATCATCCAACAAGAACTAACATAAAGTAATAATTGTACAAATTCTGGCTCTTTAGTTATTGAACTCATGAAAAGTCCTGAAAAGAATATAGCGGTGCCAGAAAGTACATCAACTGCCATATCACTCTGAAATGAAGATCTACTATTCAAATACCTTTCTTTCCCTAGAGCTTTCCTAATATTCTTCTCAGTTCTCAGATAATTATCAACGTCTTCTTCAGATAAAATTCCAGCTTTACTCAAATATTTTAATGCACTCAATCCTTTAGGATTCTCATCACGATAGAATTTAACCATCTCTGGCAAATGTTCGGGCAGTTTTTCAACTAAAGTCATCTCCATTTTAACTGAATCGTAAGAATCAAGTTGTCTTTCTTTATCTTCAAATAATTCTTTAAGAAATCTTTCTTTATCTTCGGGATGTAATTCTCCAACAGATTCAACTAAAGCTTCTAAGTATGTTAATTGTTCGTTAGTTTTAACATTAGCTAATCTGGCCCTAACTAAGGCTTTCTTTGCTTCCCTCTTTCCAACTCTCAGACGTTTTAATTGCTGTTCTGCCATTTATGAGCTTTAGATGAAGGTTACTTTAAAAAGATTCTGTGAGAAAAATTAAATCCCAATCCCAGAACTTCCGATAATTCTGCTGGCAAATAAGTTGAACAAAATCATTACGACGGCTGCAATAATGCAATATAAAAGAGTTCCATTAATCAAATTCTTTCCGAGAGCATACCGCTCGCCAAGTTTATCTGCTCCATTTTCAATTCCGTTGCTGAGAACAGTTAAAATATAAGCCAATTGAACTACGTATACTCCCACAACAATCTGGAAATGGAACGTAGGGATACCAATCCCGAAAATGGTTAGAAGGTCACCAAATCCTCCTCCGGCTTGCTGGCCTTGCGAAGATAACGTGTTTAATTGAGCGCTTAGTTTTGTTAATATGGTTGAGATCATTGAAGTTATTCCGATAACAATTCCGGCAATAGCGGGAGTTAGAAATTTAACTTGGGCTCTCATGGATGAAATAACGTCAGCCATCAAATCTTGTAATCTTTCTTCTACCCGATGAATTTCTTTGATGTATCGTGACATTGATAATAAAGCTTGAGCAGCGATTCTTGGACCTTTACGGATACTTTCAATAAGAACTTTCATTGAAGATTGGATAACGTTTGAAGGGAAAGTTACAAGTGCTCCAACTCTAGGATGGAAAATAGCTTCTTCCAATCCCATTCCTAGTTTGGTAATATTCCTCTCAGCTAATGAAAAGAATTGACCGGAAACTGTTCCTCTCATTGATTGAGCGACTTTAGCGAATGCTATCTCGGCAGGAAGACCGTCTCCTAACCGATTTCCTAACTGAAATAAAGCAGAAGAAAATTCGTCTTCCAATTGTCTTGTTCGTTCTCTGATTTTAATAACATTCTTTGATCTTAATAAGTAAAATAAACCAAGACTTCCACCTAAACCCGCTACAAATAAGATTGATAAAATTGATGCGCCGATACCGTAAGGTCCAATTTTTTCGCTTTCTTCACAAGTAAGTCTGTCAGCTGGACAAATATAATCCATCATTTTCAAATTGCCATCTTCACTTTGAATTTCAAAAGTAGGGTCAGCTGAATGAATTAATAATGGGCTGAAACCAATCAGAAAAGTAACTATGAAAACCATCACGCTGAAGTATAACGGATTAACACTTATTGAGACGCTTTTCCCGAGAGATAAATTAACATTCTTGAATTTTTTCATCCCTGGTTTTTCGCCAATATCAACGGCACCATAACCAGCTGGACGTTTTGCTAAGATGGTTCTTCCAAGATAATAAACTCCGATTGGCAGACCAAAGTTATACAACGAAGAGATGTAAATGGCCATAACAAATGGGCTGGTTTCGTTACCTAAGAAACTTACAACTAACGGAAGAATAACTAATCCCAAAATAGGAAGAATAATTCCTAACATATGAAGCATGGTCATTGGAGATTTAAGATTGTGAGCATAATGGAGCATGTTTTCGTAAGTTCCATCTAAAATAACTTCTAATGATTTATCTAATAATGACAATCGTCGTTCTTCAGAACCTTCAAATAAAGATGATTCAACAAGATGAAAAGATTCTACAAAATCTTTGTTAGCTTCTTCCCATAACTGAAGGTAAGCATTAGCAGAATCACGAATGGTACTAAATCTTCCAGTTTCAACATCCCATAAAATTTTTCTGAAATCTAGAGATAACGGTGGTTCAAGGTGATCGGCAGCAAACTCGATAGCTCTTTCCAAGTTAGAAGTATGACGCATGTAAGTGACGATATAAAAAATACTCTGAACCATCTGGTTAGATGCTTTCATTCTCCAAGTGTTGGCCATGAAATCGGGTATCCTAAGAATAACTGGGATGATCAGAAACCCACCGATGGATGTAATTACAACCAGGAAAATTAGCGGAGGAAGACCAAATAGAACTGGAATAGCGAATGCAATCAATGATCCAAAGACAATCATAGCTAGTCCAGCGAGAACTGCAAAAGAAAGAACACCTGACGGGGTACAGTTTAAATGACAAGTATCTAAATCTTTCTGAACAACTTTAGCTTTTGTTGGATCTTGTTTAAGGTTGAGAATCTTTTCTGAGAGGTTACACGATTTCTCAAAGAAAGTGTAATGGGCCGGGAAAAGTTCTCTCTTGAATTCACTATATTCTCTAGAAGTAACTTTGATTTTCTGTTGCGAGGTTTCACCAAACTCATCTCTAAGTCTTGCTTTGTACTTCTCCAGAAGATCTTGATATTCTTGGTCTACCATCTATCTCGTTTTGTATTAATTGACGGGGATATAAAAATGTACCTGTTGTTTTTCTTTGGTTAAATAAATAGTCTTATATAGTTCTTTGCTTAATTAAAAATTAAAACAGAGGTGTTATTTTATGTTAAAAAGAAATTTAATCGTGTTTTCAATACTTTCGGTTCTTATGCTTTTAATTACAGCATGTGATACTGTTACGGATGAACAATTAGATTCTGAGCTTCAACAATTATCTGATGAAGAGTTAAATGCACTCGTTGAAGAAGGCCAAGTTGATGAACAGAAAGCTTTAGCGGGGCAAGCAGTAAATAGAAATAGGCTTGTAAGGGTGGGAAGAGTTCAAGCACCGGCTAATAGAGTTCAACAACAAGCTAATATTGTAATATCGCAAAGAAAACCTTTCACAGCTATAACTGGATTGTCCTCTGCACAAATAAAAAGGTCTACTCCAGCTCAAGCATGGAGTTCTTTGAAAATTCCTAGAGGAGATTTTAATGTTGTAGTAAGTGAACCATTAAGGGTCGCTGCTTGGCAGTTCCAGAGTGAATTAGAAAGACAGTTAGGTCGTTCTTTGGTATCTGAGGTGAGAGGATTATCATCATCGTATTATCAAAATGATGTTCTTGGTAATGATCTTTTCTACCAATATGTTGAAAACATTACTGATCTCAGTAAATTGAATGCTTTAAGTAATACTTATAATAAACCGGCTGGTTGGGATGCTTCTGAAAAGATAGCCGAACAAACTATGGCTTTAAGTGAAAATCAATTAGTAAGGCTTGAAAATGCTATGGTACAATCTTATAATGTTGTTTTCAGGGAACTAGAAAGACGTAATCTGGCTTATCTGAAGCCACATTTCTTACGGGTAATGTTACAGCCAACTTTGTTAGTAGTAGATGCAACAAAATACAGAGGAGTAAATTCCGCTTTAGTGCAGTTTTTACAACAGCATGAAACAGAGATAGCTAATGTATTAACTGAGAAAGGTTTGCCAAACAATGCTCTATTTGTTTATGATAGAATTGATGGTGCTCTTGTTGCAGTTTCAAATGTTGATGGAAAAGCTTTAGCTAATTCATTTGGCATGGAAGCAATTGGTTTAGGAGATTGTAGTCTTGCTTACATGGTTAGTAGTGGTAAGAAGAAAGTTGGTGCGCCGAAAGGCAAAGCAAAAGTAAGAGATGATGCTTATGTTTGTCCGACTATGGCCTGTGGGCAGCTGAATGTCAATGCTAAAGATTCTCTTGAATTAAAATGGGGTGCGGCGGCTACCGAACAGAATTTCGAACAGATGGAACAACAAAATTGTAAACCTTCCAATGAGCAGAGGGATGCTAGCTTACAAGGTATCAATCGAGGAATAGCTACCGACTCCTGTGTTTCAGGAGCTGCTAAATCGAATGATTTCCAGAGATCTATGTTAGCTTGTGCTATGGGTAGCAAGCAGGATGTTGGTGTTGGTGCTGAAACTTCATTACAGCCGATGCGGGGAATGCCGAATGGAGATGGATGTGCAATTAGTTCTGGACCGAAAAAGACTTGGGTCAAAGTAAGAACAGACAAGGGATATAGTTACTCCACTCTGGTTGGTCAGATTAGACAGACAAAAGAATTTGGTATTGGCCAGGACGGAAAAGAACATTATCAAGGGGGGACCACCGAAACTGTAAACCCTAACACTGGTGAGACTGTATCTAAAGCGATTCATGGAACGGATGGTAAAGTCCAACGCTGTACTGGCGCTTCTTGTGAAGGAAAAGATAATATAAACGTCCCACAAAAAACTGGAAGTCCAGAAAGTGAATCTAATGTTAATGTGCAAGATCAAACAGGTGAGAAAGCGTCAAATGAGGCCAATGCCAATAATAACAATGTTAAGACTGATGCTGATGCCAATAAAGAAGTTAATGTTGCTAATTGCATACCAGAAGATGGTTCATGCAGCGATACTTGCAACCCAGTAGGAAGAGAAACAGCTAAGATGGCTGAATGTTCCGGTATGACTGCTAACGATTTGGCAGCCAAGATGGGTAGACCTGGCAGACAAGCGGCCGATGGCCAACCACCACCGGGAACAACCCCTGGTTTGATTTTAATCAAAGATGGTGCTGGCAGTAAACCTCTTGGTCAACAGAACACTTGCTTTGGTGGACTTGGAGCAACAGATCAAACGTGTGGTGTTATCCAATGTTCAAGCAACGCTGCTAAGAACCCTGGAACTTGTTGTGGTGTGAATCTTGAAAATCTTAAAGATTCACCGCCCGCACAAACCTGCGGCGCAATGGTCCAACAGTGTAATCCTGATCAAGTTGATCCTGCTACTGGACAATGTGCCTGTCCTGAATTTGTTGGTGGAGGAGGACAAGGCGGAGCTCCTCAAGGAGATCCTGCTGGCGGTCGAGCAAGAAGATAATTTTTTCTTTCTTTTTTCTTTTTCTTAATTTTGATATCAAAAACACCGTAACTTTTATAAATAATTCACAATTGTGAATGGGTTATGGTTGAGACAATAAAATTAGAAGCAAAAAGCATCGAAATAGATAGATCGCTCTATGATGATGCAGACAACCATAAAGCTAAATTTATTGCGAAACCAGGAATAGATGAAGAAATTGTTAGACACATCTCTGCCACTAAAAAAGAACCAGACTGGATGCTTCAGAAACGATTGAAAGGATTCGAATTGTTTCAGAAAACTTCTCTTCCAAAATGGGGTCCAGATCTTACTAATTTAAATCTTAACGAGATTGTTTATTTTGTAGATCCTAATGCTAAAGAAGCTACGAGATGGGAAGATGTGCCGGAAGAAATTAAAAGAACATTTGACAAATTAGGAATCCCTGAAGCAGAAAAAAAATCTTTGGCAGGTGTCGGTGCACAATATGACAGCGGAGTTGTTTATCACAATATCCAGGAATCTCTTAAAGCGAAAGGAGTGATATTTGAAAATATGGATGTTGCCGTTCAAAAATATCCAGAATTAGTTAAACAATATTTTATGACGAGTTGTATTCCAATTAATGATCATAAGTTCATCATGATTCATGCGGCAGTATGGAGTGGAGGAACGTTTATTTACATTCCTAAGGGAGTTAAGTTAGATCTTCCATTGCAAGCATATTTCAGAATGAATGAACAACGGGGAGGTCAATTTGAACATACGTTAATCATTGTTGATGAAGGAGCAGAATTACATTATATCGAAGGTTGTTCATCTCCCAGGTATAGTCAAGATTCTCTTCACGCTGGGTGTGTAGAAATTTTTGTTAAGGAAGGAGCTAAAGTAAGATACAGCAGTATCGAGAATTGGAGCAGGAATGTTTACAACCTGAACACTAAGAGAGCATTAGTTGATAAGAATGGAATTATTGAATGGGTTTCAGGGAATATGGGTGGGAGTACAACGATGTTATACCCTTGCTCTATACTAAGGGGCGAAGGAGCTAAATCAGATAGTTTAGGTATTGCGTTTGCTAGTAAAGGACAAATTCAAGATGTTGGTTCGAAAGCAATTCATGTTGCTCCAAATACCAGTTCAACTATCACTTCTAAAAGTATCAGTAAACATGGGGGAATTTCTACTTATCGTGGATTAGTTAAAATTTTGCCAGGTGCTAAAGGATCGACTACTAGTGTTATATGTGACGGTCTTCTTCTTGATGGCGATTCAAAATCAAATACTATTCCTTCCTTAGAGATAGGTAATAATGATGTAACCGCAGCTCATGAAGCTAAGGTGGGTAAGATTAGCGAGGAAGCAATATTCTATCTGCAAAGTAGAGGATTAACAGCTGAGCAAGCTATGCAAACAATTGTTTCCGGATTCATTGAACCGATAGTTCGAGAATTACCGTTAGAATATGCAGTTGAATTAAACAAACTTATTGCGTTAGAAATGGGGGACAGTGTAAGATGAACAAAGAAGATTTCCCAATCCTGAACAAGAATATTTTTGGTAAACCTTTAATCTATTTAGATAACGCTGCAACTTCCCAGAAACCGAAGAAAGTAATTGAAGCAATGACTTCATTCTATGAAAATGATAACGCTAACGTACATCGTGGAATCCATACTTTATCTGAGAAATCAACGGTGAAGTTTGAGAAAGCACATGAAACTGTTGCCAAATTTATTTGGGCAGAAAAGGAAGAAATAATTTTCACTAGCGGAGCTACCGAGAGTCTTAACATGATTGCCCGGATGCTTGAAGAAGATATTAATGAAGGAGATGAAATTGTTCTAAGTGTAATGGAACATCACAGTAATCTTATTCCTTGGCAGGAACTTGCTAGGCGGAAGAACGCAGTGTTAAAGTTTATCCCGGTTGATGAAAATTATGGTTTAGCTATTGATCAGGTAGATAAATTAATCACGGAGAAAACAAAAATTGTTGCGATTACTCAGATGTCAAACGTTCTTGGAACTATAAATTCAATTACTAAGATTGCGGATATTGTTCATAAAGTCGGAGCATATCTTATTGTAGATGCAGCTCAATCAGTTCCACACCTGAAGATTGACGTTAAAGATTTAGGATGCGATTTTTTAGCATTCTCTGGACATAAAGTGTATGGTCCAATGGGGACTGGAATTTTATACGGTAGGAAGGATTTGTTGAAGAAATTACTTCCAATAAACTTCGGTGGTGGAATGGTTAATGGAGTAACTTTAGAAACCGCTAAATGGGGAGATCTCCCTGAGAAATTTGAAGCAGGGACTCCAAACGTGGCTGGTGCGATAGGGCTTGCGGTTGCCATAGAATATATTCAATCAATTGGGATTGATGTAATTGAAACTTATTGTCGTGAATTAACAAATTATGCGTTAGATAAATTATCTGCAATTCCCGGAGTGAAAATTATTGGTCCAGGGAAAAGTCTTATGAGAGGCCCGGTAGTTTCGTTTACGGTTGAAGGAATTCATCCTCACGATGTTGCAGAAATGTTAAACAAGAATGGGATTGCGGTAAGAGCAGGACATCATTGTGCGATGCCGTTACTTACTGAATTAAATCTCTCTGGAGTTACTCGAGCTTCCTTTTCGTTTTATAACACCAAGGAAGATGTTGATGCTTTAGTAAACGCCATTTCTGAAGTTAAACAGAATGTTTCGATAAACAAAGAAATAAGTAAGACAACTGAAACAACTGAAACGATAGATCAAGAGTTATATCAAGAAAATATTCTTGACCATTACAAGAACCCTCATAATAAACTGGAGATGATTGATTGTACTGTTAAACATCCAGAATTAAATCCTCTTTGTGGGGATAAAATTGTTTTGTATCTTAAAATAGTTGATGGAATTATAACGGATGTTTCTTTCCAAGGAGATGGATGCGCGATTAGCCAGGCGTCAATATCTATGCTAACAGATTTGATTAAAGGTAAAACGTTGAATGTTGTTAAGACTTACACCGAAAAAGATGTTTATGATTTGTTGGGAATACCAATAAGTCATACTAGGCAAAAATGTGCGTTACTTTCATTGAAAGCTCTTAGAAATGGACTTACTAGTTTGGAGGAAGAAAATGCTTGAGATAATTAATCTTCACGTGGAAGTTGAAGGGAAAGAAATTTTGCATGGGATAAATTTGAAATTTTCTCCAAATACAGTTCATGCTTTAATGGGCCCAAATGGTTCTGGTAAATCTACATTAGCTAACACTATCATGGGACATCCAAAATATGTTGTTACCAAAGGGGAAATTTTGCTTGATGGTGAAAACGTATTACAAATGAAACCTGAAGAAAGATCTAAGAAAGGTTTGTTTTTATCATTTCAATCCCCCGCTGAAGTATCTGGGGTTACCATCAGCAGTTTGTTAAGAACTGCCGTAAATGCTCGAAGAGAAGTTCCATTATCAGTAATGGATTTTCATGCTTTACTTAAAGAAAAGATGGTGGAATTAAAAATAGATCCATCCTTCTCTAGACGTTATTTGAATCATGGTTTTTCAGGTGGTGAGAAGAAAAGAGCAGAGATGTTACAATTAATGATGCTTGAACCTAGTTATGCTTTATTGGATGAAACAGATTCCGGATTAGATGTTGACGCGATTAAGATTGTCGCTGAAGGAATACGGCAAGTTAGAGAAAAAAAAGAAATGGGAATTATTGTTATAACTCATTACAATAGATTCTTAGAATTCTTACAGGCGGAAGCTGTGAGTGTAATGATTGATGGGAAGATAGTTGCATCTGGTGGATATGAGTTAGCTAAGAAGATTGAGAATGAAGGATTTGGAGGATTTGAAAATGCTAACTAGTGAACAAGTAATTGAAGTATTCAAACAATGTGTTGATCCGGAACTTGATATTGATGTGTGGACTCTTGGTTTAATTTATGAACATAAAGTGGATGGTAAAAACGTTTTTGTAAAAATGACATTCACTTCTCCCATGTGTCCATTTGGTCCACAGATGGTTGATGAAATAGAAACTAAATTGAAGGAAGCTGGAGCAGAGACGGTAAAAGTAGAGATCACATTTGATCCGCCGTGGAAACCTTCGGATGAATTAAGAGCCATTTTAGGAGTTTAGAATTACAAAATGATATATCTTGATTACGCATCGACAACATCAGTAAGAAAAGAAGTACTAGATGTCATGCTACCATTTTTTACAGAAAGATTTGGTAATCCGAGTTCTAAGCATGATTTAGGGTTAGATGCTAAGGAAGCAATAACTAAATCTAAAGAAAAGATATCTTCATTACTGGGGCTTAAAGATTTTAAAATAATTTTTACTTCTGGCGGAACAGAAAGTGTAAATCTTGCATTAACTGGAACAGCTAGAGCATTAAAAGATAAGGGAAAACATATCATTACAACTTCAGTTGAACATAAATCGGTTCTAAATACTTGTAAATTTTTGGAGGGTGAAGGGTTTGAAGTGACCTATTTGCCAGCAGATAAATTTGGTTTAATTAATTTAGATGATTTAGAAAAATCTATCCGCGATGATACGATTTTAATTTCGATCATTTATGCTAACAATGAAATTGGGACGATTCAACCAATGAAAGAGGTTTCAGAAATTGCAAAACGGAATAAAATATTATTTCATACCGATGCTTGTCAAGCTGCCGGTTTAGATTTTTTAGATATGTTTGATTTGATAACTTTGAATGGAAGTAAAATTTATGGACCGAAAGGGATTGGGATTCTTGCAGTGCGTTCAGAAGTTTCGTTACATCCTTTGATACATGGCGGAGCTCAGGAATTTGGGAAAAGAGCTGGAACAGAAAATGTTCCAGGAATAGTTGGGTTTACTAAAGCTTTGGAATTGTATCGCAATGAATTTGGACGGGAAGATGTAAGATTAAGAGAATTACAGAATTATTTCAAATCTGAGATCATTTCAAGAATTCCAGGAGTTACACTTAACGGTCATCCCGAGCAAAGGTTACCGAATAATATTAATTTATCTTTTGCTGATGTTGAAGGAGAGAAAGTTTTAGATTATCTTAATGAAAGGAAGATTTATGCTTCCAGTGGTAGTGCCTGTAATGCTGGAATCATTGGGGTAAGTCATGTTCTGGAAGCAATCGAGGCAGAGAATCAGAACGGAACAATTAGATTTAGTTTTGGCAAAGAAACAACGAAAGAACAATTAGTGATTGTTATTTTAGCATTACAAGAAATAGTTGAATCGTTGAGGAAAATTTCTTAAACCACAAACTATTTAAATGCTTTAATCAAAATTTTTGATTAGTTAGGAGGTATTATAATGAAACGATTTACGGTAATTTTAACAATTTTGTTGCTGGTATTTTCAATAACCGCAGCGGCCGCAGGAAATGATAATGGAAATGCGCCTGAAAAGGTAAGAGTTTTCCTTGAATTTAATGGCAAAGCAAATCCAGCATTAGTTCATGCTTTTGGTGGAAATGTAATCCATCAATTTGATTTATTAGATAACGTACTTGTGATTGAAGTATCAGAACATTCTTTAGCAGGTTTATTACGCAACCCAAATGTGGTTGGATATGAATTAGATGCAGAAGTTCATACAATGGGAAAATCTAAACCGATTCCATCTCCACCCCCTGCACAAGAAACACCTTGGGGCGTTTCAAGAATTGGAGCAGATCAAAGTATTCAATCTGGAGCAGGCGTAAAAGTGTGTATCGTAGATACTGGAGTTGATAAAGATCATTCAGATTTACAAGCTAACATTGTTGGCGGAAAAAACTTTGTAGCGAAAGGAAGATCTGTCGATGTTAACAAATGGGATGATGATAACGGGCATGGAACTCATGTTGCAGGAACTATTGCTGCTTTAAACAATGATATAGGGGTTGTTGGAGTTGCTCCCGAAGCATCACTATTAATTGCAAAAGTACTTAACAGTCGCGGTTCAGGATACATGAGCGATGTAGTTGCTGGTGTTGATTTTTGTGTTCAGCAAGGAGCTGATGTTATTTCAATGAGCCTAGGTACAAGTTCAGACGTACAATCGGTACATGATGCAATGGATGCAGCTTTTGCTAATGGGGTTTTATTAGTTGCGGCTGCTGGTAATGAATATGCTAGTCCAGTCATTTTCCCTGCTGCTTATGGCTCAGTTGTAGCGGTTTCAGCTACAGATAGCAATGATAATCTAGCTTCATTTAGTAATGTTGGTGCGGAAGTAGAAGTAGCAGCTCCGGGGGTAGGGATATTATCAACTTGGCTGAATAATGGATATAACACCATCAGTGGAACAAGTATGGCGACACCTCATGTAAGCGGAGTAGCAGCTTTAGCAATTCAATCTCATCCAGGGTTTGATGTTAATGAGATTAGAACATTACTTCAAACAACTGCGAATGATTTAGGTGAAGCAGGAAGAGATAATTCATTTGGATTTGGGTTAGTTGATGCTTTGTTTGAATAGATTATAAGAATTGTTTTTTTCTTTTTTTTTAATTTCATTTTTTTCCAATAAGTTTTTAACCCACGGCTCCTTTTTAGTTTTTAATGACATCACCATTAAAACATCCACAGGAAATTGAAGTGTGGTATATTCTTCCGGCAATTAGAAGAGAATTAGTTGTTGTTCTGAAAGAAAGAGGAACTTCTCAGAAGAAAATAGCGGAGATGGTGGGAATAGCTCAATCTGCGGTTTCTCAATATTTAACCGGGAAACGTGGCGGGGAAGTTGTTTTCCCAAAAGAAGTTAAAGATTTCATTAGAAAATGTGCTGACAAAATTAAAGATACTAAAACGGCTTACCAACAAATACAATCAATCAGCGATTATATCAGAAAAAGTAAAGCTTTATGTAAAATTCATGCGGCTTTAGAGGGTGGGTTAAATTCTTGTGATATCTGTTATTCTGGCTCTGTCAAATAATTTTAAAAAATCTTTGAAAACTCTTCTGGGATCTTATTTAAGTCCATTAAGAATGTACTGCAAAGCTTCATCGGTATGTTTAGACTTTACGTTTACTCCACCAACTGCAGGATGACCACCACCAGCGCCTTCGAATTTTTTACCAGTTTCAAAACAAATTTTTCCAATGTTTACATCACACCAATCTTTATGGAAAATGTTTGAACCAACACCAAACCGGGTAGTTTCATTATCAATCAATCTCAAATTAACACTATATTTAGCATTCGGAAATTTAATGTAAACATAGAATCTATCTGCAACTCCTCTTGAGATTGTTGCTTTTCGATCATCTTGAACCACAACTTTGATATCTTCTTTATATTCTAAATACGGATCTACAACATCTCTCCATTGAGCATAACTTTCCAGTTGTGCTTTATGAAACATTAACGGGTTAAGTTTCCAAAGATTTTCATCCGATAATGGGGTTTCTCCTAGTTTTCCACTTAGAAGAGTTTTAAAGATTTCATCGTTAAGAACTCTATCACGTGTGTTAAACATAGATCCAATAATATGCAGTTGTAATAATGGATTGGTTGAATCATAATTCTCTTGCTTATAATAACATAACCTAATTTGTTCAGGAGAATAAGATGCGCTATCCATCGTATCAATAGCTCTCTTAAAATCAAAAGTTTCTTTTGATAATTTACCACCTTTCTCTTCTACCAGTTCTAACAAGTAACCGGTACAACTTGGAGTAGGTTTCCAATAATAATTCTCTGAAAGTTCGCTTTTTGGTTTGGAAGTGTCATGATGATCACACCAGAACAATACTTTTGTAACCGGATTCGGAAGGTCAACCACAATATCATCCACAGTAGTTTTAAATGAGCCAGTTTGAATGTCTGGAGGCATTACTCCTACAATCTGGATAGAATCAATTTCTTTCTGGGAAAGGTCTTTTCCAAGAAGAATGTTGAAATATTTTTTAATCACAAACGCGCTTGAGAATCCATCTGTACAATTAGCGTGAGTTACGATTCTATATGCCATTATTTGCTTTTAGAAGAGGTGTTATAAAAAGGTTGTTATTCTGATTTAATACTATCTATTAAATATTTAAAAAAACGGAGATAGAATTTATAAAAGCCGATTTGATTCTCAGTTAAAATGACCATATTTAAAACCAATCTAGAATTGCAACTTAATCTTTTTGAATCAGAAGTAGATGAACTGAGATGTGATATGACTGCAATGAGTCTGACTCAGAAATCTCTAGATAGATTAATCGGTCGGGGAAATGTTTTTACTTTTCTAGGCAGATATGATGAAGCTTTAAGGGATTATGCAAATGCATTAAAATTGGATAAAACTGATTGGGTAATATATACTAAAGTGCCAAAGCTTTCGAACTTATTTTTGGCACTTTATATATATAAAATGCGTTAATATATTCGAAATCTAACGCATTTTAGTATATCACAATAGAGCAAACACTAAAGCTTTACAAGGGCGATATGATAAGTCATTAAATGATTTTGTTAGAGCTATCAGAATTGATGGAACTAACTGGGAAAGTTATAACGGTCGAGGATGCGTCTTATTTGCTATAGGTGAATTAGAAAAAGCAGAGGCTGATTTTACTAAAGCTATAGAGCAATTAGAAAAGGAAAGAGTTGATTTTATTGAAACTATAAAATTATATCCTCAAAATCGATTGTTATCAACGTTGCGTCCTCATCACCTACATGATTTAGCGTTATCTGGGTTATATTCTCGTCGTGGTCGAGTGAGAGACCAGATGATTGATTCGATTCCGCATTCGAAGGGTGCCGCAGATGATATGACTAAAGCGATAAGTTTAGTAATGTATTATGGGTATTATTTGCGAGAGGTGTAATTAAATTTCAGTTTTTCTCTTTCTAATTTCTTTCTGTAACCATTCTTTAAACTCGAAAAGAATTCTTTCACTGTTAAGTTTACCTTCCCGATTTTTAATTTTATCTGAAATTAGATGAAATTGATCGTTAGCTTGCACGATAAAATCGGCCTCAAGTAAATTTTTCATTCCGGCTTCCAGACAAGAATCGACAATCGCTTGTTTATAATTACTACGCAAATTGATGTTATCCCAGATGGCATCCCAATCTCCAGCAAATTCTTTAATTCGGCTAGCCATCCGTTTAAGGATGTCAGAATTTCCGTTAATTAATTCGTCACTGAATTCTAACTGATCGGTTTTCGGATTATATACCATTAAATCAACGAATGCTTTTTCCTGTAACGGATCATTTTCCCATTCTTTCCGAACTTCGGTAATTCTTAAAACTCGTTTATATTTCTTTAAACCGGAAATGACCGGGTTAGTTGTGACAATAATATCGATTGCTTTAAATGAAGTTTTAGGAACTCCAATATCGTTAACCACCCTATCATATACTCCATAAGGAGAATCGGCGTGAATTGTTCCGGAAACAACGTTAGCAGCTGCACCTACTCTCATTGCTTCAAATAAAGCGATAGCTTCCTTACTTCTAACTTCTCCCACAAAGATTGCGGAATCTCCAAGACGAAGAGTTGAACGGATTCCAATGGATGGATCAACTTCAGATCCAGGTGAAGATAAAGCCGAAGCAACTTTTAATGATTCTAAATTGTATCCCAATCTACGTAAAGATTCCTGTGGCAATTCAAAAGTATCTTCTAAAGTAATTATTCTAGTTCTACGAGATAACTCTACGAGGAAACTACCTAATAAACTGCTTTTACCGCTACTTCTTGTTCCGGCAATGAGAATAGTTGCGTTATTGTCAAGAAGAAAACTTAACAATCCGGCAGCAAGAGAATTCATATAACCAATATTTTTTTGCATGTATAATGGAAATGTCCAAGGATAATCACGATGTCTTCTGAATGAAAAGGAGAGACCTAAAGGACTAAGGGGAGCAGTTAACGCGGAAACTCTTGAACTAAATCCGGTAACTTTTAATTCGGTATCAAGGATGGGGTTAGCTTCATCTAACGGTCTTCCGGATATCAAACGTAATTTAGTAGCCCAACTTTCAACTTCTAACCGTGTCGGGAAAACATTAGTGTAACAATCACCATAATCTTGATGGACAATGAAAATTGGAAGTTCTCCGTTTGGTGAATTAATGTTTACGTCCTGAACTTTCGGATCGGCTAACAGGAGTTCAATAATTCCAAAACCAACCGTGTATCTTAAGAGAGCTTGAGCTAATTGATCTACCATCTCCTCGCTTACGTTAAGATTTTTATGTTGAATCAAATCATTTAACAAATCTTTACCGATGTTAAGAAATACTTCCCGCATTCTTTCAGGGTTAACAAATTCTTCTTGGGTAGGTTTATGTTCAGATAAAATTCTTTTCGCATCATCTAATAATTGATATAAATCTTCTTCAAATAAAAATTCGGGAGGAATTAAGTGGTATAATGTTCGAATATTTCCTTCAAATTGGAAAATGTTTACTTCACAGTCATCTTGCCCAGATTTGAAAATGTAACTATCTTGCAAATTTCCGTCAGGGAATTCTGTAACGAGTTTAGTATACATGAAATCAGGTCTAGTTGTTGGATGGAAAATGTTGCCGTATAAATCTCTGGAACCAACTTCATATTTATCTGCATGAGGTAAAAGTAGATTTATGATTTTTAATCGTTCAATTTGTTCAAGGATGTTTTCAACAATTCTTACAAACATCTGTTGAGTCATTGAATGTCGTTGATCGTTGATAATGTTGAGTTTTGTTTTTTCTCTTCTATGGAATCGTTTTAATTCTACAAAAGCTGCAAATGGATCTTCTTTCAATGTTTTAGAAATAATTTTCTGAAATTCAGCATAAGAACCTTTGATATACCGTTCATGGTTAGGGTCAACAATAAGTTGAGAATGATATTTTCTTTCTTCGCGAGTTAATTTTCTGTAAAGTGCAGTTAATTCAATTAACAAAGAAACTTGTGAGAAATCATATTCATATTCTCTCAGTTGGGTAAGAATTATGATGTTTATACCTGAATTACGTTCAAGGATATCTATCAGCTTCCCCATGCAGATCTCACTATATTCAATGGATGGAGGAAAATTACAATGTTCCATGGAAACTTTCAGGATTTTATTTTCTCCTTCATGGTAAGTCTCGTACTCAAAACAGGCTTTTATATCATCTATCATCTTTTTCTTTACGATGAAGAGGAAGAGGGTTTATTATATTTTCTGTGGTTTTAGTATAATCAATCTGAATTTGAGATGAAAATGATCTGAGAATGATACTAACTACTATTAAAGACTAACATAACTTTATTATATTTTCATTCTCTTACATCAATTATGACAAACGAACCACCTTCGGATCCTTCAGGATTTTCTGATGCACGACTATATGTCTGGGTTAAAGCTTTAGAAGGAAAAGTAAATAATCTTCTGCGAGAAGTTACGGTCTTAAAGAATGATTCAATCAGAAAAAATAATGATTTAAAGAAAGAAGTGAAAACTCTTACTGAAGATTTAGTTAATGCTAAACATGACCAAGAGATGACACTCCAAAAAATGGATTTAATAATCAAAGAATTAAAGAAAACTGCGGGTATTGAAGAAGTTATGACCCTTCGTAAATATGTTGATTTCTGGAATCCAATGAATTTTGTAACTAGGCAAGATTTAGATAAAGTCATTGAAGCAAAATTACAAGAACGAGAGGTTAGAAAAACTAGCACAATTACTCCGGAAACAAGGGGCTAATATGAAACCCTCAATAATCTTTGTATTAGAGCACGGCGGATATCGTACTCTTACGAGTACCCGCCTCGTCTCCGACAGGGCGCTAATACAAAAGATAAAGAAGGTTTCATATTAGCCGAAACAAGGTAAAGATTTATTAATCTTTAAATATTTAGAATAATATACTAAAAGGAATTAGGTTTCGAACTAATCCTTTGGTATATACCAAAATCCTTTGATTTTGAATAGAAATTTAAGGATTTTTATTATAAAACAGGTGATCAAATGGCATTATTTTCACAACAACAAACTCCACTTCATGAAGATGTTCAACAATTAAGGCAACGCGGGCTTTCAGATCCGATGATTACGGGAGAGTTATCTCGACGAGGACATCCAGAAGAACATGTCCAGCAAGCAATTTCTGATTTAGATAATCCAATGCCTCCACCTGCTCCAGGTTATGGCGATGATATGTCTTATGGTGCTGAGATGCCAGTTGAAGATTATTCTATGCCAGCTTCTTCAATGTCTTCACCAAGACAACAATCAGCACAAGATGGTAATCTTTACGAGAGAATAGAAGAAATTACCGAACAGATGATTGACGAGAAATGGGATGAATTAATTAATGAAGTTAAAAAAATCATCGAATGGAAAAATAAAATCGAAGAAAGACAATTAAAACTTCAGCATGATTTTGATACATTGAAAGAAGATTTTAAAGTTCTTTATCAAGGAGTTCTAGGTAAATTAGAAGATTACGACGGTCGAATGAGAGATGTAGGAACTGAATTAAAGGCTGTTGGTAAAGTTTTCAAAGATGTCATACCTGAATTTGTTGACAATGTTAAAGAGTTCTCTAGGCTTACGGAAAGCGCAAAAAAGAAGAAGTAGATTAATTGTTCATATAAGGTTTGCAAATCTCCCAAGCTAAAACCATTGTTTCTTTTGCTTTGTAAAGTCTTTCAGCAGTAGCATATAATTCTGAAGCAAGTTTTATTCTGCCTCTCGCAGAATCTGCATCAGCTTGTCGTTTGATATCATCAGCAAGTTTTTCTATGAAAGATGCCGTCTGGTCGTAAGTCATATTTCCTACGGCGTTAGCTAATTGTTCCAATGAACCTTCAAATCCTTCAACATATCTGGGATGTCGTGTCATGGATTATTGTAGTTAGAAAGAATATATAAATTTAATCAAAAACCAAATCGAAGCAGAGCTTCGGGGTATAAGACCCGGCGTAAAGTAATCAAAAAAAATATCTATTTAGGTATATCGCTTCCAGTAAGAAGAGCCACAGCAAATACTAAAATTGCAAAGACAATCATTACGCCTAATATTTTAGGATTGACAAGAATATTTGCGATGTTAGTGTCAAAACTACTTGTAGCAACTCCTCCGGTTGTGGTACTTTCAACTGGAGCTGTGCTGTCAAATGCAAGATTGGTGAAATCTTGGCCAACGGTGCTAAAGATTCCAGCAGTTAAAATAAGTAATCCCATTGCGATAAGAGTCCACATTAAAGCGGAACTATTTCTCACAGCGTTGGCAAAATCTTTTTCTTCGGCTCCAAAGATTCTGAATACCAACAGCAAAAGAATGAAAAAGATAATGGCAACTGCAAACCAAGGTATGATGAAGTTAAGAAAATGAACCAGTTTTGGACTGATTAAAACAATTAACGATACTGCAGATGCAATCACTGCATCGATAGCTGGAGCATTTCCTAACCATTTTGTTTTTCTTAATATGGCCCAGGTTACAGCCCAAACTATCAAGATTGGAAATATTATTCCTACCGTGTTCAGTAAACTTACATCGAGTATGGTTGCCATTGTTTAATTATTTTGTACCTAACCAAGCTAAAGCATCTTTCAAAAAGCCTTTTGGTGGAGGTTGACCTGTTGGTGGCGAGGATTTAGTGATAAACCATCCAATCAATCCGAAGACACCTAAGATGAGTAATAATTCACTTAATTCATCTGTCCACCATGAGAATGTATTGCTTGGGTCTGACCACCAGCCTAATGATGAACCGAATACATAAATTACAAATGCTACCACTGCGAATACGGTAGTTTTTATAAGCCATTCTGGATAAGTTCCTTCTGGGATGAAAACACCAAGAAGAATAAATAGGAAAATAGCTCCAATTGCAAATAAAGCTATGCTAGGTAAAGTTTGATTGATCACATCTATTGGATCATAGCCAGCTGGATAATTTCCCGTGATGTGGGGGATAATAACCAAAAAAGATAATACTGTGGCGAGGATTACTGGAAATTTGTTATTTCCTTCAAATAATTTTATTTTTGCTAATACAGCATAAAGTATTGTAAATATCAAGAAGAACGGAAGTAAGAACTCCGTAATTCCGTATGCATCAAAGATTCTTACTAAGTTTGTAAAGTCAATTGCCATGATTATGTCCTCCTTTTAATTCGGTCTATCTCCGCTTGGTTTTTTTGGTCCTGTGTCCCAGGTAATAAATACGATAAATCCAATAATTATCAAAAAGAATAATATTGCTCCAACGATTTCGATATCAAAGTTTACGAATAACGCAAATATGAATTGTAGCCAGTCTAGTGCATTCAAGAATATTGCAACGATACTTGTAAACATAATTATGATAAAGAAAGCAAGCCATTTCTTATGATTCTCGAGAGTAAATTCTTTGTCACCATAGAAAACTCCAACTAACATTAAGAAACAAACACCGAGAAGGACTAACAATACCACATTAGCCATGATTTCATTGATTGCTCCAACAAGCCTAACCGAAGCAACTACCAGGAAAGCTGATACGAAAGCAAAGACAGCATTAAGATTCTTTTTAGTCCATTGTCTTCCATCTTTATCCTTCTCAACACCAAGAATCTTAGTTTTCTCAAGGATAGCAAAAATAATTGTGAATACTAATAAGAACGGTAAAATAACATCATAGACACCAACTGTAACTAAAAAATCTATAACATTCCGGAATCCGCTCTGTTCAACCATCTATTATCGCCTCGTTTTTATAGGTATTAAGAAAAAAGATTAGTATATAAATGTTTTCTAATAATCACGGTCAATCAGCGTAAATAACCAGGTATGGAAAGTAAAAAATGTAACACAATTACCAAAGATAAACCATTTGAATATTTATTTGTAAATTTTTCTACGTTAAAATGTAATGTGGTAATTAAGCGTCATAGAAACATTCTAATAGAGAATAGAAGCCTTTAAATACAAGCTTGGGTTCGATAATTTAGGAAGGTGGGCCGCGTGAGGTGGAATTTACTCTTATTATTAGCTGTACTATTAACTGCAGTATTTAGTTCTTTAGTGATTTCAGCAGAGGAACCGTCAGTTCAATTAACTACAATTCAAAATGAAGTTCATCCTTATGAAGATGCTGGATTTTCTTTAACTATTAATAACAATGAAGATAAAACTCAAAGATATACCATTTTTACTCAACAGGCAATGGGCGGATGGTCAGTTTCAACATCACCATTAAGCGATAGAATAATTACTATTGCTCCAAGTGGGACATATACCACCGCTATCTTTGCAAGAGCCTTAGAAGAATTTACTCCCGGAATTTATAATCTTCCTGTAATCATTGAAGGAGATCAAGGAGATCATTATTCTTTAAATCTTAAAATTTATCTTCGTCCAGAAAATTCTCAAAGATATGTGCCAACATTAAAAGTTTCAGTTGACATGGTTGATCGTTTTAAACCAACCGATACGGTTCCAATTAAATTACAAATTGAAAATAAAAATAGAAGAGATTTAACTGAGATGGTTGTTAGAATTGAAAGTGAGATGAACGAGTTTAATAAGGAAGTTCAAGTTGATTTAGAACCGTTAGGTAAAAAGACGATTGATTTCTCGGTAATTCCAAGTTTACATCAACAACCGAAAGAGTATAAACTATTCTTTGTATTTGAAATTGATGGAGAAGTAATTAAAATTGTAGAAAAGAAAGTTGAAGTATTATCTCTTCTACCTGAATTTGATGTATCTATCAATTCTGAAGAAACAATATTTCTTAAAAAATTTATGAGCGTTACAGTTGAGAATAATGGGAACGTAAGAAATACACAGGAAGCAGTTCTTCCTCTTCATTGGTGGGAGAAAATATTTGCAAAAGGAGATGAAGCAAAACACGGTGAAGTCGGAGATGTGTCTGGTTTGGTTTGGGAATTATCTCTTGGGCCTGGTGAAGAAAAAACATTTAATGCAGTTGTAAATTACCGGATTCCATTATATCTAGCAATTATCATCCTAGCCCTTTTAATATTTTATTATTCAGTAAAATCGCCAATCATAGTTATTAAAACAGCAACCCGAAGCAGTAGTAATGATGCGGGGTTATCTGAAATCAAAGTTACATTAGAGATTCACAACAGAACTCTGAAGCCGCTTAAACATGTTGAAATTATTGACACTGTTCCGGCAATTGCAAATGTTCAAAGAAGTTTAGATCTTGGTTCATTAAGGCCACAAGAAATAAGACATCTGCAAACAGGTACAAAAGTAACTTGGGCATTAGCAGAACTTGATGCACATGAGCATAGGTTGATAACGTATAAAGTAAGAGCGAAATTAAATATATTAGGTACGTTCAGTCTTCCTAGGGTAATTGTAAGTTACGCAAAAGGAAAAGGAAAGAAAGGAAAAGCATATTCAAACATGTTCCGGTTAAGAGCATGATTCGTGTTAAATTGATGTCGGCTTAATGCTGAAACTAAGGTCGTAATTAGTAGCATTTAATGCTGAGGATTCAACACGGAGTTTGGACAATAAAAACCTTTATATATGAGGTCTCTATCTCTTGAAGAGATAGGAGGAGTGGGTGCGAAAATGAGAGACTTTTTTTTACAGCTAAAAGACCGGTTTGCAAAACCAGTTGAAGAAGAAGATAATATGGAACAAGTTTCCGATTATGTTGAGTTAGATTCTCCTTCGCAAAGGGAAGAAAAATCAAGAGTTATTGTTCGTCCATTTGTAATGGAAGAATTTGAAGATATTAAAGACATTCTTGATGCTATCAGGGAAGGATCAACAATTGCATTAATAAATATTCGTCCGTTAAAAGAAAAAGATTTGGTAGAACTTAAACGGGCAATTTCTAAATTAAGGAAGACTTGTACTGCCATTGATGGAGATATTGCAGGATTCGGCGAAGATTATGTTGTAGCTGTTCCTTACTTTGCAAGAATTCATAGGCAGAATCAGGGTCAACCTGAAGACGATTAATTTTTAGTTTTTTTTAACTTGTTTTTAATATGAAAGGATATAATGTTGAAAATGGCACTATAATCATAAACCGGGACTTGACAGAATTAGATTTCTTTGTTAAAAATTTTTTAGATATTTTAGAAAAACATTCTAGTTTTTTAATTGTTAGTGGTTTTGTAAGTATATCGACCGGAAGAACAAGGGGAACAGAAGATATTGATGTTCTTGTTCCGCTTTTAGAGTTTGAAGAATTTAGAATGTTTTTTGATGAAATTGATAAGCATGGTTTTTGGTGTTACCAAGGCAATGATGCTAAGGAAGTATATTCTTACCTTAAAGAGATGATGAGTGTACGCTTTGCAAGAAAAGGAGAAGTATTTCCAAACATGGAAGTAATTCCAGTGACACCGGAAAGAAAAACAAAATGGTTTGAGCTAAATCATCCTCAAGACATAAAAATAAAGGATTTTGTATTTAAGATACCTCCCCTGGAATTTGAAATATTATATAAAGAGATGATTCTTGGTGGTGAGAAAGATTTGGCGGATGCTAGACATCTTAGAGAATTTTTTAAAGACATTCTTAGAAACGAAAAGTTTAAAGAGTTTGAGACGCTCATAAAGCTTGAAATATGAAACAAATGACAGAGTTGGATTATGTAAGTTTTTATGCTAAAAAGCTTAGGGAAGATAATAAGTTCTTTATACAGCAGAAAATGTTAATTGATTCACAAATTAAAGCAAGTTCATCTCTTTTTAAAAATAGGTTTTCTGAGAAGAATTTTAAAAAAGAATCGAGGAAATATCTGCGTTCAATAGGATTGCTTTAATTATGAATGTTCTTTGGAATAATAGTTCAATTATCACAGTAATCTTTATATATATCGAGTAAGAATCGATTCTTTGTGTCACGGTCGCATACTGAAAGGAAATTCTTTCCTTTGGTCGCGTCCGCGTCTCACGCCACGGTCGCATACTAAAAAGGAAATTCTTCCTTTTGGTCGCGTCCGCGTCTCGCGCCACGGTCGCATAATCTGGTATTGCGCAGGATTGCTAAGGGCTGATCTGTCCTTCAGATTTCCTCGAATATCAAACATCCTGTCCCTTTGGGATCGCCGGTTCAAAACAGATCTCCCAGATCTGGTAGGGGGATTCACGGTCACTCGTGTTCCCGTTCATAAGACCTGGGGGTCGTGAAAGTCCGGCCCGTGGCGCTTTTTTCTTTTTATTATACTTACATTACAAGGTGGTTTAAATATTTCTCTACGGTTAGTTTGTCTAATATAATCACTAAAGTTAAAATATTAATCTTCAACCACTCTGCCGATATTTTGTATCTTTCTAGGATAATACGCTAGGACTTTTACGGCTATAATTAACTTTTTTTATAATAAATGTGTGGAAATAGTTAATTATATAAGGCAGTTCTGCTTTTCAATGAAAATGCCAACCAAATATGATGTATTTGCTACCCTGATTGAGAAAGCTCCCTGCAGGATAAAAAGTCTGGAGTTTAAAACCCCCATTTACTACCATATCTCAGAAATGGAAAAAGAAGGTTGGGTGCAAAATAAAAGAAATTTGCTGACACCGGTTAAAAATGAAATAACTCTTCCTATCTTTAGAATTATTAAATATTGCCTGAACCACGGATTGGACTACAACATCCTGTTTACGAAAAGCATGGGGAGAATTTTGAAGATACTGCCTAAAAGCATACCTGATCTGAGACCAAAAATGCTTAGCAATAATAAAGAGATCAACCGGGTCTTAGTCTATCTGGAGAAAAACCAGTTTATCTTAAAATACGCCCGGAAGCCTGCGAGGGGAAGATTATTGCAGCATCAAATATTGGGCTATTTATCTTCATTATATCACCTAACAATCGACATTAAAAAACCAAAACAAATTGGTTTAACCCAAAAAATATTACAGATAAAAACAAAACCTCTCAACCCATTTGAAGAGAAGGTTTTTGCTTTTCTTGCCGGTTCAGTCCAGCTTGAAGGTAGTACCATAACAGAAGGAGACACCAGAGAACTTCTGGTTAAAGATATTTATCCTGATAAGCCGGCAAAAGATATTCAAATGGTAAAAAATCTCAATGAAGCTTTAAAATACGTTTTAAATAATGTGGAGTCAGAGATCAATCAAGAAGCTATTAAAGAGATTAATCGATTGATTATGTTTAGTTTACATACTCATGCTGGAAAATATAAACTCACGCAGAATAAAATTCAAGGAAATCCTTCTTTTAAAACTGCTCGGCCTTCCGAAGTTCTCCAACTAATGCAGGAATTTTGCCGTATAGTCGAAACAATAGATTCCCGTGAAGGATGTCTTACTCTCCTCGGAAAGCTTCATAATGATTTACAGAGGATTCATCCTTTCGCTGATGGAAACAGCAGGACAACAAGGTTAATTCTTAACTGGGTCTTACTCAAGCACGATTTGCCGATCGTGGTATTAAAAATGGGAAGTTTTGACGAGTACATGTCCCTCACTAAACTGTCAGGGAAGCGTGATGACACTTTATTGAACCAGCTATTATTAGAATTAATTGTTCATGAGGAGCTTGATAAAAAGTAAAATCTGTTTTTTCACTGGTGGAGTTGACATCCATGGCGCTTTTTTCTTTTTATTAAATCTGATTCTAATTAAGTTAAGCCAAAAGAAAGTTTTAATGGTATTTATTGTTTGGGGATTATTTGAAGGGACGAAAATGGAGATTAAATTAGAATCTTTTTTTGGTTTATTGAACAGTTCTTTGTGATTTTTTGATTGACATTAAGTTTCACTTGACTAAAAGACTAAAACTTTATAAGGGAAGAATGTTTTCTAATTGACAGATGAAAAAAGGGGCTGTAAGGTCGAAAGGTGTAGTTAGAAGAAGTTCTAAGAGACATATCTATTCTGGAACAGATAAACCTTTAATGATTGGCGTGATTACTTTAGTTCTTAGTTTAGTTATTGTGATGATGTTTTCAGGATATAATGGAGCTAGTTTAGTTACTGGCTTTGCTTTTGGAATTCCAGCTCCGGCGATAAATCCAGGTGAAGTAGCTTTATCTCAGCCGGGAGATTATATGGGAACAAAAGATTTTTTTATAGTTAACAATATGGGTCAGATTGATGTTTACATTAATACAAATGTGCCGGTAAATTCATATTCTTTCGAAATAAATTCACCATTATCATTCAGTTATTTTAATCCAGAACCTTATGTTCCGACAACTTTTGAACAGATACCAACTGGTGTCAGAGTTTCTGCTACAATCCCACCAGAACAAGCTGGTTTAAATGGTTTGGTTAAGATTGGAACTCTTCATTTTAATGCAGTTGATCCAGCTCCAAGAGGAACTACACTTTCTATTGCTAGTTTCACCGCAAGTGATTCTAACGGACAAGCGATCCCATTTAGTATCAACAAAGCAGGTGGTACAAAAAAGATTTATATCTTTAGAGGGGTGTATACTTCTGGGAATTATTTGAATATTGATTCTAATATTGATTCTAATGGCGATGGGTGTGTTAATGAGGATGATGTTTCAATTGCTGGAATTAAAGAAATGAGATTAGGTATTAATGATCTTAATTATTATTTATGGGATTTAAGTAAAAGGTGGGGTGAAGGTTGTTCATAATGTTACGAAAACTATGGGCTCTATTGAAGAGGAAAAAAGGACAATTAAATGTTTCAGAGAAATATCTATTAGGTGAACAAACACATCCGCTTTTCCAAAATAAGAAACTCTGGGCTATAATCGGTGCTACTCTAGTTGTTTTTCTTTTAATTGTTCTTTTCCTTTTCTTTGGTCGTGGTGTTGGACAAGCAGTTCAAGGATTAAGTGGTCCTTTAGTTCCAGTAGGGGATGATATTAATATTGTTGGTCCAATCTCAAATGGAATTGTTTCGTCAGTTTATCTTCCAGATATTTTTTCAATAAATCTTTACATGAATATACCATTCTCCACTAGAACATTTCAGTTTGACTTAATTTTGCCGCCAGAAGTGATGTTGGCTAGTCCACAATTAATTGTTGAGGCTGTACCAATCATAGCTTCCGATGGAATAACTCTTGAGATTGTTAATGATGGTTTGCCAGAAGTATTAGATAACCGAGTTACAATTCGTGGTTTTGTTGGTCCATTAAATGTTCCTTTAGGTGGTACTGTTGAAGTGGTTAGAGTAATGTTAGTGCCTCAAGATCTTTCTGACGAAGTTGAAATTGCAGTAGATAATTTTGTTGCTCTTGGAGAACCAAATGAGATGGGAGAAGCTCCGGTAATAATAGATAACGCTAATGATTTTTTGAGATTCCCAGTCATTGTAAGACCGCAAGAAGTTCCAGTAGAGGTTGTTCCTGAGGGGCAACTTGGCGATGGAATTATTGATGTTGATGGTTGTATAAACATTGATCAATCGGGTTCTTATCGTTTAACGAGATCTGTTAATACTGATTCGCCTAATTGTATTGTGATTGATAATGTCCCTCAACAAGTAAATAATGTAGTTATTGATTGTCAAGGAAATACTATTGAAAAGTTAGGTGATAAAATTGGCAGTGGCATATTTATTGGAAGCGCTATAGGTGTTGTAGTGCAGAACTGTGTGATTAGGAATTTTGATGTTGGTATTAATTCAGTTCAGTCTACATTAACAGTGGTTACTAATAGCTTATTTACTGGTAATAATATTGGGATTTCAGTCATTGGCGGTTCGGCTAGCCTTTTACAGAATAATCTATTTGTGAACGTCCGGGGAATATCTATCGCGGATCAAGCAGATGTTTTGATAAATGATAATGTGGCATGTAGTAATTTTGCTGCTGATTTCTTGTGTCAGAATACTAACTGGGATGGTATCAGAAATTATTTCAGTCCGGCAAAAGTAGTTTCTTGCGGTGATGGTTTCCCATTACTTGAGAAAAATTTTAATGATTGTTCTCTTAGAGTGTCGGATCGTGACGGTGACGGAGTTGAAGACAATTTTGACAATTGTCCATTTGTATCTAATCAAGCTCAAGGTGATGCAGATTTTGATGGATTAGGAAATTTCTGTGACAATTGTCCTGCCGTTTCAAATGTTAATCAGTTGGATTCTGACGGTGATGGCTTAGGGGATGTATGTGACTTATTTGATGGTGATGGTGACGGTATCCCTAATGAAGGTGATAATTGTCCACAAACTCCTAATCGGGATCAACTCGATAGAGATTTAGATGGTCTAGGAGATGCATGTGATAATGTTTTAGATTTTGTTGATAGTGATGGAGATGGAATTCAAAATTATATGGATAATTGTCCGAACGATTCTAATTCCGCTCAAGATGACGATGACGGTGATGGTATCGGGAATGTTTGTGATCCAGAAACCTTATTGCCAGATCGTGACGGAGATAGTATTGAAGATTTCCGTGATAATTGTCCGGCTGTAGTAAATCTAGATCAAACAAATTCTGATAATGACCAACCGGGAGATGCATGTGATCCGGATGATGATAATGATGGAAGAATAGATATTGATGATAATTGTCCATTTATAATAAATCCGTTACAATCCGATATTGATGGTGATGGGTTAGGTGACGTTTGTGATAATAATATTGATGGTGATGGAAAATTAAACGTAGAAGATAATTGTCCATTAATTGCTAATTCTCTTCAAGAAGATTTTGATAACGATGGTATAGGTGATGCTTGTGATGATAGTGATCGTGATACCATTTTAGATATTGATGATAATTGTCCATTGAACCCTAATCCGTTACAAGACGATGCTGATGGTGATGGTATGGGTGGTAATTGTGATATTTGTCCAAATGATCAAGCTAACGATGTAGATGGTGATTTCTATTGTGCGGGTATTGGTGAGGGGGTTAAATTCAATCCTCCGGCAATTGGTTATAATGACAATTGTCCTTTAATAAGAAATGTTGATCAACGTGATAGTGATGGTGATGGTATCGGTGATGCTTGTGAACCAGTTGAAGTAGTTCCTCTTGCTCCAGTTTGTAATGCTAATGATGTTTCTGGTTGTGATTTAGCTGGTTGTCTTGCTCTTCCAGACAATTTGAATTTTGCTTGGACTTGGAATGCTGGTCAGCCAATGGAAAATGGTCGATGTACTAATCTACCTGATATTGATAATGACGGTATTGCCGATAATGTTGATAATTGTCCTAATAATGCTAATTTAGATCAAGCTGACGCAGATGGAGACAGGATTGGAAATGTTTGTGATCAAACACCTAACGGAGAAGTAGTTTGTGCAGAACTTCCTCATGCTGGAGCTGACAATTGTTACACATCTGCCGAATACAATACCTTCAAAAATGCCTTTAGTGGTAATTTCGATGGTATAAAGTGGTGCCCAGATGTAATCGCTAGAGGTTTAGCTTGTTCTAATCTTCCTTTTGCTGGGCCAGATAATTGTTACACTTCAGCCGAATATAATACTTTCAAAAATGCTTTTAGTGGTAATTTCAACGGCGCACAATGGTGTCCAAATAATTAGGTGATAAAATGAAAAAAATAATGATTCCAGTTATATTGATTTTGTTAATGGCTACTAGCGTTTTCTCTTGGGGAGCAGACAGAGTTATTGAAGGAAACACAGTTAAAATAAATGTGGATACTTCAAATGCACGACCAGATCTTACTTTGATTGAAACTTTAGTTGGAGATGTTAATTTTGATTCGACTAATGTTGGAGTCTGTCAAATTAATGCAAATAATCCCAAACTTTTAATTTGTAATCTTCAGGTTGGGCTTTTAAATGTATTGGGTAATCCAATTAGTTACGGAACTATTGGGGTTGGAACCGTTAGTGGAACATTAGATGCACAAAATATTGATGCTGCTGAATCAAACACGGTTCCTGTTACCGGGAATTTAAATATAGGTGTTCAAGCTCCTAATCCTCCTCTTAATGATGTTGGTCCGGTTTGTGGAAACAGTAAAATGGAAGCAGGAGAAGAATGTGATGATGGCAACCCGGTAGGAGGTGATGGGTGTAGTTCTGATTGTAGAACAGAACAACAATTTCTTAATGCCTGCGTCTTGAGAGATTATGCGACAGATGCTCCTTTAGCGAATTTACCTGATGTTGGGGCGGGTTATGTTAAACGACATATAGCAGATGCACGATCAAATTGTAACGAACAGATATATCAAGAATTATTAATTACTTATTGTCAATCAAGTCTAAGAGAAAATTATCCAACTATAGTTAAGGATGTGGTATATTATCTTAATGATGGTTCTGTTGGAAGTAATGGTGGCCCAGTAGATGGTACAAAAGAGTATTCGTGTAATAATCCTCCACCACTACCAACAAAAGAAGATCAATTAGTTTCTCGTCTTCGTTTCATTTTAACACAAGATGGAAAATTAGCGCAAGTTGCTAGAACTGCCGGAGCATTAAGATGTTACTTTGATGGAACCTGTGTTGAATTTGGTCAATCTTCTGATGTGGATTCTGGAAATGCTAGGATGGAAGGGTTATTAATAATTGCAAAAACAAAAATGGGAAATCCTGAGCTGAGCAATATTCAAAAAACAGTTTCAATTGCAGCTGATTTAAGATGTTATTATGATCCGCTTTGTAGTTTAAATAATTAATTCAGAATTAAGAATATGGCATCAAAAAATAATCGTACTAAGAAAGGAAGTGTAGATAAACACAGAAATCCTGAAATTGCCTATCCTATCGCTCCTTGCAGTCGCTTCACAGCAAGCTGGGGGGTATTACGGCGATTTTCGAGACGGATTTCTGGTCATTCCTCGTTGGTCGTTGCGAACAAAGGGGTATTGGACCCAACGAGGAATAAAAAAAAGATTGGTTTAATTATTTTTATTATTGTTATATTAATTTCAAGTTTTTTAGTCTTTTATTCTGGAAGAGAAAGTGCTGTTGCTGGACAAGCAATCTTGCAACCGGGAGAATTAGTTTCTTGTTCATTTGAAGGAAATGCAAACTGTGATGGTGGAATTAGTTTAATTCCAGCAGGTGTAGTAGATTATGTTCCTGGTGTTGAAGGAAATGCGATTCATATCCCTGCTGAGACTTATGCTTATGGTCCATCTTCAGTTTATGGTACACAGCTCAATAAACCCACCTATTACTTATTTCCAGATCAAGGAGCAATTGAATTTTGGTATAAACCAGATGAAAATGCTCAAGGAAATTTATTTACCACTTGGCCTATTGGAAATAATTATTTAAAAATGAGTTATTTATATGGTTCACAACTCACTGTAGCTTTTTATAGTAATCAGAGTGATTTAGATCAGCCAAATCTCGGTACTTTAGTTTCAGAAGATATTTTTCTGAAGCCGGGAGAATGGTATCATCTTGCTTTTAGTTGGAGAAGAAATGCTGATGATGTTCCGGATGAGATACATATTTTCATTAACGGTAGAGAAGCAGTTATGAAAACTGAGTTTTCCACGAATGATGCACAAATTCTGACTGATAATTCTTTATCAGCCACAATTGAGCCAGGTCATATCGCTAAATTACCACTGGATATGTATCGATATTTTACTTTGGGTTTTCGTCAAGGTATAACTGCTGCCGGAACTTATGATGAACTAAGAGTACATGATAATTTTGTTACTGAATTCTGTCCGTCATGTGATAGTTATCCGCAAGGTCCAATTATTTATCAGAAACCTCTTTTTGGTGAAGAAGGTAAAACTAATTTAGTTTTTCCAACATCAAAACCAAAGATGGAAGAGATTATCGATCATTTAGAAATAAGTGCAACTCCGGGTGAATTCGAACCAGCGTCTTTTGTAATTTATTCTCCGCAAGAATTATCTTCAGTCTCTGCTTCAATAACGTCGTTAACATTTGGACAAAATTCTATTTCAACAGACAATATTGATATTCGCGTTGTAAAAGTTTGGAAACAAACGGGGTATGAGCTACAAAGCTGGTCAGGTCAAGTGGGGGGTATAGCTTCGCAAATGCCATGGACTGAATTTGGCATTTTTGATAAAAGTGGTGTGTTAGTTCCTGAATTATTAGTTTACAACGATCAAGAAAATTATTTAGATAGTTTTAATGAGCAAGGAACTTATATTTCGCCAGAGATTTCAACACAATTATTGACTGAGATTCCTGCCGGAACATCGAAACAATTTTGGATTACGGTTGAAGTTCCCAAAGGTACTCCGCCAGGTGATTATAGTGGAATTTTTACTCTTACTTCAAATGGTCAATCTGTCAGAGAAATTCCATTTACTGTTCGTGTTTTACCGTTTACTCTTGATGAACCGACCCAGACGAGAGCGATATATTATCGTGCTATTTTGTCTCCAGATTTTAGTCGTTTTCCACGTAAGCCGGTTAATTATCTTGAAGTTCTTCCAGAAAATCTGATGCGACTGCAAATGCAAGACATTAAAGATCATGGGTTTAATGCTCTAACTTTGTTTACTGGGGGTCAACTTGAACCTGAAATGCAAACAACTTTACAAATGGCTAAAGATATTGGTTTTGAAAAAGTGATTCAAACTTGTTATTTTCTTTATGCAGATGGTTCTACTTATGGATGCGGTGATTTAGAAAAACAGGTTCAATTAACTCAACAAGTTGGCTTTGAATCAATTTTCTTCGGTCCTGACGAGGCAAACTATTTCCGTGATCCATATGCTGATGGGTTTAGGGGAATTTTTACTTCTTATCTTCCTAATATCAATAATGCTGGTGCTAAAAGTTTATTCACATTAATTTATGAAACGGCCAAATTTTATGGTGATCCAAATAGTGAAATGTATAGTCAGGTTTATTCGGGAGAAGTTGATCCGATTCGAGTAACGAATCCGGAATATACCACCATGCATCCAGATATTGCTGCCATCGCTATGCCTGTTAAATCTCATCCCGGTCGGGGATTTGAAAGGTATAATGCAATCATGCAGGGAGCAGAACCAGATACTTTTGCAGCAGATGAATGGTATTATTGGCAGATCGGTCAGCAGTATCCTAAATTGACTCGTCACAGAGTCGGTTTAGTCTTATGGCTTACAAAAGCCAAAGGATTTATTCCTTATGCCTATCAGCATCTTGCTTCTTTTAATTCTTACACTGGTCCGCCGTTCCTTGAATTTGGTTCAGAAAACTTTGATAATAAAGGTTACCTACCGCCACAACTGGCAACTTATCCGTCACAGCAAGGTCCTATTCCAACTTTAGAATGGGAAGGTATACGGGAAGGTATTGATGATTTAAAATATTTGGTTACGTTGCAAAATCGTCTTGATTCAATTCGTGTAAGTAATCTGCAGTTATATAATTCTATTACTGCTCAATTGAATTTACAATTAGATCCATTCAGAAACATTAATGCCTGGATTGCTTTATCGGATGAGGATTATGGTAATCTTCGAGAATTTATTATTAGTAAAATAATAGAGATTGATCAATTTAGACAAGATTTTGATGGTGATGGAATTCTTGATGCTGATGATAATTGTCCTAGAGTAAATAATCCTAATCAAGAAGATGTTGACGGTAATGGTTTTGGAGATGTTTGTGAAATTAATTTGCCTGATTTGCCTTTCCCATTAAAAGCATTGCTTGTTAGAAATAGGGTATGTACGGTAGAACAAGCTGAATTAGGTGAAGCGCCTTCTATCTTACTTCAATTTGAAAGAGAAACTGAAGCTGGTGATTTCCAAAATTATATTTATCGAAGAAGCGATTATTGTCTTAGTAATAATCAAGGCATGCATTTATCTTGTCTTCCTAATTCTGATTCAAAAAAAGAAGTGATAAATTGTCCGAATGGTTGTATTGGCGGTGTTTGTTCTTAACTAAAATTGGTTTTTATAGTGAAGAAAACAGTAACAATTATAAACCTCAAATAATTAATAAGAAGATAAAAAGAGATGGTACCTTCACAAACCCCTAAACCGCCCCATTTAATAGAGGCGAGGAAAAGTTATTTTATTGCTGTTATTTCTATAGTCGCAGTAATGATTCTTGCACTTTTGTTATTCATGTATGGACCTAGAGTTGGTCAAGTTATTAATTTTGGTCAAGCTGGAGTTGGGGAAGGTGGGATTTTTGTAACTGGTGGTGATGAAACTGTTGGTACTGTTGTTAATGTGCCGGTTAGTGTGAATCTTGGTGATGGTCAATCTACTGCTTGGAGAATTAGGTTATCTTATCCAGCCGGTCTATCTCCAGATTGTAACGTTTTTTATGCATTAGATATTGCGCCATATGTTTTAATTGGTGGAAATAATTTAATTGTTGGCGAAGAAGTTGGGTGTGATAATAGCCAAATTACAGTCGAGTATTCTTGGTTATGCGCTGATGCTGAATGTTCAAATGCATTAACCGGTTCAGTAGAATTATTTAATGTTCCTTTTACCTCCGCTGTTCCTGGAGAATATACAATTACTATTGATGAATTAAGCGTCCTTGATTTAGGTGGTAATGAATTGATTAATTCTAGAAGTGATGGAAGATTAAATTTTGTAGCTCCGGTTGCTGAAGAACCTGTAGTTCAATGTATTTCAGATAATGGTTGTGGTGGGCGAGCCGGTAATAGCTGCATTATACCTCCGGGATTTACGCACCAGGTTTTCTGTGATGAGGTTGAAACTAATTGCTTTAAAGTAATTGGAGAAGCAATCGAGTGTCCTGTTGGTTGTGATGTTGGGACTGGTCAGTGTAGGCTACAACAATCTCCAGTAGCAGAAGAACCTGTAATTCAACTTTGTTCAGTTAGTGGTGATGGTGATTTAGTTGGTCGTGTTGAAAGCGATAGTGTTTGCACGCAAAGGTTATTAGAACTCATGTCAAATGGAGTTCAAATTGATGATGACCGTTTTTCAACCTATAGTTGTGTTGCAGTTTATCGTGGAATTCCTGTAATTGAAAGAATCAGCGAGGGTTATTTACAATTCGCTTACTTATATGCTGACAACGGTCAACCTTATCTTCAAACTGGTTGGCGTTCTCTTTGTCCTGGTGTAAATCAAAATGATTGGACACCAAGTACTTTTGCTGAAGCAAAAAGATGTATCGATAATGCTGTGTCTTTAGTTTCAGATTATTTTGATTCTACCTGTCCTGTAACCGATTTAGACCTTGGTATTGCTGGTCCACCTCAAGCTGCAAATTTCTGTGGTGATGGAAATGTTGCTGGTGGCGAGACTTGTGATGATGGTAATTTAATAAATAGCGACGGGTGTGATAACTTATGTCAAATTGAACCGCCGATTAACCAGCAACAACCAGATATAATCACACTAGAATTACTTCGTAACAATGCAGTTGTCCAAAGTGCAGTTAGTGGAAATAGTCACACGATTAGAGCTACAATTACGCCAAGAATAAATCTTGCAAATCATCTTGTAATTGCGCAAGTAAAATATGACGGGGTAACTAGAACACTATTCTCGGAAAGAAGGGATGCGCTACAACAAGGTCAACCAGAAATCATTGAATTTATTCATAAAGTTCCAGCTGTTATTGCCGGAAACATGGAAATAGATATTCTCGTTTGGAATCAATGGCCTTCAGATGCTGGAGCATGGCAATCATTACTTGACGAGGTAAGGGGGAACTATGAGGTTATTAACAACTAGTATCCTCCTAGTACTAATTCTATTGCCGTTTGCATTCGCAACGACGTTAAAAGAACCGATAGGTTTTGCAAATAATCAGTTTCAGGTAAGCGGACAGTGTGATAATCCAAATGTTAAAGTTGGGCTTCAAGTAGCATTAGGTATTAATACAGTTCTTGTTTCTGAAACCGTTGCAAATAATTTAAAGGCATACACTTTTTTGGTAACGCCAATTCAAGATGGGACTTATACATTTGTGGTAGCATGTGCGGGAGAAAACTCTCAACAAGGAGAAGCATGTGTTGGTGTTAAATGTCAACAACCTCAAGCTGCAAATTTTTGTGGCGATGGAAACGTTGCTGATGGTGAAGAATGTGACGATGGAAATAGAAATGATGCGGATGCATGTGATAATCAATGTAAATTAAATGCTGGTCCTCCTCCCGGAGTTGCTCCTGGTCCAAGTGGTGGCGGTGGCGGAGGTGGTAGTGATAGACAGCCAAATACAAGAACAGGTATATTCAATGAATGTTCTGATTTTAAAGATAATGATAATGACACTTTGATAGATTATCCTGATGATCCTGGTTGTTTAACGGTAACTGATGACACGGAAGATAGTGAGGATTGTCGGTCGTCGTGGGTATGTACTGAATGGAATGATTGCAGAAATAATTTTCAGGTAAGAACCTGTAATGATATTAATAATTGTGAAATCCCTTTATTTAAACCAATTGAACAACAATCTTGTGGAACAACCTTAGTTCAACCACCTCAAGTGCCAAGACAACCAATTGTAACGCCTTCCGTTGAGGAAAGTTTCTTTAGTAAATATGGGGTATTTATTTGGGGCGGATTGTTATTATTGATATTACTTGCAGCTTTAATCTTAGCAATATTATATTTCAAGAATCGGAAAAAAGTGGCATATAACATTAATGATCTTAAGCAATGGATAGCTAAGGAGAAGGCAGCAGGGGCTTCAAAAGAAGAGATAAAAGATGTTCTTTCAGAAAAAACTGGTTGGGACGACGAAGAATTAGTAAACGTGTTCAAGGAATTAAATGGCGGAACTAAAAAGAAATAATTATCTCATCACAATCTCTTCAGCGATAACTTCTTTTTTTCCATTATACTCTTCAACGGTTCCGGACACATCTACAAAACTTCCCTCTTTAAGATAAATTTCTTTGTCGGGAAAAAGAATTACGTCCATAATCTCTGGTTTTTGTCCTTCGACTGTAAGGAAATAAACTTTTTCTTTCTGTGTAAGTTTGGTAATCACTCCTTGAATTCTTACATTTTCTGAGGATGGCAAATCATCAATCTGATTTACAACGTTAAGATTAACCTCTTGAGCATAGAAGAATAATATCAATAAACCGACTATTGTCGTAATCATAGCTAGTTTTTGAAGACTTTTTTCATCCATTTTATCTGATTACAAGCACTCTTTTATCTAGTTTTCTTACAAATGTTTAAATAAATAGGGGTTTTACCTATATCCATGTCCCAAGAAAGAATGATAGAAATTCAAGTACTATTGCTTGATTTGGAACGTAACATGAGACCGTTAAGATGGGATCTTGACCATAACCAGATAAATGAATTTAAACGACAAAGACTGGCAAAAATTCAGGAAGAACATCAAAATCTAAAGACGGAACTTCAAGGTTTACAGTAAAGATGGTAAGAATAAACAACCTCCAGATTACGGCATAATTCTAGCGAATGCTCTCTTTCTACCGAAGACTTTTTAAATAACCATTAAAATAGTGCTAATTAGCTGAGATCGCCTAATTGGTTTGGGCTGATAAGTCCTGAGATCTCGGGGAGAAATAAAAATGGCAGATTTAAAATTAGTAATTGGAGCAAAAGATGGGAAATCTCATCAAGTTGTATTAACTGAAGATAAAGCAGCAGTTCTTCATGGAATGAAAATCGGTGAAACATTAGCGGGAGATAATTTAGGATTTTCTGGCTACGAATTCTTAATAACTGGTGGTTCTGACAAATGTGGATTTCCAATGCGTAAAGGTATCCAAGAACCTAGGAAGAGAGTTTTAATCGGTGGCGGAGTAGGTTTCTGTGGTAAGAAACGAAAATTGAGAAAGAAAAGCACTCGAAAAACTCAATATGGTTTATTGAAAAGAATAACTGTTTGTGGAGAAAGAATTACAAAAATAATTCATCAAGTTAATGTTAAAGTTGTTAAAGAAGGATCACAGAAATTAGGTGAAAGTTCAACTCCAGAAACTGCATAATTTTTTTATTATACTAAAGTGCCAAAGCTTTCGAACTTATTTTTTGCACTTTATATATATAAAATGCGTTAATATATACTCAACGCTAAATGAAATTTGGAACTTAATTCATTTAGCGTTTGTATATACCAACGAAAAGTTCACAAAAA
>JAUYKZ010000004.1 GCA_030704845.1 archaeon | reverse complement strand
CTACATGGAGCAATTCTTCTGGCAAATATGAATGTTACATCAACTCCGTTGCTAGTGGTGCAGGGGCACCATTGGCCGGAAATAGAGTCTCTAACAATGCAAATGACCTAAAAATTGGTATTGTTGGAGGTAACGCTTTTAACGGATCAATTGATGATCTGATGATTTTAAATCGTTCTCTCACTGATGAACAAATTATTAATCTTTACAACAACCGAACAGATTTAATTAGTTTTAACGAAACTTCAGTTGATGATATCTGGCAAGCATGTGTTACCGGAAACGATGGAATAGAAGATAGTATAGAAGTGTGTAGTGATAATTTAACGATTCAGGCATTAGTTGCAAATACTCTCCCAACCGTTCCAGAGTTAGTCAGTCCATTAAACAATTCTGCAATAACTAACAGAACTCCTTCATTTATCTGGAATAATTCGGTTGATGCAGATATTGATACTTTAACGTATCAGATTCTTGTTGATGATAATTCGGCATTCAATAATGTTGAAATTAATGTTAGCAGTATAGCAGAAGGAACTACCAATACTACTTATGATTCAGCAACAACATTAAACGTAGATACCGTGTATTATTGGAAGATTCGAGCTAACGATAGTACTGGTTATGGAGAATTCTCTAATGTATCGAATTTCACTTTACAATCATTGCTTTCAATTACGATATCGACTGATACGGTGGCCTTTGGTAGTCTTGGACAAAATGAACGAAATGATACCACTGATAATAATCCGTTCCCTTTTAGTGCCGAAAATAGTGGAAACATAATTTCAAATGTAACTATAACTGCCACAAGTTATTTCAGCACTCCAGCTTTCCCATCTGAATATTATCAATTTAGAATTGAAGCCAATGAAACCGATGGATTTGATATTAGTCGTTCAAACATGACTTGGGTAAATATGTCTGACTCTAGTGCAACACCACATGTTATAAATTTAAACTGGGAAAGTATCAAAAACGATTTCCTAACAGCGATAAATATTACTGTTCCGGATGATGAACCTGCCGGAGCTAAATCCTCCACAGTAACTTTCACGATAGAATAAAATGAATAAAACCATCACTAAAAAAATAATGATTTGGATCATGGTCATATTCTTGACAGTTAATCTAGTCAGTGCTTTAGGAATAAGGCCGGCTAAAACGATTATTAATTCTGATGACGTTAAAGATCTTAACAGCGAGTTCTGGGTTGTTAATGGGGAAGGGAGAGAATTCACAACTGATATTTATCTTGAAGGAGAGATGGCCGAATATGTCACATTAAAAACAAAAACTTTAACGTTTCGTGAAGATGATGAAGCCAAGCCGATAGAATTCGAAGTTCATCTGCCAGAGGTAGTTCCTCCCGGCGAGAGTATAGCGGTTATTGTTGTGGAAGAAAAATTGAGGGGAAATGATCCAAAGGTAATTTCTTCTAAGGTAGTATTAAAACATAAAATCAGAATTAATGGGCCTTATCCAGATAAATATATTGAAGCTAAATTGAATTTTCATGAGATGAATGATGAGATTGAATTTGTTTCTGAAGTAACTAATCTTGGGAAGGAAGATATTGATAAAATTCAAACGGTGTTTTATGTTAACGATAAACAACAAGAGAAACATTCTTTAGAAACCGTAGAAGAAAGTTTAGATCGAACTGAAAATAAATTACTTAGAGCTAAAATTGATAAAGATGTTTTTGAACTTGGAGAATTTGAAGTTTCAGCTGTAACTAAATATGATGATCAACAGATTGAAGTTTTAAAAATGTTGATGGTTGGTAAACCAGAAGTGGAAATAACCTATTTTGATAAATATTTCATTGCCCATAAAGTTAACGAGTATACCTTGGAATTACTAAATAATTGGAATAAACGGTTAGAAAATGTTTTCGTGGATGTTTTAGTTATGAAAGATAATCAGCAGATTGATGAATTTAGAACGAGGTCGATTGATATTGAAGGTTTGTTAAGAGAAAAAGTTCAGGATTATTATGATGCTCGTGAAAGGGATGAAGGCTCTTACCGTTTCGATATGGAAGTGAACTTTTGGAACAGTATCAAAATGGAACAGAAAAAACAGAGTTTCGATGTTGAGATGTTAACCGAGGATGGTTATAAAAAGAGTGATGCGCTTACCGGCGGAGCAGTTAGCAATGGTGAGTTAGGTTCTAATACCAGTTTATGGGTTATTATTGTTATGTTATTCTCAATAATAGCTGGTTACGTAGGTTATCGTTATAAAAATAAGGATAAATATCGCGGCGACGGGATATTCAAATAGTCTATTAAGAATCAATTTTAATCTTACAAAAATGATAACTTTTTATACTATAAATTCTTTCTTTCAAGGAGATGCAGATTAAAAAAGAGTTGATTTTAGTATTTAGTATTCTTTTAATCGTTTTACAGGTAATAAACCTAGGCGTAATTTTCATGTTAGATGGTCAAACTCTTGGAGACTTTCTAACGGGAGATGCGGCTTCTGTCGGAACAACATCTATTTGCATTAACCATCCCCCAACAGTTACGGCTGTATCTAATCAGACAGCTAATTCTGGGACGGCTTATTCATTACAAATAATAGCTACTGATGCCGACAGCAGCGATACTTTAACTTACACGGATAATACATCTATATTTGATATCAGTTCTAGTGGTTTAATTAGTTTTACTCCTGTTGCTGGGAATGTAGGAGAACATACTATTCTGATAACTACAAACGATAATTCGGGATGTGCTAATTATCAAACTAACATTACATTCGCATTAAACATTGATGGGTCAGTCGTAGAAACACCTGCAGTAGAAACTCCCGCAGCTTCCGGTGGCGGTGGAGGAGGCGGTGGTGGTGGTGGCGGAACTGCTAAAGTTGCATCTTTCTTTGTAAGTGAAGAGATTACAAAAGTTGTCTTGAAACAATCTAAACGACTAGAAAAAAAAATATTGATTAGAAATGATGATAAAGCTGGTATGAGGTTTGAGATTATTAATCCATTATCAAATATTTTAACCATCTCTCCTTTAGAATTTTATCTAAATGGTGGTGAAGAGAAAGAAATTTCGTTTATTTTTAATATCCTTGGAAATGCAGTACCTAATGTTTATTCTGGAGAAATAAAAATAATCGGTGACACTGGTGCGAAAGTTATTCAAAGAAGGATTATTGTGGTTATAGAAGTAGAATCAGAAGAAGTATTATACGATTCAAGTATTGATGTTGCTAAGAAAACTATAAATCCGGGCGAAATTTTAAGAACGACCATTAGCGTTTTTGATTTAAAAAGACAGGCTCCAAGCGAGGTTACTTTATTTTACACAATCTCAAACATGGAAAATAGGGTGATATTACAGGGCGAGGAAACTGTAAATATTGAAGGCCAGGCATCTTTTACTAAAGAATTTGTTTTCCCAGAAAATTTACCTGAAGGTCAATACTTGATCTCGATAAAAATTCCTTTAGGTCGGTCCTTTGCAACGGCTACAGAACTATTTTCAGTTGAACTTCCGGTGGATAGCTCGGCTTTAGCTGGTTTGGCAACTTCTATTTCCAAAAGACCATCGTTTGTTTTAGCGATACCTTTGATGTTGGTAGCAATAGCGATTATCGGTGTTCTTCTATTCTTTGTTCATAAGAGAAATAAGAATCTACGTCCAGGTAAAACTATTGTTAGATTAAGAACAGTAGTTAAACCAAAGACTATAGTGAAAAGGAAAACTATCATCCAAAAGATCTTCCAGACGGATAATTCGGGAACTAAGAAGAAATTGTCTCTATTAAAGGAAGGATACAAGAAGGGTTATATCAAAGAAGAAACTTATAAGAGTACGAAAGCTAAATTAGAAAAGTCAATGGAGCGGTAAATAAGAGAAGTTTTATAAACCCTAATTATTTACTTATTGTTAAAAACGAGGTGCGCAATTGAGAATCTTAAGTGCTATCTGGAAGAAAAAAAAGAGAGTTTCTTATGACGAGGCGGAGTTAAGGGATTGGGTTCGTAAAGAACAAAAAGAAGGCACGTCTCTTAAGGATGTTCGAGAAATTCTCTCTGAAAGAACTAGATGGCCTAGTGGTAAAATAGATGAAATAATCCGATCATCAATAGTTGTTAAAAAAACAGTAAAACGCTCATCGTTAAAAAAGAAGAAAAAAGTTAATCATAAAAAACCAAATATCATAAAAATCACAAGAAAAAAATCAGTTGGGGGAAAAAAATTGAAAAAAAAATCTATTACAAAAACATCAGTAAAGAGTTCTCCTAAAATAATCACAAAAAAAATAACTCCAAAAAAACATGCTGTTAAAAAAGTTGACAAAGAACAGGATATGTTAAAAGATGCTTTGTTTGATTTAAACAGAGAATTAAGATTATTACGTACAACTAGAAACAAACTTTCGGGAAAAATGGAATCTTTAGGTGGCGAGTTCAGTGTTACTCAATCTAAAGAAATCGAATTGAGAAACAAAATTTCTGAATTAATGAAACGAGAAAGTTTTCTTGAAAAGAAAAAAGTTGCTGCGAAAGACAAGCTTGCTATTTTAGATAAGAGAATCGAGAAAGTCAAATCAATTGAACAGCAATTGAAAGGCGTTTAGATTTTTAATTTTTTAATATTCTATTTTTTTAAAGTAACATTATAATCATAGCTGATTTAATTGATTGATTGGCGTTATCTGATCCAACCAGATTTCCGGTACATTATAACCCCCATCATACTCTTCAAGTTTCACTGTAGATTCATAGTATCCTTCAATGCATTCAAGAAGTCTTTTATCCTTAGAACTTATTTCTTTTTCCCAAGCTAATTTAAACAAATTAATCCCATATCTTTCTTCAGTTCCTTTCGGTGAAAGATGAGCATGGTCTCTTACAAAACAATTATTTGGTTCAAGGATTGGGACTCTTAATTTTACTTCTCCAGTGGTATGATTTAATAAATAGTTAATGAGACCATATTCAATCCAATTATCACACGGTGGGGCTTGAATCCCTACAACATATTTTTTATATCCAACTATTCTTCTAACTCTATCTGAAATATCTTCACGGACGTTTTGAGGAGAGGAAAATGGGAGTAAATATCCTACGCGTTTAATTTGGTTCCATTTCTTGTTTGAAGTATAATGAATTAATTCGTTCATAGTATTAATTTAAGATGATTTTTTTATAAATCTTTATGAACAAATTTCTATTAAACGATTTTCAGAAAGTTTAGGGGCACACCCGCGGTCGAACTAACCAAGCCTCACTGGTGATTCCCTACAGCTTCTCAAACTTGCGACCCTCTGAACAAGGAACATACAGGTTAAGGCTGCTCCCGTCAGGGTCTGACCTGATTCCCAGTATGACCATCCCAGAGGACAAGCCGTCAACAAAGACAGCAGGGACCAATAAAACAAGATAGGCCCTTCTTTGGGTTTCGGCTCCGTGTAAAGTCCGCTCACGGTAACAACGCAGGACTAGCGCGCCAGCCTAGCTCTCCCTCTAAATAATGATTGTTTATAACGTTTTTAAAGGTTTGCTTTGTGATTTGATATTGTATAATTCTTTAAGTAATACTAAAACTTCTGGAGCATTTTGGTAAGTTTCAAAAGCTTCTTTTTCTACTTCTTCATAATTGGTACATCCGTATTCATCCATCTCGCCCATTTTTTGATCTATTCCTCTAATTACTTCATCTCTGGCATGGATAAATTCATGGAGTAAGGTGATATCTCGTTCTTCTTCAGATCTTAAGTTATTTTCATAAATCAATACTCGCGGATAATCCCATTCCCCCATTATGCCATTTGAACGGCGTTTTAGGAATTCTATAGAAACATCTTCATAATATAATCTGACAATATCATCAATACTAAGCATAATCAGGGCGGGTTAACGATGATATAAATAAACTAGTTATATACTTAATTTACCAGAACACAATTAAAAATTTACTTATTGTAATTTTTTGGGAACTTTCTTACTTACTGCTTTCTTTTTGGCAGTTTTTTTCTTTGCAACTTCCTTCTTACTATCGCCAGTTTTAACAATTGGTTTATCTACTTCTACTTTACCTTCCTTGTTAATTTTCATCATCGTTTTACATGCTGGATAATTGTTACATCCAAGGAATGCACCATAGAAACTTTTCCTCAAAACCATCTGCCCCTTTTTACAGGTTGGACATTCCATCCCTTCTTCCTCGTAGGCTTTCCCCTTTCCCTCTTGGTTACTTTTCAAAGTAGGACAATCTTGATTAAGACAATTAGTTCTTTTAGTTCTTCCTTTTCCGGCTTCAACGATTGGATATTCACATTTTTCACATTGTTTTCCAGTAAATTTAACTACTCCGATTTTTGGGATGTTAAGGATAGTATTACAATCAGGATACTTATCGCAACCAACAAATCTGCCGAATTTACCTCTGCGAACCATTAATTTTCCATCTTTACATTTTGGACATTGACCCATAAAATTATGTTGTTCGATAGTTTCTCTAATTGATTTAAGAATTTCTTGCCCGATCATTTTTTCTTTCTTTTTGAAATCTGTAAGAAGTTCAATCAAAGAATTTTTTGCTTTTTCAAGAACTTTTTCTTCGGTACTTTTTCCTTCCCTTATTTTTTCCATTTCTTCTTCAAAATCTGCGGTTAATTTCTCGTCAACGATAGGTCCAACAAATTTTTCAAGAATATCTGTAGTTTCAATTCCTAACTGGGTCACTTTAATTTGAACTCCTTCAACGTATCCTCTTTGAAATAATCTGTCGAGAATATCTGCTCTTGTTGCTTTCGTTCCAAGATTTCTTTTTTCTAACTCTTTAATAATGGAAGATTGGTTAAATCTGTTTGGCGGTTGAGTCTCTTTATCAATCTTTGAAATTTTAGATATTTCTACAGTATCTTTTTCTTTCATATCTGGCAAAGTTATTTCTTCAACTTTAACATATGGTTTATAGAATACATGCCAGTTTTCTTCAATTGTTCTAGTCCCTTTTGTGATGAAATGTTCGTTATTTACGTCAAGAATAACTTCCATGGTTTCTCTAACGGCAGGCGTACCAAATGTCGCCATGAATCTTTTTACGATTAAATCATAAATTTTCATTTCCCTATCTAATAAGGATTTAGGAGCTTGCCCGGTAGGATAAATTGCCGGATGGGCTGGATCTGTTTTTTTCCCATTGTTTGGAACTAATTGAGGTAATTTTAATAGAGTTTGGCAGAGGTCTTTATATTCTCCTTGCTTACTTAATAATTTAAGAATATTCTGGAATCCTAATTTTGGATCTAACTGTTGTGATGATGTTCTTGGATATGAAGTTACTCCTGCTAAATATAATTTTTGAGCGATAGCTAACGTATCTTTAGGAGTTATTTTGAAAAGGTTATATGATTCTGATTGAAGTGAGGTTAAATCGAAAGGATATGGTGGAGTTTGGTTTCTTTTTGTTCTGGTAACTTTTGAAATAACAGCTTCTTTCTTTCCTTTGATAGCTGTAAGAATTTTATCAGCAACTGTCTTGTCAAAGATTTTATCTTTTTCATGCCAAGCTTCAATATTCGTTTTTTTATAATCGCCAAGAAGTTGAATTACCCAAAATGGTTCAGGAACAAATTTTTGAATTTCTTTTTCTCTATCAACTAACAGTTTTAATGCCGGTCCTTGCACTCTTCCTGCTGACATTACTTTAAATGCGCCGGCAGTTTTAACCGAGGAAGTTAAAGCTCGAGAAATGTTTATCCCATAGAACCAATCTAATTTATGTCTAGTTTCTCCGGCGTATGCTTGGCCCCAATCAAGATGGTTTATTTTATTCTCATAAGATTTAACCAGATCTTCAGTGGTTAATGTGGAAAACTTCATTCTATTGGAATCTTTCTGTTTGCATGCAAAACGAATTACATTAAGGCCGATAACTTCTCCTTCAACATCATAATCGCAAGCTATGGTGAATTCATCTGCTTTCTTTGACATGGCAGAAATGGTGTCAATGTAATCTTTGGTATATTTCAAATTACCAGACATTTTATATGATGGGACCCATTCAATATCAAAAATGGGGTAAGCCCAATGGTTGTTTTCTTTTTCAGCAAGACCGTATAAATGGCCAACGGCAGAAGTTACAATTATTTCTTTACCTTTATGAGTTAATGAGAAGTATGATGACTGTTTACTTTTAGTTAAAGTTGGTTTACCATCTGCTAAAGCGGTTGCAATCTTTTTTGCAGAACTCGGTTTCTCTGTAATTATCAATTCTACCATGGATAAATGACGAATTTGGACTTTTCTTTAAAAAGGTTTGGTTTATTCTTGTCGCTATCTAGCCGTAAGGTTTTTAAGGGAGTTCTCTTTACTTATTACTTAATTTCAATGAAAAAGAAGGTGAAAAGTAATAGATGGTATAGATTGAAGTACAACTTAGAATATAAAGCAATTATTTTAGTTCTGATAACTCTAGCTTCAACATTTATTTTAATTAATTATGGCGGTTCTTCAGATTCTTTAATTACTGGGGCTGTAGTAGGATATTCTTTGCAAACTCGGTTCGTTGGTAATTTAACAACCGGAGATCTTAATGTAAGTGTTTATTTGTTTAATGATACTGATACTTCTTTAGATGATAGATTATGGAATGATACCGATGATGCTAATGACGTTGATGCAACAGATGATTATGGAAACGGCGGAACTGACGTTTTTTTCTTCCCCGACGGTGTTACTTCAGATCTTGATACGGTATATATGGGGTCAGATACTACATTTACTGCAGCATACTTCAATGTTACTGCCGGTTCTAGCATAGGTAATCATGCAGCTGACTTCTGGGATTGGTTTTATTATAATGGTACTGATTGGGAAAATTTAACTACGGTAATTAATCTAACCAATGCTTTTGTTTCTGTGGGGGTTCATATTGTTAATTGGACTGAACCTTCAAACTGGGCTAACGCTACAATAACTAATATCTCTGGTGAAGAATACGGACCATATTATTTTGTTAGATTTATCTGTCCCGGTGAAATTGAACGTCCTTGTGGTGGCGCAACAATTTCTCAAATATCTCTTGAAGCGGCATCTTCTGGAGCTGCTCCAGACACCACAATCCCTTCCGTAAGTGCTATCAATTCTCCAACAAATGGGGCCACATATAGTTTGGGAAATACGATTGTCTTCAATGCTTCCGTGAGCGATGATACAGGAATTGCTTCCGTTTTATTCCAGATTTCAAACGGTTCCAATCCGGGTAATTTGACTGGAAGTTCAACTAATACTTCTTTATATAATGCTAGTTTAACTGTTTCCTCGGCTTCAATTATTGACGGCACACATACTCTTACTGTATTTGCTAGCGATGCAGCGGGCAATTTAAATGATACGGAGACTTTAACATTTATCGTAGATTCTACTCCTCCTACCATTTCATCCTCCAGTTCTAGTTCGGTTTCTACAACCTCGGCGACTTTAAGTGCAACAACTAATGAAGCAGCAACATGCAAATATTCTACGACTGACCAAGCTTATGCAAGCATGACCGATACGATGGGTGGTGGCGGGGGAACGTCACATTCGGTAGCTTTAGCAAGTTTATCCTCAGGAAGAGCTTACGTGTATTACATCAGATGTCAAGATACACCGGGAAATCCTCAAACTTCTTCAACACAAATTAGTTTCACTACTACTAGTAGCGGCGGTGGAGGCGGAGGTGGAGGAGGAAGTAGTTCTTCTACAAGTACGACTACAGCTATAACCACTACAACAAGCACAACTACATCGACCACCACTACGACAGCACCCGCAACAACTACTGAAACTCAACAATATGTTCAAAACAATTTAGTTACGGTAGATATTACAACCGTATCTCCTAAAACGGTTACAACGATTGTTAGCGAAGATGCAGCAGTAGTCGGAGCAGCGACGACATCAACAGCAGGATTAACTCCTGGAGAAACTGCAACAGCAGAAGCAGCAGCCGTACAAACAGAGTCTATTAATCCTGAAGAAAGTGTGGTTATTTCGATAACTAATAATGCGGATAAAGTAATTTTATTACAACCATTTATTGTTTCTGACGTGGCCGGAACATCAATCATAAATGAAGATGAAGTGGATGCTTTCTTACAAGCAAAAATATCTGAAGAAAATAAAGGTCTTTCTGAAGCCGAATTATCTGTTTTAGTTGAACAAGAAAAAAGATTATTTGAACTAATTGAAAAAGTAAATGTTCAGCCGGTATACACAAAAAAGATATCTACTTTAATTGGTCAATTGAGTAATCAGGATTTAGTTGAAGTTGTAGCAAGTGCAAATCTTCCGGTACCAATAGCTAATGTTGGAGAAGAAGTAAATGTAATGGTAGATTCTGAAGAATTTGCTGTAGAAGAAGTTAGTTTTGTAGTTCCTGGCGTTGATGAGAAAGGTTTAGTTTATTCTGCAAATCAGAATGTAGAAAGAGCAGCTATGGTTCAAGAAGTATCTTTTGATAATTCTCCGGAACAAATTAGTGCTACATCAAACTTAGCTGACATACCCGCTGTAGATCAGGTTGGAATAGTAGCCATTGAATCTTTAGCTAACTTACCTGTCGCAAAATCATTCCAAGGTGTTCAATATAAACAACTTGATATCAATGTAGATGTTGCTAGAGCGGCGGTAATCAAATTCATGGTACCAGAAGAATGGGTTAACGATGTAGGATTAAGTAATGAAGATATTGGGATGTATCATTATAATGAACTAACCGGTTTATGGGAAGAGTTGCCTGCCGAAATTGTTGGTGTATCGGATGGTTTTGTTCATCTGGAAGCTCAAGCACTTGGGTTTAGTTACTTTATAATTGGCGAGAAAGGACCACAACTAATTGAAAACAAATTGAATAAAGCTGTAAGAAGAATTTTAAACGAAGGAGAAATTGCTCAAAAACAAACTTTAGTTTTGAGTGGTTTGACTTATACCGGAGAAAAAATTAGCGGAAAATTGTTACAATCTAGTCTTGGAACTTGTGGGGAGATAAGAGTAAAACCGGGAGAAACGTTTGAATCTACTTGTAAATTAAAAAGAGGTATTGCTTCGCAAAGTGATTCTTTTAAAATTACATTTACTTCTCAGGGAAAAGAAGTTTTCCAGAAAGATGTGGGTCCAAAACAGGGGGTTATTGGGACTGCACTTGATGTTGATCAAAAACAAGGGTTGTTAGAATTTTATATGTTAATTCCCGAACGGGTTGATGAAATTAAAGATGGTGAAGAAGAATTTGATAATTATTATCTTGAAATAAGTTTAGATAAAGATGATGTGAATTTAGGTGAGAGTGTGATTTATAGTGATTATTTTGGTCCATATAAGATCAGGAGAGATGAAGGGTTTGTTTTTGCTCAGCAATTAGCCTATGATTCTCAGAGATACGTTGGAGAATATAATATCCGGACAAAAGTTCTTAACAAGAATCGTGTTGTTGCTGAACATTTATTTGTAGAGAATCTTGGAGAAGAAGGAACTTTACCAAGAAGATTATCGGATGGAGCTTTTAATGAAGTAGCTTCAGTTATAGCCGTTGTACTTCCATTACTGAGTCTTCTAAGTTTTATGTTTATTGCAAGAAGAAAAGTTCACTAGTTTTTGATTTCTTAACTGGGTTCATACCCCGTTGCTCTGCAACGAAGATTAATTAGTAACCCAATTAAGATTAAAAAATACCCCGGAGCTCTGCTCCGATTGGGATTTTTTATTAAAAAGAAATATTTAAAAACTCCATTTCTTTTCTATTAACAAAAGAGGTTGAAAATATGCTTGTATTTGGTATAGACATTCCGTTGGTTGAAATGATTCTGGTTTTTGCTATTATCATGTTTATTCTACTTGTTGAAGCTATCGTAGTAATTGTCTTACTAATGGGCCAGATAAATAAAACTAAAAGTTTAGTTGGCTTAGTGGAAAGAATTTCTCGAACAATCCTTCAAATTAAAGAAGCAGAGATGCACAGAGTTAAACGAAAATAATTATTTTCTAATTTTATCTTTTTTAATTATATCTAAAGCAATTAATATTATAATAATTATAATTATCCCATCTAATAGTTAAACTAAATATACTAAAATGCGTTAGATTTCGAATATATTAACGCATTTTATATATATATATAAAGTGCCAAAAATAAGTTCGAAAGCTTTGGCACTTTAGTATATAAAGAATTAAAAATCTATTTCTTCTGTTCAGCTGGAGCCAATTCATCAATGATTGTTTGTGGGATACCAGCTTCAGCAAGATCTTTTCTAATTTTCTTAGCATCTTTTCCTTCAAGATTCTTAATAAGGGATTTTGCTTTAATTTCAAACTCTCCCCTTCTTTTTTCCATGTCAGCTTGAAGTTTTTTCCTTTCTGTATCCAATCTAGCTTTCTCTTCAGCAGTAATTTCAGTTTTACCGGAAGCAATTTTTTCATCAAACTGGCCAGCGTCAATGGCTTTTAAAGCGTCTTGAGCAATCATTCCTTCAACTAGGATACCCATAGATTGACAAGTTCCTACAATCTCTTTAACTCTGCCTTTTAATTGTGCTCCAAGAAGGGCATCTTCTTTCATTTTTGCAACTTTGATAACTTGTTCTATTTTAAGATCGGCAACTTTATCGGTAAGCGGATTACTAGCTCCTTTCTGGATTCCGGCTTCTTTTTTAATTAAAGCAGCTGCAGGAGGAGTACCTATTTCGATAGTAAATGTTTTTGTTTCAGAATCAACTGTAACTTTAACTGGAACTTGCATACCAATCATATCAGCTGTTTTTTTGTTAATTTCGGCAACAACTTGACCAATATTTACTCCAGTAGGACCTAAGGCTGGGCCTAAAGGTGGAGCAGCAGTAGCTTTTCCAGCTTGAATAAGTGTTTCTACGGTCTGTTTTGCCATATTCCTTTCACAAAACGTGACCTCTTTAAATAGTTTGTGCTTAGAAAAGAAAAATATAAGAAAAAAGCTATTCTAGACTCTCTTCAAATTCGTCTGCACACTCTTCTGAACAGAAGGTGTGGTTTTCACCATCAACTTCTCTACGAAGTTTTTCTTCCGCAATAGCGGTGCCACATTCAGGGCATACGGGGGCATCTTCATCCTCTAGGTAACCTTCCATAAAACCAGCTGAATCTTCTTCCTCGTCCTCTAAGGAGAGATTTTGTTCCAATTCTTCATCTAGGTTTAAGTCTTCCATGGAGAATGAAATTCAAGCTATTCATTTTTAAATCTTTCGCTTATGTCCTATATGTTGACAACTCTATTTAGGAGGATTTTCTATCAATTCCTTTCTCATTAATTTCAATTCTTCTTTAACTTCTTGACGCGGGTTATTTAGAATAGCATCACCAGCTCTCCAGCCGTATTGATAAAATGTGTCTTTTTGTCTATTTTGAGCTTTATGTGCGTTATCCCATCCATTATAATAAAATGCTGCATGAGTTGCTTCATGGGTCAAAACTTCTACCATTTTACTAAGAGCTAAATAAACTTCTTTACTTGCTAAGTCAACTTCTTGATATCCTCCAACAACTCCCCCAATATGATTTAGCATGGTCTTTTCAGCTTCTTCAAAATTAAAGGTAACATCATCATCATTGATGTATTGGTGGTTATTCTCATAATCTCGCTCGTAAATCTTTTGAAAATGTTTAGCATTAAGAGTAACCTTTTCTCTCCAATTACTCCAGGTAGCAGCTACATCTTCATTTTCTGAATTAGGACTGCCACATTCAACTCTAATTCTTCCGGATTCGATGAAATCTAGAACTTCTGAAGGCGGAAGATTTTGAAGAGGCCAAGGCACTTCAGTTTCAATTTCGTTTTCAATATCCGATTCATAAATCCGAATTAATTGATATGAATTAGTTACCATCTCCGAGATCTCTGGATTACAGGCATACACCTCATTCCATCCTTCAAATTCGTGGCAGGCAGAACCAGAAGCAAGAATTCCTACCAACGTGATTTTATGGAATAAATTAGCCATATTTTTATTCAAGTAATAATTTTTTTATTCTGTTAATTGATCTTTCCCAAGAAAAGGAATAAGCAACAGTTTTTCGAGCATTATCGCTTAATTTCTTCCTTAATTCGAGATCGTCATGAATTTTTGTAATTTTAGACGCAAGAACCATCGGACTACTTTTTGGAAAAAATAATCCATTGTGGTCTTTAGAGATATATTGTTTCATAAATCCAACTTTTGAGACAATTACCGGTAAACCACAAGCCATGGCTTCCAAGGTTGCTAAGGAAGTTGTTTCGGTATGGCTAGGTTGTACAAATACATCCATTGCTTTAAGGTAGTCCTCAACATTATTTACGAACCCAGTGATTTGACAATTCTTAACTGATTTAAGGATGGTTTTCTGTTCTTCTGCACCATCTCCTACAATCAATAATCTTTTATTTTCGTAATCTAATCTATCAAATGCTTCCTTTAGGACTTCTAAATTTTTCTCTTGAGAAATTCTTCCAACATAACCAACAACAAATTCTTCAGAATCTATTCCCATTTTCTTTTTAGACATTCGTTTATCTTTAGATGGAGAAAATTTATCAATATCTACGCCTAACTTTGCAACGTACATTTTTCTTTTTACGCCAAGTTTTGTCATAGATTCTTCCAATTCATAGTATGGCACGAGAACAAAATTGGATCGGTTATAGAAAAACACAGATACTTTTTCTACAACTGTTGTAAATAATCTAAATAATGTTTTTTGCGATTGGCGAAACAATTCCCACGGAAGAACATGTAGATAAGTTACAACCCTTTTCTTATATCTCCAACCATAATATGTAGCTAGCATGCTAGCAATGGCTGGGCCTTGGACAAAGATGATATCGTTTATTTTAACGTTTTTCTTGATAATCTTAAAATTTTCTCGAGATAAAGCCATGGACGGGTATGTGGGTAATGGGACGATTATTTTGGAGGTTTTTAAGAATAAAGTATTTGCATGAGCAGATTTTTCGCCGTTACCAAATTTTGGAACAAGAAGAGTTAATTCGACATTTTTATGTGTTCGTTTACAGAACTGGTCAATGAAATGTATCGTACCATCAACTTTTGGACGATAAGTGTCTGATACTACCAGTATTTTTTTTTGTTCCGTTGTCATCGTATTCTGAAAAAGTGTTCTCCAAACATTTTTCTTATATGAAAACCATCCTTTAGAGCTCTCCAAATTAAAATAACTAAAGGATAAGCAACATGAATTTTCTGACTTTTGAATGTTTTAAGTGCACTCATTTTCTTTGAGAATGATTTGGAGACATCGACATATAATGATGGGTAACCTGTTTTGAAAGAAACTGGATTCCAAATGGAATAGATATAAATCTCCGGTTTATGTTTTGATTTATCACAAACTTCTAAAGTAATCTTGTTTACGGCTCTGTGGTCGGGATGTGGATCTTCACTGCTATGGGTAAATATCTTGGATGGTTTTTCTTTCTCGATAAGTCTTAATAAATCTTGATCGACTTTCTGTTCTTTATATTCTTCTAAAAATTTTCCTTCTTTAAGAGAAAAGAAATTAACTTTACACTTAAGAAGATCGCTGGCTTCAAAGGTTTCATCGGCTCTAACTTTTTGAGCAAATTTTTCTTGTAACCATGGAAGTCCTTTTTCACCATAAGAGAACACGGCAACTAGAATTCTTTTACCTTCCTGTACGTAATTGGTGATTGTGCCCCCAGCTCCAAGGACAAAATCATCTGAATGAGCACTACATATAAGGATGGTTTCTTTCTTCATTACAATGAAAGATATACCTTGAAGTTTAAAAAATCTACGTAATTTATACTGAAAGTACGAAATAATTATACCAATATTTCGTACCAGGATATATCCCAGATAACTTAATTTGTATGATAATTAAGTTCTCTAAGTCTAATAGAAAATTAAAGGCAGTTTTAGTTGGTCTTCGTTATATGAAAAATATTGAAGATCTATTTTTTCCTTTAAACAACTAGCATATTGGGAAGCTCTAGCTTTACATCCTGCCCCTCTAAATACACGTCTAACGTTAAATTCTGATTCCAATTCCATTGATTCTTCTGGGCAATCTAAACTGATTCTATAAACGGAAGCGGTAACAATCAGTTCCAGATCATGAACTGTTTCTGTAATTTCTATTTCTGCACTATGGCCGTGTTCTTCACGCCGATAATGGACATCGCAACATCCCGCAAGGTCTTCAGGTGTGACTCCGTCAGGTTTAATATCGCTGTCATCGCGCATGAAATCAATTTCCCAGCTGTCGTTTTTAGTTAAAGTGTGCATATGCAGATTAGACAATAAATCATTTATAAATGTGCCTATAATTTATTATAAAAACCCGATGAATTTTTAAAAGGTGTAATATTCTCTCCAGATACTTATGAAAATATTAAGCATTCACGCGGATTTTATCGAATTTGAAGCTAAGAAGGAAGCTTTTAAAGGAGCAGAAAAAGGCATTGATAAAACTAAGCATAGGGTAGAAGAATGTTTAGTTATTTTCACAGCTGTAGAAAAAGGCGACGAGAGTAATTTAAAAAGTGTTCTTGACAGGTACGTCGTGGAAGTAGAAAAGATTGCTAGTCAAGTAAACGCTGAGAATATAGTAGTTTATCCTTACGCGCATTTAAGTTCAGATTTAGCTAATCCTATAGTTGCTGAACAGTTCCTTAAAGATGCTCAGAAAGAACTGGAGAAAAAATTTATAGTTGATAGAGCTCCTTTCGGATGGTATAAATCTTTTAACATTTCTTGTAAAGGTCATCCATTATCAGAATTAAGTAGACAATTTGGGGCCGAAGAAAAATCTTTAGGTCTTAAGAAAGAGTTTAAAGATGAACCATTCGTTTTTTCAGATAAAAAATTAAGTAAAGAAGAAAAAATTAGATTGACTACAGCATATTATGTGGCGGCTGCAGTTAAAGAATTATTTCCAAAAGCAGAAGTTGGATCAGCCGGATTTTATCAAGATCAAGCTTATGTGGATATTAGTGGCGTTACAGTTAAACAAGATGATTTAAAAAGAATCGAGAAACAAATTCAGAAAACGATTTCCTCAGCGGTTAAAGAGGTACCAACTTTAAAAGTAGATAGTGAACTTCAGAAGGATATCGTTAAAGATTTAGGGAAAAAGGTTTCGGCTTATTCAATCGGCAAACTTCAAGTAGTTCCATTATTTGATGATCCATTCGTTTCAGGTAGTTCAATTAAAGCATTAAAATTGCTTAATGTGGCTAGTGCATATTGGAAAAACAATCAATCAAATAAACAATTGACCAGAATTTATTGTGTAGCGTTCTCTTCTGAGAAAGAAATGGGTGAGTATCTGAAGAAACAAGAAGACGCGCATAACAGGTCTCACCTTAAAATTGGGAAAGAACAAGGATTATTTGTAGTCTCTGATCTTGTCGGTTCTGGATTACCATTACTTGCTCCTAAAGGAGCTTTGATAAGGAATGAAATTATCAAATTTTTATGGCAGCTTCATAGTGATAAAGGATACCAACAAGTTGTCATCCCGCATATTGCAAAAGATTTATTGTATAAAAAAAGCGGTCATTGGGAGAAGTTTGGCGAAGAATTGTTCCATGTGAAAGGACATCATGAAAATTTTATCCTTAAACCGATGAATTGCCCACACCATATCCAGATATTCACTGCTTTTAATTATAGTTACCGTGATCTTCCAATAAGATACTTTGAACCAACCACTGTTTATCGAGATGAAAAACCCGGACAACTAACTGGTTTAAGCAGAGTTCGTTCGATAACTCAAGATGATGGACATATTTTCTGTAGAATTTCTCAGATTGCGGAAGAAGTTAAATCGATTACTGAAATAATTCTATCATTCTATAAAACTCTTGGAATGGATAAAGATTATTGGGTTTCACTTTCAGTAAGAGGAGATGACCATTCACTTTATCTTGGCAGTGAAGATGTTTGGAAAATTGCGGAAAGTTCATTGGAAAAAGTTGCTAAAGAAAATAAACTTCCATTCCGGAAAATTAGAGGGGAAGCAGCATTCTATGGGCCAAAATTAGATTTCATGTTCAAGGATGCACTTGGAAGAGAATGGCAATTGGCAACTGTGCAATTAGATTTCAATCTTCCACAAAGGTTTGAATTAAGTTACATAAATGAACAAGGTAAGAAAGAACAACCGGTAATGATTCATCGAGCAGTTTCCGGCTCATTAGAAAGATTTATGAGTGTTCTTATTGAACATTTTGCTGGAAAATTCCCGGCATGGTTAAGTCCAGTGCAAGTTAAAGTTCTTACAATCTCAGATAAACATCTTGATTTTGCTCAGGAAGTTGTCGCCAACATGAGGAAGAAAGGTATCCGGGTTGAGTTAGATGATCGCGTAGAAAGTATGGGGAAGAAAGTAAGAGATGCTCAAATGGGGCATGTGAATTATATCTTAACTATCGGCGATAAAGAAGTTGAAATGAATTCTTTAGCAGTAAGGTATAGAAATGGAGAAACTAAGTTCGATGTTCCGATAGATAAGTTTATTGCGGAAATCCTTGAAGAAATTAATGGAAGACGATTGTGAATATTATCTTTTGATAGAGTAAATGTAATGTTTTCTAATGGCAGCCTTTAACCAAGACACAAATCTTCCGCTAAAAACAAACCCGTTAATATAAAAAATTGCGGTCTTGTCTCCAAGGGTTATTATTACCGGATATTTTTTTGGCACATAGCCTTTCAATTTTTTATTCTCAATTCTTCGAATTATGTTATCTGCAACAAGTTTGCCTTGATCAATGGCAGCTTGAGCATTATGAATAATTTGTTTATGAATTTCTTCATCATAACAGATTACTGCATCTCCAGCTTCAAAAATATTTTCGTTAGCAACAGATTGTAAAAATTCATTAGAGATTAGTCCCTTTATACAACACAATCTTGCTTTTTCTTCACCAATCAATTTATTTGGTTTTATACCACCAACCCAAATAATAGTTCTCGCATCTAAATGGGTTTCGTTATCAAAAATAATTCTTCCTTTCTTAATTTCTTTTACATTTTTCCCAGTATGAACTGATATTCCTTTTTCATTTAGAAATTGTTTAGCAATTGATGAAAATTTTTTGTTAAAGTTCAGCAATTGATGAGATTTTTCTATCAAATGGACAGCCGTTTTGTGATGATTAATGTTGAAGATGTTACATAAATCTTCCAGGTAATGGGCGATGTCTCCAGCTAATTCTATCCCGACCGGTCCGGCGCCTATTAATACAAGGTTGTATTTATCTTGTTTTTGAGTATTTTTAGCTAGAATCTTGAATGTATCTTCAATATGATTTCTGATATTAATCGCATCAATCGCGGTCTTTAATACAAAAGAGTTTTTTTCTGCTCCGGCAATATCAAAAAAATTAGTTTCACTGCCGATACTTTTTATCAAAAAATCGTATTTTACTTTTTTCTTTCTCGTGATTACAATCTTATTTCTTACGTCTATCTCCGTTATTTCAGAGTTTAGGAATCCAATTCCTTTCTTGGAAAGAATAACGGAAAGATTAATTAGACATTCTTCTTGAGAAATCATTCCGGAAGCTAATTTAGAGAGTGCCGGCGTAAATGTATGATAATTGTTTTTATCTATAACCGTGACTGAAGAATTGTTTAGTTTCTTTTTTATTCTCAATGCTGTTGCTATTCCTCCAAATCCACCACCTAGAACAACTATCTTTTTCATACATATGCTTATTTGTTTTAGATTTATAAATATTCTTAGAACGATTAGGTTTAACAAAATAGAAAAAGTATTTATATTGCTTTAGTTTCTTAATTGCAAGGTGATAAGATGAAAATTAAAGATTATTTCACAAAAGCTGAAGGATTATTAAGAATCGGTATTTTTGGAAGTTTTTTAGGTCACGGAATATTTGCTCTTCAAGTCAAACAGAGTTGGTTACCATATTTCACTGCTGTTGGTTTGTCGGAATCTGCTGGTAAATTTTTACTACCTCTGATTGGTATTACGGATGTGGTGGTAGCTTTATTAGCGTTATTCTGGCCTATTCGTATCGTTCTCGCTTGGGCTGCAGTATGGGGTTTCTGGACAGCATTATTAAGACCGATAGCAGGGGAACCGATTTGGGATTTTGTAGAAAGATGGGCAAATTGGGCTGCGCCTTTAGCATTGTTGGCATTGCAAGGATTTCCAAGGAAGTTAAAAGATTGGTTTAAATATAACAAGAAGTAAGATTCAATCTAAGAAACAATTCATTTCTTAATTTGGTCTAATATCTCGGAACTCTGTTTCGGCTGGTGTTTTATTACTAATGGCAATGCCCACAGCATTTGTGGTAAGCCTCTTCAGGAAGTTCTTTCATTTTCTTGAATGCGGATGCCTTGTTATTTTCTTCAATAGATTCATCCAACCAAGGGTATAGGATTCCTTCTTCCTTGTCATTATGCGGTTTCAAAACAGATAATAATTCCTGTTCAGGGGATTCTGTATTTGTATCAAGATTTCTTATCTTCGCATGAATCTTTTCCAAAGCTTCGCCAATCTGCACATGCTCCATGCGCATGACTGCTGTCGGACCCGTATCCTTCATTCCAGTTTTCTCTTCAAACAATGGGAATAAAATCTGTTCTTCCCACACAATATGTCTCTGCAAGCCCATCTTAAATTCTTTAAAAAATTCTTTTGCTTTTTTTGGGTTGTTTCTTGATTCCTGAAATTGTTTGAACAAGCCGTCTAGCCGGTCATGGTCCTTTGACATAAAATCCATTACGCTATTTTCCATTTTTTAGTTGCACCTCTCTGAGGGATTTTTATTATTGGCTATTATTAAGGTTGTGGTTTAGAACTCTTTATTTAAGACGTGTTTGGCTTCTTAAGAAGTTACACAGAATCTCTTTCACTCAATCTCTTTCACTCTTGCTAGTTGAAAATACTTCTGAAAAGAAATCTTTATATACCAACAAATATTAGTTTATTCAAAGGTGTTGTAAGATGGCAAATAATTATTTTCTAAAATAGGCTAAAAGCAGGAAAACTACTTATGAATTTTCTGATAAAAAAGTAAGTGATAAAGATCTAAAAAGTATTTTGGAAGCTGGAAGATGGTCGCCAAGTTGTACTAATTCCCAACCGTGGCATTTTATTGTTGTTAAAAATCGAGATATTATAACCAAGCTAATGATGACAGCTAGTTACGGAGATTTTCATACCGATCCAAAGGTAATTGTTGCTTTAATGTTATTGAAAGACAAATGCCCTGGGGAAGGTTTTTCCTGTTTTAGAGGAAAGGATTCGCAGGTTTATGATTCTTTTATGAGTATCGGAATGGCTTGTCTAAACATGGCACTTGAAGCAAGAGATATAGGTCTAGACTCAGGTATAATTACTCCTAAACAAGAACAAGTAAGGAAGATATTAAAAGTTAATAAAATTGATAATGTTCCATTATTATTAGGGATAGGATATCAGGATAAAAAAGCTTTCCAAAAGAAAAGAGAAAGAGTAAAATTATCTGAATTGATTTCTTCTGAGTTTTTTGGGGGTAAATTTGATGAAAACAGGAAGTGATTTATCAACAAATAAAAGGGTGGTAGCAGGAAAATTATCTAAAATATTAGATAAGAAAGGGGTCTATACCGTAGTAACAAAGTCAGAAAACTATCTAGCAGTTAGCCAAGAAATGATCCGTCTTCTAAATAAGAAATTTCCTGGGATTTATGTGACTTTAAGTAAACAACATTGCAGTGTTGTTGAAAGACTTAAATCTGAAAAAATAGATACCTCCAGAATTTTATTCATTGATAACAGTGAAGAAGGAAACGGTTGTGGAGCAGATAATGCTATTTTTATTGGAAAAAACAAATCGCTAACGGCTTTATCGCTGGCTTTATCCCCGGCAGCAAAACAGAAATCTATGAAATTTATTTTCTTTGATTCGGTTACCACTTTATTGGTTTATCACAAACTTGAAGAGATTGAACGGTTTATACATTATTTTGTTAATAAATCTAAGGATCAAGGTATCTTAGTGGTTTTGATGGCTGTAAATGAAGGAAAAACAAGGAAATTAATTCCTATATTATCTCAATTTTGTGATGGATTAATAACAGTTTAGTTTTAATTCTTATTGATGTTAATTTAGTTCTTAGATAAACCTTTTAAACAGGTATTAATTTGATATATTTATGTTAAATCTCAGTCAATTGGTGCGAAAATCAGAAAGAATTTCGTTGAGAGATAAATTAAGTGAATTGATTAATCCAGAGCTTTATGTAGCTTTAGATATTGCTGATTATAAAAAAAATAAATCAGCAATTGTTTCACCTTGGTTTAAAACTAATTTTTTGCTATCAGCTAGCCATTATGCCTTTGTTGTTTTTTATAATGTGGGGATAGAAGGTATTTTTGAGGATAGTTGTGAGAATAATTCTGATGAAAACGAATTAATTAGAAATGATGAACTGATTAGGAATTATGTTAATGTTCATGATGGTAGTGGATCTGAGGTTATGAGTTGGACTGAAAAAGGAGATTTATTTCCAGCAGATAAATCTTATTTTGAGGCCTTAGGTAATTTAGAATTAGAAGTTAAAGACCGGGTTTATCGGTTGTTAATTAGACACTCGTACGAAAGAGGTTTGCCTTTTGTGGTAAATGTGGAAAAGGATAATTTTTCTAACGTCAAGAAGGATTCTATCACTGATAGGATTGATAGGTTCAACTCCTTATTGTTAGAGGATTGTGAACAGGATTGAGTGTATCTATTAAATCATCTAAGAAAATCAGCAAGTTCTCTATTAGAGGATGTTTCTTGATATCCCTGCCGAATTGTTGCAATTAGAGATTCCTGATTGTTATTTAACGTGCTTACGGCAAGCGGTTCTTTTGGTCTTATATTGAATAGTTCTATCTCTCTTGGCGACAGATAATCTCTAGCTTTTAATTCAGCTTGAGCATAATTTCTTCTGAAATATTTTGTTTGGGCAGAAACCCATAACCTAAAAAATTTGTCCTCAAAATCATCTGAACTACTTTTAACTGAATTATTAACCATCAAAACCTTCTCTGCGCCTAATTCAATTGCTTTTTCTAGATGATTCTCTGCTGACGAAGATAAACAGCTATCACAATATGTTGAATCATTGATATTAACCTTTGGATTTAATTTAAATGCAATTGGCATGGCTTTAGTTGCTCTCATGACTTCATAGATATCTATTTGTTCATCTCGGTTTGAAAAATAATTTACTTCACCGGTTTGTCTATTCAACGCTGGGATTAAATAGTGAATAGGTGAGGAATGAAATGTTTCAAGATCTAACTGGGCTTGTTTTTTGAAAACTGTATCAATTAAATAATCTATATCAATCATTTTCCAAAATCTTGAAATTCGAACAAATTGTTTTGTTGAAAGAAGGTTACTCCAGATGTTACGAATGGATTCATATTGTTTGGAAACAAAATAACTGCCCGTTCCGGCGCTTCCTGAACAAGATATTAAGTATGATGGTTTATCGATTCCAAATTGTTCCGCGAGAGCTAGCATAACTCCTACTCCAAAACTGCATCGAAGCCCTCCTCCAGAAGTGATGATGGCTAGATTATCTGTCATATGACAAAATTTGCTAGATTCTTTTTAAAAATTTGTATCTAAAATTAAATGATTAATAATAACACAACCTATTTAAATCAGAACAAATAGCCAACGGATATGACAACCGACCCAATTGAATTTCATGAACAATTTAAAGGAAAATTAGAAATAAAATCTAGAGTCCCTCTTAAGACAAAAGAAGATTTATCGTTAGCATACACTCCCGGTGTTGCTAAAGTTTCTTTAGCAATTGCTAATGATAAAAGTCTTGCTTACAAATTAACTTCTAAATGGAATCTGGTGGCAGTAGTAAGTGATGGTACTGCTGTTCTAGGCTTAGGCGATATTGGTCCATATGGAGCAATGCCAGTTATGGAAGGTAAAGCTATATTATTCAAAGAATTTGGTGGTGTTGATGCGATACCTCTTTGTATCGATACTAAAGATACCGAAGAAATAATCAAATTTGTTAAATATATCGCTCCAACATTTGGTGGAATTAATCTGGAAGATATTTCGGCACCACGTTGTTTTGAGATTGAAGAAAGATTGAAAGAAGAACTAGACATTCCTGTATTTCATGATGATCAACATGGAACGGCCATCGTTGTTCTAGCTGGATTAATTAACGCATTAAAAATAGTTAATAAGAATGTAGAAGAGATTAAAGTTGTAATTAACGGTGCGGGAGCTGCGGGAATTGCTATAGCTAAAATTATCATAAATTATGGCGTTAAGAATTTGTTATTATTAGACTCTCAAGGGATCATTTTTGCTGGGAGGGAAGGTATTAATAAATATAAATTAGAAGTTGTTGAGAGAAGTAGTATTCAAGGGCAAGGAAATTTGGCTGATGCATTAATTGGTGCTGATGTTTTTATAGGGGTATCTAAGGCAAATCTTGTTACAGCAGAAATGGTTAAATCTATGAATCAGGATTCAATAATTTTTGCAATGGCAAACCCAATTCCGGAAATTGATCCTGAAACGGCGTATCAAGCAGGAGCAGCTGTAGTTGCTACCGGTAGAAGTGATTACCCAAATCAAATTAATAATGTGTTAGCGTTCCCTGGAATTTTCAGAGGAGTATTAGATGCTCGTTCAAAGCAAGTTACGGAAGAAATGAAAGTGGAAGCTGCTAAGGCTTTAGCTGGGTTAGTTAAAGAACCAGTGAAAGAAAGAATAATTCCCGGTCCTTTTGAAGCAGGTGTAGCCGATGCAGTTGCAGATGCAGTTAAGAGATGTGTTAAATGATTCTTTTTTTATTCATTTTATAGTATAAAAGAATATTTATAAACCTTAAAAATTAACTTAAGGTATGGCTGTCTTAAAGGGATTTAAGAAATTTCTTAAAGAGTATCGTGTAATTGGTATATCTATCGGTTTTGTAGTTGCTATAGCCGCATCAAATTTCATTCAATCTCTAATCAACGATATTCTTTTACCAGTGTTACGGCCATTAATTTCAAAAAGCAGTGTTGTTTGGGAAGATATGGTTCTTTCAATAGGATCAGTTAATCTTAGAATCGGGTTATTTCTAAGCACGTTTCTTAATTTGTTAGTTATATACTAAAATGCGTTAGATTTCGAATATATTAACGCATTTTATATATATAAAGTGCCAAAAATAAGTTCGAAAGCTTTGGCACTTTAGTATATTATACAAACAAAATATTAATAATAAACTAACCAAATCCTCAAAATATGATTTATAAAAAAGTAATAAAACCGATTTTATTCAAAAAAGACCCAGAGAAAGTACATGATATGGTAATAAAAATAGGATCGTTAATGGGTAAATGTAAACTAACTAAAATCGGTCTTTCCGCCATTTTAAATTATAAACATTCTTTTCTAACTCAAACCGTTGATGGAATCCGATATCGAAACCCTATTGGTTTGGCTGCAGGTTTCGATAAAAATGCCGATTTAACTCAGATTCTTCCATCCGTAGGGTTTGGTTTTGAAGAAATTGGTTCCGTTACAGCTCTTCCATGCAAAGGCAACCCAAAACCGAGATTATGGCGATTACCAAAACATAAATCGTTAGTTGTCCATTACGGATTAAAAAATATTGGATCTGAAGCCATAGCCAAAAAACTTCAAGGTAAGATCTTTTCTTTCCCGTTAGGGATAAGTATCGCTAAAACTAATTGTAAAGAAACAGTAGATGTAAAGATCGCCATTCTTGATTATTATAAATCATTTATCACACTTGAACCATTTGCAGATTATATCACGATTAATATCAGCTGTCCTAATGCTTTTGGCGGGCAACCATTTACTTCTTCAAAATTATTGGATCAATTATTGACAAAATTAGATTCGATCAAGAGTAATAAACCAAGATATATCAAAATGTCACCTGATTTATCTAAACAACAAGTTGATGCATTGATTTCAGTTTCCGAAAAGCATAACATCCAAGGATTTATTATAAGTAACCTTCTAAAGAACCGAGAAAAGTCTGGTATCACACCGGAAGAATTATCTAAAGTTGGAGCAGGCGGATTAAGTGGTAAACCTCTTGAAAAGTATTCTAACGAAATTATTTCATATGTTTACAGAAAGACTAAAGGTAAATTTACTATCATTGGCTGTGGTGGAATTTTTAATGCGAAAGATGTTTATTATAAAATTAAATCTGGAGCTTCTTTAGTACAATTAATTACCGGAATGATTTATGAAGGCCCGACGCTTATCAAAAACATAAATAAAGAACTGGTTAAATTACTTCAAAAAGATGGTTTCACTAATATTTCTGAAGCAGTTGGAATTGATCATCAAAAATCAGGAGAAATTTGCAGGAAGCTTTTAAATTGAATATACCATCTTAGATAAAATAAAGTTATAACAATCAGAATTATTCCAACGTATCGACTGGCGGCGTCGTAACTACAAACACCGTTTCAATACCAGTTATACCTTTTTTAACTACCCTAAAAACAAACGTTTCATCATTCTTCCTACGAGAATCGGTAATATTTTCCGACGAATAAGATAATAATGAACCATCTTCCTTACGGAATTGAACATCAAACGTGTATTCGAACTCATCTCCAGTTCTAGTTTCAAGAATCTCTACAGGAAGACAACTTCTGGTTATTTCACAATAATCTGCCAGTTGTTCAGCCTTGGAAGCATTGATTCTATTGCTATATTTAGAAATTAAATCCCAGTCGTAATATTCCCGATCTGCTGAACGGCCATAATATATGCTATTACTTTCTGGATAAAAATAGTTCAGCGCTTCTTCATATTGCCCGTTAGCTAAATTATCAAAAAAAGTAACTAATGTTTCTTTTGCCATCTGTTCATCTTCCGTGTTTATGTTAGAAGAATCATTTCCACTTAAAATAAAAACTCCCAGAATAAAAGAGATTAATAATATTAATAAAAAAATTATTTTCTTCATTTTTCTACCCCACATCTTCTGGAAGTTTCAGCTAACGATTCTGCAATTGCTTTCCTAATTTTATTCAACTTTCTTACATCTAACTTATTACCTTTAATATACAAACTCTCGTCCGTTTCTTGATGGATTATTGGTATTCCACCTTTATTCTTTTTCCAACCAAATTTATCACAAAAATGATCATAAACATTCACGTAAACAGAATTAACACCAATCTTTATTCCAGACAACCGATTTCTTAATTCTTCCACATAAATTTTAATTAATTTATCTGGAGCAAACTTTCTAACTTTGTTTCCTTTTATTTGGATGTTAGAAATTACAATTTGATGTTTTAATTGTTGATTCAGACTTGAATGATTCGTAATCGTAGTGTGCCCATTCAAAATCAAATTTCCTTTAAAATGTTCAATTTTTTTATAGAAAGGGAAAGCATATCTCTTCACTAATTTTTTTCTAAATTCTTCTGAAATATCTCGATTATAAACCTGCTTCCCACGTATTTCTAAAGGACAAACATCATCTAATTTATCTGGATGTCTACATACATTAACATATACCTGACTAATTGGAAATAAAACCTGTTTGTTATTTAAAAATTCTCGGAGGTCATATAATTTTTGAGAACACCTATCGGTCTCAGAAGGCCCGGAATATAACAAAGATCTTTGATTCCTTGATAACCACGCTTTTTTTATTTCTATAGGCCTTTTTCTACTCGAATGTGGGATTATAACTAGTACCTCTTTTTTCATAATTAAAATAAAGTAATCGAATTTAAATTCCTTTCGAAAGAAGATTTATTTTAATTTGATAAATTACAATAAGTTTTTAAATTAGAATTACATTGAATATTGGATGATTCACATTTACATTGGATGGATTGGAGCTATTTTATTTGCAATTTGCGCAGTCCCCCAAGTCATAAAAACCTGGAAAACAAAAAAAGCCGATGATTTATCCGGTTTATTCTTACTTTTCTGGTTATTTGGAGAATTATTTACATTTACATATATTATTGTAGATGATGTAATCCTAAACATCACCCATTTTCCATTATATGTGAATTATTTTTTTAATACGTTACTTGTGATTTATTTACTTTATGCAAAAAAGTATTATTAAAGAATATTATTTTCTAGGTTTCTATTTAAGAACAATTACTATTAGAACATATAACACTAAAAGTATACTAAAGTGCCAAAGCTTTCGAACTTATTTTTGGCACTTTATATATATAAAATGCGTTAATATATTCGAAATCTAACGCATTTTAGTATATCTAGATTAATTTTTCAGATCATTTTTAGATGATTAAATATTTCAAAGAGTGTAATAAATCAGATAGAATTAATCTCTTTCTCATGTTTTTTAACAAATTTCCATGATTGTTTCAAGAAATCTGCAAAATCTTTTCTGTTATCATAGAAGTTTTGTAAATAAGACAATAACGGTTTTCCTTCAATTTTTAACTTTTCATATTCTTTGTATGGTCTATGTTTATGTTTGAATATTTTCTGAAATTTATCATCATTAAGAATAATCCCTGGAACCATCTCGCTTAATTTCCATACTAAGTATGGCGAATCAAATTCTCTTTGTTTAGTCTTTGGGAAAACCTTTTTCCATTTCTCAAAATAAATGAAATGAAGTATTTCATGCATGGTTATTGCTTTCATCCTAGCATGAGAGCATTTATAAAAAACATCAAAAGTTCTTTGTTTGATATATCTTGGACAAATTGGGTTCAAAGAAGTTCTTCCATGAATCGTTCTATCTTTTTCTGGCCATTCTTGTTCAATAACCTCTGAAAGAACAAGCATAACTTTATCATTAATTTTATCCCAGTCCTTTTGGAAACGTTTTGCACTTTTTTCTAATTCGTTTTTTTCTTTTTTGAAAACATCTAAGAAAAAATGGTATTCTATCTCTTTTCGTTTGTTCTTATCTTTAACCGTTAGCAATTTACTTTTTAATTCCGGATAATTCTTGTAAATTGCGTTGCTCCAATCCCACTGTTTTTTTGTAGGATTCAAGAAGAAATGAATCATTGGAAAGATTCTGTTTATTGATGCAATACTAAATTCTACTTTCGGAGCCTTCATTATTTAATAGAATGAAAATAAGTTTATTAATGTAACTATCTGTTGACAGTGATTTAAACTAAATAAATCCCTTCCAGAGATCTCTCAATTATTCCTTGACAATTCTCAATTTTTTCTTTCAACCTGAAATCCTTACTAGCTTTCCTAATTTGTCCAATTCTGTCTAAGATTTGTGCATAGACTCGAATGATATCCCCTTCTTGTAAATTAGTTAACGCGATAATATCAAAAAGGGTTTTGCCCTCATATATCGGATGAATTAAAGTGGTTATAGTTTTCAAGTTAAGGAATTTTTTCTCGTGACTTAAGAATTCATTTTTACTTAACTTGTTAAGAAGATCTTTATATCCTTTCGAAAGGAATGGTTGTTTAAATTTATGAGTTTCTCTTCTTTCATAAACTAAAGCGGCAAGGACGAGGAGAATTTGATACTCGTCAAGTTGTTTCGCAAAATTAGTTGCAAAAATCTCCCCCATAGTAATTTCATCGGCAAAAATTTTGGAAGAGAAGAACCCTTTCTCGGTTAATTTATCATTTTTAACATACCCAAATTTCTCTAATTTTCTTCGTATACTATAATACCTTGCAAGTAATGTTTTTGTAGGAACTTGATCATATCTTTCTCCAAATTTTTGGTAAGAGAAAAAACTTAAACGAAGAATGTGTTCAATCTCTGCTTCGTTATGTTGATCAACCAGGTTAAGAACGGTATTTATTGACAATCGAAATTGAGATAGAATAGGTTCTATATCTTTTGATGTAATTCTTTTTACTTCCCGATAATTAAATGTTGGCCGGTAAATCATACTTATGGCGTAACCAACTTTATCAATTCCTCTTCTTCCAGCTCTTCCGGCAATTTGAAAATATTCTTTTGTGTTTAAATTCCTAAATTCATGGCCGTCATATTTTCTTAAACTATTGAAACATACTGTCTTTGCTGGCATGTTGATACCTACCGCAAATGTTTCGGTAGCATAAAGAACATTAATCAATCCTTGAGCAAACAATTCTTCAACGGTTTCTTTAATTACCGGAAGCAAACCAGCATGATGAAATGCAATACCTTGAGATATTGTTTCTTTAAGCATTATCACTGAACGCAATTTATTAATATCACTTGGAGCATCTTCCAACTTCTTTCTAACAAATTCGATAATTTTGCTATCTCGTTTAAATAATCCTTTTTTTGCTAATTCTCGAGCTTTCTCTTGAGTGTCTTTCCTAGAAAATGTAAAAAATAAACAAGGTAATTTACCTGGACCTAATTCCTTAATTAAATTAACATGATCCGGTTCAGGAGGACGTTCTCTTTTTCCTCCTTTCCCTCTTCGTCTAAATACTGAATCATAACCGGGGATTTCTGAGGCTTGTTTAATCTTCTCAAGTGTAGTTATTCCTAATTCATAATCATAAAACTGATGTTCTAACGGGACATTTCTATGGGTAGCAAAAATTGTTTTTACGGAATGTTGTTTGATAGCTTTAATCCAATTGCTGAATTCTTCTGCGTTAGGGATAGTTGCGGAAAGGCAAAGAAATCTTACAGTTGAGGAACTGTAAATGATAGATTCTTCCCAGACATATCCTCTTTCAATGTCATTAATGTAATGAACTTCATCAAAAATTACGTAAGCGATATCTTTTAGACTGTCATCCTTACTGATAGCCATGTTTCGATAAATCTCAGTTGTCATGATGAGAACTTTCGCGTGCGGATTTATGACAATATCTCCAGTCATTAACCCGATTTTATTTTCACCATATTCCCGAGAAAAATCTTTATATTTCTGGTTAGAAAGAGCTTTTATTGGAGCTGTATAAATAATTCTTTTATTGTTATCTCTATTTTTATAAATTATATAATCGGCAACTAAAGTTTTTCCTGAACCCGTTGGAGCAGATACTACGACAGAACTATTTTCTTCAATAGCTTTAATTGCGTCTTCCTGGAAAGGATCTAAGGTAAATTCTTTAAATTTCATTTGTATTATAGTTCTTCAACCGCTTTTTTAACCGCAGCATATACTTTATCTGGTGTTTGAGCGCCATTGACCTTTTTAAGCATTCCCCTTATTTTGAAGTATTTTAATACTGGCTTAGTTTCTTTATTAAAAACATTTAATCTCTCTTTTATAGCTTTAGGAGTATCATCTTTTCGTTTTATTAGCCGTTTAATAATATTTTTTGGTGGTGGTAAGAAGATTAAATGATATGTTTTTCCGGTTAATGGATCGGTTCTTCTTTTTCCTAGTCGTTCTAACGTATCTTTCTCTGACACCTCAAGATATATTACTAAATCTATATCTAAATCCTTGGTTCCTTCAGCTTGTCCGATAGCTCTCGGGAATCCATCCAGGATATAATTTTTATTTTTTTTAACCTGTTTCTTAACTAAATCAATTGACATCTGGTTAGGAACAAGATCTCCTTTATTGATGAATTTGCTGATTTCTTTCGCACTTTTAGTTTTTCTACATGCTTCTTCTCTAAGAAGTTGTCCTATAGAAAGATGTTTAAGATGAAAATCTTTTGCCAATCTGCTGGCAACGGTTCCTTTCCCGCTACCTGGAGGGCCGAGAATAACAAGTTTCATACGAGAAGTAATATTTGCAGGGTTAAAATAGTTTGTGGTTAGGGATGGTAATCAGCAAATTATATAAATACCAATTAAATCCTATATTCAGGTGATGCAGATGAAAAAATCTATTCAATTATTATCATTATTATCCCTAATTATTCTTGCACTGGTTATTGCTGGTTGTCAGGGGCAGATAATCCCTACAGTTGATGATGGCGTATCAGCTGATATACCAACTTCTGATTCTGAAAAACCGTCAATGGTATTAGATGACCCAAGTACCGTAACAGCAGAAGTTCAAAATACTGATGAACCAAGTAATGCTGTTGAATCTATTACTGAAACCGTAAATTCTGCTCAGATATCTATCGTAGAAATGTCATCAAGTGGTTTTTCGCCAAAAGAGATTACCATTAAATCTGGTGATACAGTCAAATTTACTAATGTTGGAACCCAGCAGTACTGGCCAGCATCAGCTATGCATCCAAGTCATACCGTTTATCCCGGGTCTTCAATTTCAAAATGTAATACTGCAGAAGCAGACAATATTTTTGATGCTTGTCGAGCATATGGTCCTGGAGAGACATATTCCTTTAAATTTAACGAAATTGGTTCATGGAAATACCACGATCATAGAAACCCAAGTGCTTTCGGAACCATTATTGTTGAATAATTGTTGAATCTGGAGAAATTAAATGGTTTTCATTAATAATAAGAATCAATTGAATGATCGAATAAAAACTTCTTCTTTTTTTCTTAGATCTGGGGTTGCTACGGTTTTCCTTTATGCAGCTATTGCTTCATTCCTTCAACCAGATGCATGGGTTGGTTTTTTTCCGTTCTGGTTAAGAAATTCAATTTCTGAAAATTTTCTTCTGGTTTCATTCTCAATTTATCAGTTAGTTTTGGCAGGATGGTTGTTAAGCGGCAAAAAAATAGTTTTTGCCGCAGAATTGTCTGGGTTAACTTTATTATCAATCATTGTAGCTAATTATGGTTTCTTAGACGTTCTATTCAGAGATATTGCAATATTATTTTCAACTATAGCATTAATTGTTCTTCATTGGGGTAAATAACATCGCAAATTTAAATCTATTAACGGTTCTTCTGGTGGTAATCTCTTTAGGAACTATCAATGCTGGTTATCTGCTTTGGAAGCATCAGAAACAGAAACAAAATCCAAAACAACCACTGGTTTGTCCGCTAAATCATGATTGTAGTGTGGTTACGGAAAGCAGATGGTCTCACATATTTTGGATCAGAAATGAAACCCTTGGCGTTTTATTTTTTCTTTCAATGTTTCTGGCCGTACTTTCAATGATAATTGTTCCTTCTTTACTTAACTTATTAGCCCTGCCTGTGCTTCTAGCTGCCGGCGGTTCTATTTTATTTTCTATAATTCTAATTTTAATTCAGGCATTTGTCATTAAGGATTATTGTTTTTACTGTATCATTTCTGCAATTTTAACAGTCATAATCTTTATTAACAGCTATCTATTAGTTCTAAAATAATGAGGGTAATGATTATTGGATCTGGTGCTAGGGAACATGTTATCTCTAAGGCATATGAGAAAAGTCCGTTAGTAGAAGAAATATTGGTAACGCCTGGGAACGATTTTATGATTTACAACCGCGATAAACCGGTAGCTATCGATAAAAATTGTTCGTTGAATGACCCAGATTCGTTGTTATATTTAGCAATAAAATATTCTCCAGATTTGATTGATGTAGCTCAAGATGATGCAATAGCTAATGGGGCCGTTAATCTTCTTCAACAGAACGGATTTGATGTATTTGGTCCAACTCAAGCAGCATCGCGAATTGAATGGGATAAGGCTTGGTCAAGAGAATTCATGAGAAGACACGGAATTCCTTCTCCAGCGTATGAAATTTTTAATAATCGTTGGCAGGCTTCCGATTATGTAGAAGAATTATATCGGACCGATAAATCTAAACCACTTTACATAAAAGCTTCTGGATTATGTGGTGGTAAAGGAGCTCTTCTTGCAACTTCATTTAAATCAGCTCTTCGTGCAATTAGAGAGATGTCAGATTTTGGGAAAGCTGGTGAAACTTTCTTGATTGAGGAAGGATTAATCGGAGAAGAATTTTCTTATTTTGCAGTTACCGATGGAACAACTTGTCGTTTTTTTCCATCATCAAGAGATTATAAACGTTTGTTTATCAATGACAGCGGGCCTCAAACTGGGGGAATGGGAGCGATTTCTCCAACTTTGATAACTAAAGGATTAGAAGAATATATCGAACAAGAACTTCTTCAGAAAACTGTAGATGGTTTACGTCAAGAAGGAACGCCTTTTGGTGGTATATTATACCTCGGCGGAATTATTACTAGAGATCAAAAAATAAAAGTAATCGAATATAATGCTCGTTGGGGAGATCCAGAATGTCAAGCTGTTCTACCTGGATTAAAAACTGATTATGGTGAAGTGGTTTTAGCTAGTCTTGAAGGAAGATTGGATGAAATCGATTTATCTTTTAATGATAAAGTTCGGGTTTGTGTCGTTGGAGCAGTGAAAGGTTATCCTGATGATTATTCAGATAATATTGGTAAAAAGATTTTTGGAATAAATAATGCTAGGCGGGTTAAGGGCGCGCAAATCTTTGGAGCGGGAATGGACGGTTCATTTGATTCACTTACTGTAAACGGTGGAAGATTGTTTAGTGTGGTTGGAGAAGGAGAAGATATTGTCCATGCCAGAAAAAGAGCATATGAAGCAATCACAAAAATTGATGTTGAGAAAGGAAATCTTCAATATCGAATGGATATTGGTCAGAAGGATCAGTTATTGTATTTAAGAACGCCTAAATTTTAGATTAATGAGGTAGTTTTGTAAATTGAATCTACTGTTGCTACCTCAGATAGATTCAAGCCGAAGGATCTTTTAGTTAGTACATCAAGGAGAGTTCCGTTCTATTATTTGAGCTTCAGCGTTACTTTGAGAACAAGTATTGAGGGGACAATTTCGTTCAAAAACGTAACATTTATAAATCATTCATTATTATTGAATAATTATTCACTTATATTGAAAATGATACCAACAAACACAGCAAGCGTGATTATGTACTTATTAAGAAACACAGAAGAATTTGGCTATAATATTAATCAGATTGCTAAACTGAATAAGATTAGCGTAGGTAGTGCATTTAAGATTCTCAAGGATTTGGAGAAAGATAAGATACTCATAAAGAAAGAGATCAGCAATGCCTCTCACTATAAGTTAAACTTTGATAACCCTGAAACAATAAAATTATGTGAGCTTCTGCTTTTGGCTGAGAAACGCAGTCTTAAAGGTCATGCAAAGTTGTATGCAGATGAAGTTGTTAAATTCAAAGATGCTGAAATGATCATTATTTTTGGTTCTGTGTTAAGAGGTAAGGATTTTAATGATGTTGATGTTTTATTTCTCACTAATCAAACTAAAAAAGTCAATAATTTTTGTTTAGAAATATCTAAAATCAGAACCAAACCAGTTGTACCGTTGATTATGAAGCAGGAAGATTTAATAAAAGCAATAAAAAATAAGAAAGAAGCCATCTTAAGTATGATAAAAGAAGGCATTGTGCTAAGAGGGGAATCAATATTCATGGAGGTTATCAAAAATGTCAATTCATAAACAAAAACTGGATTGGTGTTTGGCGAGAGAAACAAGAATGAAAAAGATTAAGCCAAACGACAGATTATCAGAAGAGCATATCAACAAAGCAAAACATAATCTTCGTGCTGCTGATTACAACATTAAAGGTGGCTTTAGTGATTGGGGCGTTTCGCAATCTTACTATGCTATGTATCATTCTCTACTTGCTGTTCTCTTCAAGATTGGTTATGAATCTAAAAACCACGAATGTACGATTAATGCCGTTGAATATTTGATTGAACAAGAAAAGATTGATCTTGATTTGAAAGATATTGCTTTTATCAGAACAACTGAGCAAATGACTTCTAAAGATGCGAAATCTCTCAGAGAAGAATTTCAGTATGGAACAGAAACCACTGTAAATGAGAAATTATTGAAAGAGTTGCTTGAAAATGCAAAGAGAGTAGTTGAGAAGATTGAAATTGCGTTGAGTGAATTATGATTTTCCGAATGGTTTGCTTTGTTTCCAAAACCATTCAAAATAATTTTTGAAAGAATCAGCAACTTGTTGACTTGTTATTTCAAAAGCAAAGGGCATATCTCCCTGTGGAATAGCGATTAATACTACATCTTTGTAGATCATTACCCAAGAAGGAGATTCCATCTTTAGTGGCATTCTTCTTGCTTCGCAAAGCTTGTAGAGGATTACTTCTTGGTTTAAATAATGGCAAAGGCTTTGACCCTGGTGAATTTTGGGAAATTGGAGGAGAAAGCCGTCATTCCACCCACCGTGCAAGAGGTTTGCTTGTAACTGAAAAAAACAAAGTGTAGGTTTGATAGAAATTGTCCCCCCTTTATTTTTAGGAACTCCCCCCTCGTTTCGTTTTTTTTAGTCGGCAAAAATTTGGATGGAGTGAAACGTAATCGTTAAATCAATGTTAGAAGAAAGTGCATAGCATTTCTTAGTTGTTTCCGTTTCTCGATTTAACGAAGGCACCTATCTTTTTAGATTTTCGGGAATAGCGAAGCGTATGAACCTACTAGGCAGTAAGAAAATTTTGGCTAACATAGGAAATTCCTGTTAAGCGAGGGTAAGGGCAAAGCTCGAAAGCGCAGCGTCCCCAAGGATTTCTGAAAGAAATCCGCAGCGTATGACGCAGGGTGCCACTACCACAAATCGTTTATTGGAACTATCTTAGTTGGATTAGCTCTCTCCAGTATTTTACTTTTCATCAAATCGACAAATTCTGAGATAACTGAGGATGCATATTCTTTACAATTTAATTGAGGATGATATTTTTTCTGAACAACACAGCCACCGCCACACAAAGTATTTATTGAACAAGGTAAACAATCTTCTCTGTCTAAAATAGTTTTATGTTTTAATTCTTCATCTGAAACAACACCCTCTTTTGTATTTCCAACATAAAAATCTGGATTGTTAATTGTTCTGGGGCAATGGTATATGTTTCCATCAGTTGAAAAAACATAATGGAAATCTTTTTGAGGTTCACAAAATCCAAATTTTGGACCCCAATAAGTTTTGTATTCTCCCAACCACCCAAAACTCCTCGTTATGTGGCCAAGATATTTGAAACTTTCAAATTTTAGTTTTCCATGAAGTTCTGGGTGCTCTTCCCATGATTGAATTAATTTCTGGACTATTTTTCCCTCAGAAATTTCGTCTTTTTCAGGGTCTAAATTTGCATAATCATGTGAACCCTCAATTCTCCATTCAAAATTAGGATATTGTAACCAGCCTCTTTTATCAACGAAAGACATTAATTCATCATAATGTTGAATATTTCCTGAACCTAATATCGTTTGCATTTTCACTCGAAGATTATTTTCAAGAAGCAATTCAATAGCATCTACAACATCATTAAATGAACCTCTTCCTCCTCTATAAGGTCTTCTTGCATCATGGATTGATTGTGGGCCATCTAAAGTTACACGAAAATCAGAAATTGTATTAGAATATTCAACAAACATATCAATAAATCTTTTTGCCCTAGAACCATTTGTAACAATAACATCTTTCCAGTTATGTTGGACAGATGTATCAAAAATTTGACGAACAACATTAGGATCAGAAGCACATAAAGGTTCTCCGCCAAAAATAACTAAATTCATTCTTTCTGAAGGAATTTTATGTTCTTCTTGAAATTCACTAACAGTTTTTATTATTTTTTCAAGTTTTTGAGGTGTTGTTTCAGAATTTTCTAATGTTTGTTTTTCATAACAAATTGGACATCCAAAATTACAATTAAGGGTTGTTAAAACATAAAACCAATAAGGAACATTCTGGCTGTGTTGTTCATATGTTGATTGTAAACCTCTTAATATTTCAGTTCTTTCATCTTCAGAGAAAAAATATCCCCTAGAATCTAAATGTTCTTTTGCTGAATCTGGCATATCATCAAGAATTTGTTTTGGAGCAACATCAATAGCACCAGTTATTGGATTGATAAGGAGAGAGCTAAACCCATCTAATTCAAATTTTAATATCCTATCTGATAGTTCCATAATGATAGTAACTTAAGAGTAGTATTTAAATATTATTGAAGTGGCACCCGAGTAATATGTCGCTTAACGTTCCGGCATATACGATGTTTTGCAGTGGTATAATAGCGCGTTAGCGCACCACTGCAAAATATGGGTGAGCGAAGTGCAACGAGCGAACCGTATATGCCGTGTTAAGCGAGGTGAGCGGAACGAAGTGGAGCGAAA
>JAUYKZ010000022.1 GCA_030704845.1 archaeon | reverse complement strand
TCTCAGCCCAACTTTATTAAATTGGTTGCAAGATTGATTTGGGCATGCAATATCTAATTTTCGTATTTTTTTCATCGAAATTTACCTCGATAAAAAGAAAGTAGAACTAGTATTTAATAGTATCTATTTTGGGTCACTTCGATAAACATAACCTGCTTTTTTAATCACTCCCGGATAGTCCCCACCAATTTACGCTTAAATCTACGAAATCTTTTTAAGGGACGTAATAATTTTAAAGTTAATGGGGCGTTTAAACCAGACGTTCTTATAAATATTCGAGGTGCCTACAATGGTTGAAGCTTATTGTGTTAAGTGTAAAGAAAAAAGAGAAATGAAAGACGCCAAGGAAGTAACTATGGAAAGAAAAGGCGGAAAAACAGGAAGAGCTATGAAAGGAAAATGCCCTAACTGCGGAACAACAATGTTCAGAATTCTTGGAAATAAAAAATAAATGACTTCTTTTTTTATTATATTTTTTCATAAAACAAAAAATTATTAAGCACTCGTCAATTTATCCTTTAAATGAAGATATATGTACTGCCGTTAATATTCTCGATTGTTATCGGTTTAACGTATTATTATGTAAATAAACTTAAAATTAAAAATAGGCCCGGCCACGAAAAACTTCTTTCAATTGCTGCCGGTGTTTCAGTTACGTACATTCTGTTAGAATTATTTCCTTCATTTACGGAAGTAGCTTTTATCATTAATAGATATTTATTTATAACAATCCTTTTAGGATTTGTAATTCATCATCTTATTGAGAAAGAAATTTATCAACATAACCAAAGAAATGAGTTAGTAAAACTCTTAACTATAGAAGAGAATGTATTCTCATTTTCTTACCATATTATTCTTGGTATTATTCTAGTCGTGTTCTCAAGACAAAGTTTTATTCAAGGAATTCTAGCTTTTATTCCAATCCTTACGTTTACGCTTGTGAGTACAATCCCCTTAAGAGCCCATAATTCGAAACCCAAAGCTATTGCTTTAGCGAGTTCGACATTAATCGGAGTTATACTTGCTATTACATTAAAAATTCCATTGTGGTTTGAATTCTCTCTGATTGGAACTGCGATTGGGATCTTATTATATGCCGTAATCAGACATCATATCCCTTTCGGAAGAAAAGGAAATGTAAGTTATTTTGTCCTTGGCACTTTGTTATACACCGCATTTATTGTTCTTACCTGGCATTTATCATCATGAAAAATCTGCTGAAAGTGTTCTATTCCACCATAAAGATGGAGTATGAACGAACACTTTCTCTTACAGCAGATTTTTGTGATACCAAAAATTTCGACCTAAAGGTTGGAGTATTGTACCCCACTAAAAATTCCTATCAAAATTTTTTAGTATAAAGAGATAGAACTAATTTGAAGAATCATAAAAATATAAATAAAAAAATTAACAGTTAACAGAATTCACAGGTTTTTCCTTTCTTTACAACTTTTTTCTTAACTGCTTTTTTTGTTACTTTTTTTGCTACTTTCTTTTTAGTTGCTTTTTTTGCTGCCATAATATTTCACCCCTCAATAAATTGAATAAATCATGTAGGCTCCCAAACTAACCATAAACAAGCCAACTGCTAATCTCATAAATCCTCGATGTTTCTTTCTCCACTTCTCTAAAGCTTTAGACGATTTACCAAAATAAGCTACCCCAATTATACCGAACAATGGGAGAATGAATATGAGATTGTATAACAATAATAATGGTAAACCTTCCGTAAAATTTCCTTGACCAAGTATAGCTAAAATTGCCAAATAAGGAGCTCCCGTGCAAGGTAATTCAACAAGAACCACAAAAAATCCAAGTAATCCTGCAGCTAGGTAACTTAAGTAACCATCTTTTTTATGAAGTATCTCAATTTTCTTAGTATACATCTTAATCCTTTTCTCAGCTCCGGGAAGCATTTTCAATGTTAATCCCTTACCATACCAGAAGAAATCTTTAATCTCTAATACTCCTGCAAAAATGGCAATTGATGCAGCTATCCAATAAATTATTTCAGAGAACCCAAAGGACACGGTAAATTTAAGGAGACCTAACCCAATCAACAAATAACTGATGTACACTACAAGAGTATAAATCAATCCGCCTAGAAGCATCTTATTTGCTGACTTAAACACACGAGTCATGAAAGCTATCAAGAATATCAATACACCAAAAACACACGGGTTGATACTATCTAAGATGGCTGCCGTTACCAAAATTCCTAAAGTTAATCCTTCAACCATTAAATATCACCACAACCAGAGAACTCTCTCAGTTCTGCAATTGACATGAATCCTTGTTGTCGTTTAACTTCTACGCCGTTTTCAGATTTAATCCAGGTAGGCGTACCTTCTATTCCAACCTCTTGACATAATGCCCACTGATTATTTTCACCTTGAGGATGACATTCAATTTCTTTAATGTATTGGAAGGAATCCCCAAACATTGCTCTAGATTTTGCGCAAACTCCACAACGGAAAGAACCATACATTTCAACCCCATTATCATTAATACACTGAGCAAGAGCATCATAGTTTACATCATTATTTGAAGGGATATTAAGTAAAACTAAGGGAATTAAATTAATAATTGCTATTAATACAATCCATGAAACTAATAACGATGATAAATTTTTCATTGACTTCAATGGAGATCTTCTGTATAAAACAATTGCACAAATAAACGTTATTAAAACAATTATGTGGACCAAGGTACAAAATGGACATATCGATTTCAATATTATCTCTGCCACAACCATGTAAACAATAAACAATACACCTAAAATAGACCAACCTAATAAAATAAAGTTGTGAACACTTTTACGGGGATTCTTTTTCGCTAAAAGTTTTACAAGAACGGTTAATAACACCACAAACCATAATGCTCCAAATATTGCTACTGGAACTCCTAGTAATTCTGAATATATGCTGGTATTAACAATTGAACAAGAAATAGTTTCGTTAAAATCGCATGCAGACCCGGATACTGCACCAACATAATGATTTTTTATTAAATAAAAAGAAGTAAATAGACCAAGAACTGCAAGAATTATCAGTACCCAGATTAGAGTCTTTTTACCGTTTTTCTTCATCCTATCTCCTCTTTAAGTTTAATAAGAACAATTAACTATTTAAAATTAACCAAAACTGAACACGCCAATTTTAATTCCGGGATCTAATTCCAACTGAAGAAGTCCTCGATTAAATTTCTGGTTGACAAGAGAATATAATGCTAATTCATCTACAATGATAAAAGATTCATCATTTTCAAAAACAATATCTTGCCCTGCTTGTTCTTTAGTAAGTGGTTCTCCACCAAGAGTTACTTTAATTTTATGTTGACCATTACCAGGAGATGCTGCAACCAGGACTTCTGATGCAGTAAAATCAAGAAATATGACTGAATCCGATACTGCTTCTAAATTATTAGGATTACTTTTCCAAGACCCTGAAAGATAAATCTTGTTGGGTTCTAATTTTCCATTAATATAATATGAAGACACTTTATCTTTAACAAACCCCCCAGTATTACCAATAGATTGACTATTAGAAAGAGCAAAACTATAACCGGCGTATAAATCTGGGATAATTTCTTCTAGCGGGATTTCATTTTCTAAAGACAATTCATCTTTTAAGAGAGATTTAGATGATTGATAATAAAAAATAGAAGTCACAAGAAAAATTATTATAATCAGAAGCCAGATTCCTTTCTTTCTATTTATTTTCAAAGCCATTCTTTATTAATAAAGAAAAACCTATTTAAAAGTTCTGAATCTAAACTAAGTTTATCTGTTCACGTAATATCGTACGACAGTAAAATCATTTTTTCCTATTTCCTCGCGGAATTCCACTTCTTCATCTGGATCTAAGACGCGATAACCTACAACGTCATCAAGAGATTTTTCCTGACCGTAATAATCATTTAGCATTCTTGAACCAAAATGATAATGATAAATAGAAAGTTTATCTGCATATGCGCTTGGAATACCGACTGGCGAACCTATCGCTTGATACTTCTCAGCTTCTTCCTTAGAAATTTCCGGAATATTTATGACTCTTGCTCCTAATCCGGAAGCGATCCTTTGTGATGATAATTCAATCTTTTTTTTGTCATTTTCTGATTATATGAAACAACGCCTATTTAAGATTGATCATACAAAGTTCTGGATTAACATTCAACGGGATGTGAAAAATCTAAGTTACGATTACTAACAGTACAAAGGAATTCCTCATTATTACATTTAGTATAAAAATCGCATACTTTCGGCTTTTCTGAGGGATAATCAATACTCAAGATTACTTTTCCGTCATCTCTTGCTTCTCTTAAATAAGACAACACGCTCAAAGTATAATCTTCTTCCTGTAAATTATTATCGTCGTACCAAGTATCTTCTGCTCCAAAACCGTCAACAATACGTTTATACTTATCAGATTCATATAATTCTACAGCATTTTGAGGAAATACTAATAACCCACTTTCACTTTTTATTCTTGCCACAAAATCAATCATCTTCTCTTTTGCATCAAGAACTTCTTTTGCATTATAATATTCATAAGCATCTATTATATCTAAATAAACTCCATCATATCCTAGAGATTTAATCTCTTTTACCTTGTTAAGAATAATCTCTTGCCATTGTGGGTCCCAATATTTAACCTTATAATTCCCCGCCCATTGTGGATTTTCTTCATCTATAAAAGATGGTTTACCAACTTTCCAATCTTCCTGCCAGTAATCTCTGTAATCCTCTGCTTCACCGATACTTAAGTAAGATAATACTACTGACAATTTCTTTAGTTCTTCCATCTCTCCAACAGTTAAATCTGCATCATCAACATCAATTACTAGGTATTGAGCACCTAGGTTTTTCAAATCTTCAAAATTAGCTCCTTGTAATTGATAATGGAATAAAATATCACGGTTATTATTATTATTATTATTAGAAACAATCTCATCAGGATTATCTGAAAGTGTATCGGAGATATTATCTGAAGAACATCCTGCTATAATAAGTAAAAAAATCAGAGCAACAACTAGATTATATCTTTTTAAGTTCATACCCATCTTTGGTGTCACCTATTTCATAACCTAATGAACAAATTCTTTCTCGCAATTCATCAGACTTAACCCAATCTTTATTTTGACGGGCTTTAAGACGTTCTTTTGCTAATTTGATTATATTACTTGGAATTGTTTCTTCTTTTAGTTTGTTTAATCCTAATCCAAAGACCGAATCAAATTTCAGGATTAAAGAATATTTGTCTTTATCATTTAATTTCTCATCTTTCAATAATTCCCAAACTACAGCTAAAGCTTTAGGCGTATTCAAATCATCATTAACACTATTCATGAACCTATCCAAATACTTTTTTTGTTTAGTAGAATTTTCTTTTGATTTCTTTTCTTTAGAAAGTTGTATCTCTAATACTTTGTCAACTAACTTGCGCCTAGAACTTTTCGCTCCTTCTAAAGCTTCATAGCTAAACATTAATGGTTTTCGATAATGTGTTCCTAAACAAAAATAACGATAATCTAATGGATCAAAACCTTTTTCTTCTAAAGAAGAAATTGTAACAAAATTATCTCCTGATTTCGCCATCTTTTCTCCTTTACCTAAAACCAGAAATTCATTATGTAGCCAATATTTGGCCCAGGGTTTTTTTCCGAAAGCCGCTTCAGACTGAGCAATCTCGTTAGTGTGATGTACAGAAATATGATCAATACCACCACAATGAATATCAAATTGATTTCCTAAGTATTTAGAAGCCATTGCGCTACACTCCAAGTGCCAACCTGGGTATCCTTCTCCAAAAGGCGATTTCCATTTCATTTCTTGATCTTGAAATTTTGATTTTGTAAACCATAACACGAAATCGTACGGATTTTTTTTATTTCGATCTTTGTCAACTCTGGCCTTACTCTTACCTTTATTCGCTAATTTAAGTTGAGCCAGTTTTCCATAATCTTTGATTTTATTAGTATCAAAGTATACATTGCCACCTGCAGTATAAGTAAATCCCTTTTTTTCTAACTGCTGAATCATTTGGATCTGTTCAGCAATATGTTCGGTTGCTTTACTAAGAATATCCGGCTTTTGGATATTTAATTTATTAATATCACTTAAGAAAGATTTAGTATAAAAATCGGCAATTTCAGGAACTGTTTTTTTCTCACGTCTTGCTCCTTTGAGAAGTTTATCTTCTCCAGTATCAGCATCTGAAGTCAGATGACCAACGTCAGTTATATTCATTACATGTTTAACTTTAAAATTATTGAACAACAAAGTTCTTTTCAGAATATCTTCAAAGATGTAACTACGCAAATTTCCGATATGAGCGTAATTATACACCGTTGGTCCACAAGTATAAAGACCTACCGTCTTCTTTAATGGAACAAATTTTTCCCTTTTCCGGGTAAGAGTATTATACAAAGTTACGGGCATAATGGAATAAATAGTACGGACATTTATAAAAGTTGTTCAGAGCAAAACTTAAATATCCCAAAATTCTTCCTAGATTATGAAAAAAATCCTTGCTTTAATCGTAATTACTTTATTTTGTTTATTCCTTGTTGGATGTTCCAAAGATTCCTCAGAGAATGTTCTCCAAGAAAATCAGGAAGAAATTAGTCCGCCTGAAGATATTCAAGATACTCCGGAAGTAAGAAGAACTCCCCCAAGATTGGATAATTCAAATACTCTTACTGAAGAAACAACTTCACCACCTCAAACCGCAACTCCCTCAGGTCTTTTACAGCCTGGAGATATAACTTACCTTGGAGCTTTCCGTTTGCCTGAACCATCTGGAGGGTCTGGTTGGGGATATAGTGGTTATGCTGCGACTTTTTATCCAAATGGTGATCCTTCCTCCAACGATAATTACCCCGGTTCAATTTTTGCTGTCGGCCATGAATATCAACAGCAAGTTTCCGAGATAAGTATTCCTGAACCGATTAACTCTAAGAATCTTGAAAATTTAAACGCCGCTACCACTTTACAACCATTTGCTGACATTCGTGGAAATTTATATGGAGAACAAGAAATTCCTCGAGCAGGGTTAGTGTATTATAACAACAAGTTATATTTCGCTTGGGGACAACATTTTGAATTTGAAATTACTCCAACCCACGGAAGAAGTAATGTTGACCTATCTAATCCGCAGACCGAAGGTTTATGGTCAGTTGACGATTTCACAAATTACGTTGTTAATGATTATATGTTTGAAATTCCTTCATCCTGGGTTGCTACAAACACACCGGGCAAACCATTAGCAACCGGAAGGTTTAGAGATGGATTATGGTCCGGAAGAGGACCAGCACTGTTTGCGATTAGTACAAATCCCACTAACAGAGTTCTTGATACTACCACCTTACTCCTTTATGGAACCCCAGAACAGGGTAATCCAGAAATTATCAGCGATGAATCAATGGCTATGAATAGTTTCAGTGAAACCGATGAATGGTCGGGTGGAGAATGGTTAACTTCAGGTAATAAAGCTGCTTTAGTTTTTGTTGGTACTAAAGGTGTTGGAAAAACATGGTATGGTTTTGCAAATGGTATTGAATATCCTACCAGCGGTGATGAAAATGAGATTTATCCTGACGTTCCAGATTGGCCTAACGATCAAAGAGGATGGTGGTCGGAAGATATCCAAGCTCAAATGATTTTCTATAATCCAAATGATTTAGCCGCCGTTGCTAAAGGAGAAATGAATTCTTGGGAACCTCAACCTTACGCAACCCTTAATCTTAATCCATACCTCATCGATCCTGGATTTGAAATAGAAAGAGGAAAAAGATATTCTTTAGGTGCTCCTGCTTTTGATAGAGAGAACGGATTATTCTATGTCTTTGAAAGAATGGCTGATGGACCAGATGAATTGAGTGTAGTTCACGTGTTTAAAGTTGGGTAAGAATTTTTACCCTAACTTAACAGCTGTCCCATAAACCAAGACTTCGGCTGCCTGAGGCATTACTTCAGATGTTTCAAACCTGGCCATGATTATTGCATCCGCTCCAAGTTTTTTTGCTTCTCCTTCCATTCGTTTCTGAGCTTCCTCACGAGCTTCTGTAAGTAACGCGGTATAAGAAGTGATTTCTCCCCCGATTACGCTTTTCAAACCAGCCAAGATATCTCTCCCAACATGTCTAGCTCTGATGGTGTTACCTTTAACAATTCCTAAAATACTAACTACTTTTTTTCCAGGAACATTTTCGGTTGTTGTTACAATCATTTTGTTTTCCTCCAATTATGATCTACTTGATTATTTATTTAAATTATTCTTTTAGAAAAGTTTCTTTATAAATCTTATCGCCAGGATATTAATGACCGAGAATTCTTTTTGATAATCTTCTTGGAATTTTTTGCGACATGTTTTGTAACTAAATACTTAAACACAATCGGAGAGATAATTGTTGTAAGTAAAGCCATCAAAACTAATGAGGTGAATACCGAAGAAGTGATTATGTTATTATTGAAGGCGAGAGTTGCAATAACCAGTTCTATGTCTCCCTTTGGACTTAAACCCCAACCAAGAGTTATACCTTCCTTAAATGACCCTTTATTGGCCATTACCGCAATTAAAGATCCACCAACTGTTCCCAATAAAGATATCAAAACTAACACAAATAAGAACCAAAAATCTTTTACAAAAAGAGTAAGATCGGCATTTAAACCGACCCATACAAAAAATAATGGGATTAAGAATCCAAACGAAATGATATGAATGGATCTTGAAATATCATGTTCTTCCCAATTTGGAATTAATTCATCCTTGAAAATAATTTGCCTAACAATTATTCCGGCAATCATTGCTCCAATTAGTAATCCAACTGCCAGATATTCGGCAAGTGATGCAATAAATAGTACAATCAGCAAAGAACCTGTAAATCTAGCCGTGCTTGATTTTTGCCGATGAAAAAATTGTAAACCCCACGGTATAAGCCATAATCTAGCTATGACTATTATCACTATAAAAGTCAGGATATCAATAAGTAAACGAGTAAGAGTAACATTACTTACCGCTACATGAAATAATGAAAACAATATACCCACTAAAACCAATTCAAAAACATCATCAACTGCTCCCGCACTGATGATAAGTCTTCCAACTTTAGATTTCAACAATTTCAATTCTTCAAGAATATCTAAAGATACCGATTGAGCACTAACAGCTAAAGATACACCAATAATTAAACTTACAATTGTAGAAAAATGTAATAAAAACTTCATAAAAACAAAACCAATGATTAAAGGAATTGATGTATTCAATATCGAAATCGATGCTGAAAGTTTAAGATTCTTTGTTAAAATATTAAAATTTGATTCCAATCCAACATAATAAAATAGTAAAACTATTCCCAAATTAGCCAAGAATGATAAGATGTCAAGATGATCTCCGGTAAACAAATAACCTTTAATCAGAGGAATACCCAAAATTAATCCCGCGGAGATTTGTCCAACAACTCTTGGTAAACCTAACCATTTTACAATTTCAGAAAGAAAATAGGCAAAACCTAACGAAATTAGAATTATTATTAATGCGGTCGCCATCTCTTTTTTTATTTAACTAGAACATTACTGTTTATATAATTTCTTACCCTATTAATCTAGAATTCAATAATCTCAGCTTTACTAATACTCTCATTAAGAACTTTTTCCACTTCAATATTTTCTAATTCTTTCCTAATAGTATCGGAATTACTTCTAGTAGCTGGATTTTTTGGACCAAGTAAATTACATATTTCTGGACCTTTAGAAATTTCGTAAGTCCCAATCTTTTTAGCCGTAATAATAATCTCTTTTTTATCATAAGTTAAAACCGGCCTGAAAATTTCCATGGAAACATGACTAGTAATTGTCGATAAATTACTTAAAGTTTGACTTGAAACTTGAGCTAAATTTTCTCCCGTTATCAAATATTCCGCTTCTTCCTTTCGCGCAACAATCTCAGCTGCCTTAAGCATCATTATCTTTCCAAGAACAAAATAATTTTTATGAGCACATTTTTCAGTTAATAACTTTAGAACGTCAATGAAAGGCACCAGATATACTTTCTTTAAATTAAGAATTTTTGCAAGTTCTTTGACTTTCTCAACTTCCTTCTCATCACTTAATGGCATCTGATGAAAATGTACCGCAATAATCTCCAGTCTCTCCTGCATTAAATTAATAGCTACAGGAGAATCTATCCCACCAGACAATAAAGCAACCCCTTTTTCCATTTTAATAAAAGAAAAGATGAATTATTTAAGATTTGTGGGAGAGTAACCTTTATATTCTCCATTACCCATTCTAGTTTCATGAAAAAAGAGCTTGGTGATGTCCTTCTTTTAGTATTAACTATATTTTTGATAGTTATACCTATCTCTTATGCTGATAATTCCATTTATTTTCAAGATTCATTAAGTCTTTCTTTAGAACTGATAAGTGGTTTTCAACTTCAACCGACCGGACCAAATCCTTCCGTTAATGAAATTTCTGCCGATTTGTTTCTTCTTCCCCAAGATAGTTTTCGTCAAACTGTTAAAATACAACAAACAGAAGGTAGCATTCAAGATAACGCCCTACACTTTCTTTGGAAAGATAATTCTCTGGAACCAAAAAGTTTTGGATATAAAGCACTAGTTACAACTAAAAGTGAACGTCGTAAAGTAACACAAAAAATTAATTTTCCTTTATCTGATGCTGAGGTTGCATCATTTGGAGAATATCTTAAACCATCAGAGAATATTGATTCTAATAATCCTTTAATTATCGCTAAAGCTTCCGAATTAGTTGAAGGGGAAGATGACTTATTTCAAGCAGTCTTTAAACTTGCTCAATGGGTGGAAGAAAATACTGAATATGATATCAGAGATACGGTGATCAGAGAATCTTCACAAAAAGCAAGTTGGGTTCTTCAAAATAAACGAGGAGTATGTGATGAAATGACTTCCTTACTTGTCGCTATGGCAAGAGCTGTTGGTATACCCGCTAGATTCGTACAAGGAATTTCTTATACTGAAGATCCAGATATCCTTGAACAAGTAGGTAAAAACTGGCTGGGACATGGATGGGCTGAAGTTTATTTTCCCGGAACCGGCTGGATAAGTTTTGATGTTACTTTTAATGAATATGGTTATATTGATCCCACACACATAAAACTTCGTGAGGCCAATGACCCTACTGAATCTGCTGCAACTTTTTCTTGGAGATCAAATAACATACAATTAGTTCCAAAACCACTAGATTTTGATGTTTCAATCGTTGATCAAGGTAATTTTGTTCCTAACGGAGTTAGTATTGAACAAGAAATTCTTTCTAAAGAAGTCGGTTTTGGCAGTTATAATCTTATCAGAGCTGTCGTAAAAAACAATGCAAATTATTATTCAGCAACCACATTAAGATATGCAATCCCGAATGAGATTGAGATTATTGGAAAAAATAAACAAGCTATTCTTCTAGGACCAAATGAAATGAGAGAAGTTTTTTGGATAATTAAAGTTCCAGAAAATCTTGATCCAAACTTTTGGTATTCTTTTCCAAGTATAATTTATACTGAGAAGAATCTTACGGTCAACGATGAATTTATTGCCCAAAACGAAAGAAATGTTTATTCATTAGAAGAAGTCAAATCTCTCGTAACAACAGATGATGATAGAATCTTTTCTCAAGAGGTATCTATTTCATGTGATATCCCAGAGAGTGTAAAAGTAGGAGATTCATTAGATGTAACTTGTACTTTAAAGAATAAAGGTAATACCAATCTTCCCGATGTATCTTTATGTTTAGATTTATCTTGTTTTCCGGTTAGTATTTTCATCAATCAAGAAGTTTCAAAAACCGTCTCTCTCGATACATCTGTGGAGGGATTCCATAAATTTTTAGTTCACGCAAAAAATCATAACGTCGACCAACGCGAATCATTCCAATATAAAGTTCTGGATCAACCGAAAGTTAATATTACCATTAATTCTCCGAAAGAGATGGTTTATGGAGAATATTTAGAAATACCTATTGAGATTAAGAAAAATTCATTCAGTGCCCCTAAACATCTTAAAATAGTTGTAACAGGGGCAGGAATTATTCAGCAATGGAACATAGATGAGTTACAACAACCTCAAACAACTATCGCTAAAGTCGAAATGCCACGACTAAGTTCAAATACCAAGATAATGGTTATAGCTCAATGGGAAGACGATAATCAAAATATATTTTCTACAACTGTAGAGAATTCAATTAAAGTTACCCCGAGATCTTTTAAAGACCGAATCGTCATGTTTTTCAATAAAATTGTTACCATTTTCTCTTAATATCTTAATTTTGTATTTATTGGGTAGAATTTAGTTTATTCTTTGATAATTTATTTGATAATTTATTTGACAATTTATTAAAATGCATCTTAAATACTTTAATATTGGTCAGAATTAAAAATTTTGAAAAATAAAAAAAATAAAAAAATTGGTCTATTTCTTACGTCTAGAAACAGATTTCTTACGTGCAGCAGCCTTTCTTTTAGGAGCAGCTTTACGTTTAGTTGCTTTCTTAGCCGTTCTTTTCTTTGCTGTTTTTCTAGGAGCAGCTTTTTTTACAGCTTTCTTAGCTGTTCTTTTTCTAGCTGTTTTCCTTGCAGCGGTTTTACGACCAGCAGCTTTTTTTGCAGTTTTTTTTCTTGCAGCCATCAAAATCACCTCTTTATAGATTTCTTTATCATTGGAAAAGTAATTTACCTTTTTAAAAGTTTCTAAAAACTGAGAGTTTTTAAGAACACTAAAAAACGATTTTATTTTTGAAAAAAAATAAAAAATAGAACTGCTGTTGAACAATTAATTTAAGATGAATTTCAACAAGATGTGGTGTTCACGTCGAGAAAAAAACCAAATAATTTTATTTAAAATAATTTAATTAGTAAAAAAACCATCAAAATTAATTAAAATATACCACCAAAAACGTAAAACGGTTGATTAAATCATTTAATCAACTAAAATTTGTCCTCATAACCTTTATATAAAACAAAGCTTTTTTTGATAAAATGACACCAAGAGAATCAACTAAAGGCGCTGAAACTGTAAAAAATAGATCTTTTGATGATGTAATCAAAAACAACAATATCGTCGAGAAAAACGAAGAAAACATCATGGAAAACGAAGATATTTTCTTACATCCAAGAATACTTAAACTTGAAGAAGAAAATAAATTAATGGCACAAACCATTAGAAGATCTGAAGAAGAACGAATCATGCTTAGTGAATTGTTCAACAACACCAATAATGAACTAAATAATCTAAAAAAACCTTCACTTCTTGTTGCGGAGATAGCTAATGTTGTTGGGAATGATAAAGCAGTTATTCGACTTCCAAACGGAAATAAATTTTATTGTTATGTTTCTAAAGATATCAAACAACTTTCTCCAGGAGATTCGGTATTAGTTGATCAAAAATCCCTCAATGTGATTGAAAAGATACATATTACTAACAACTTTGATGTGGAAAAATATGTTATTGTAGAAAAACCTCAAGAAAATTGGAAAGATATTGGTGGATTGAAAAAAGAAATTGAAGAAGTTAAAGAAGTGATTGAACTTCCATTAAAAAAACCCGAACTTTTTAAAAAAGTAGGGATTCAACCACCAAAAGGAGTATTATTGTATGGTCCGCCAGGAACTGGTAAAACTTTATTGGCAAAAGCTGTTGCTCACAGCACAAATGCAACATTCATTGAAGTAGTTGGATCGGAATTGGTTCAAAAGTTTATTGGAGAAGGAGCAAAATTAGTAAAAGATATATTTGAACTTGCCAGAAAAAAATCTCCATCCATCGTTTTTATTGATGAAATTGATGCTCTTGCTGCCACTAGAATGGATACTGGCACTTCTGGTGAGAGAGAAGTTAACCGAACATTTATGCAATTATTAGCTGAAGTAGATGGTTTCAAACACTTAGACAATGTTAAAATAATTGGAGCAACTAATAGGTTAGATATTTTAGATCCGGCCATAATCCGCCCTGGAAGATTAGACAGACTTCTAGAAATAGGACTTCCTTCTATCGAGGGAAGAATTGAAATTCTAAAGGTTCATACCAAGAATATGAATCTCAAAAAAGTGAGTATTAAAAAGATTGCCGAGGAAACAGAAAACATGAGTGGCGCCGAACTTCGAGCCATATGCACGGAAGCTGGATTCTGCGCTATTCGAGAAGATCGAGAGTTTGTTACTACTGAAGATTTTTCATCTGCTATAGTGAAAGTTCGCATTGATGATGGAGATGACGACACAGCAGAATTCTTTGGATAAAATCTCAGATAATTTCACAAAAAGGGTTTTATGGGCGCTGGGAAGTTACTACCGTTCATCATTGCCGAAGCTCAGTGGGTGTTCACTACCGTCATTGCGCTCTCCACAGGATTTCATAGAGTTAACCCATTATAAAACTTCCGGGCAGTAAAGTTTATAAAACATCACTCAATTTCTTCACTTCTAAAGAACCAAGCTACTGGTTTGGGCGTTGGCCTAGTCTAGGTAGCCAAGTTGGAGGAAAAAAAATGGAAGGAACAGTTAAGTTTTTTAACAGGAAAAAAGGATTTGGGTTTATTGCAGGTGAAGATGGAAAGGACTATTTCGTTCACTTTACAGGTCTTGCGAAAGGAACCTTTCTTCGAGATAATGACAAAGTGTCATTTGATACAGACGAAGGAGAACGCGGACCAAAAGCCGTTAATGTAACACTTCTTGAGAAAGCATCCGATAGAGGAGATCTTCCAGAAGGTGAAGAATCTGATGCAGAAGACGAAAGTGAAGACTCAGAAGAATCTGACGCAGAAGACGAAGGGGAATATTAATCATAATATTCATTCAAATTATTCTTATTTTTTTATCTTTTTTTATTCTACTTTAATATCGAAACAAATTCTAAATATTCCTGGAGAAAACTGACCACATTTAACTTTTCGGATAATCCTTACTTGATAACCTAATTCATGACATCTTTTTTTAACTCTCTTAGCTTCTTCGGAAATTTTTTCTTCATTAAGGAAAGTATAAAGATGAATAGTTCCCCCTTTTTTTGTCGCCGCTAATGCTACATCCAGGAATTCTTCGCTGGTTTTTGGAAGAGGCATGGCAATGCGATCAAACTTTTTCTTTAATTTTGGAACAACTTTTCGCACATCACCATCATATAGAACTATTCTATTCTCAAATTTGTTTAATCGCACATTCTTTTCTGCATAACGATGTCCATCGGGATTTAATTCTACCCCATAAATCTTTTTAGCTTCGGAATGTTTTGCAATAACTAGGGGGTATGGAGCTGCTCCAGAGAACATTATTAAAACTTCTTCCCCCTTTTTTGTTAATTTGGCTATTCTTAATCTCTCGTTACTTGAACGGGCAGAAAAATAAACATCTTCTAAATGAAGCATAATTTTTACCCCATTTTCATTATGAACTGTCTCTTTTGTCTTTTTCCCAGCTAAAACTTTGATTTTTCTTGTCCTAAAAACACCTGTATAAGAAGTATTTTTTTTTACAACCGTATCGATATGATGTCCTGCATCTAAATATGCTTGAGCAATCGTATTCTCCTTTTTTTCAAACTCTTCTGGGATTTCTAAAATCATAATTTTTCCCAAAATTTCTTGGGAATGAGGTATCAACTTTATTTCGGCTGGAGTTAATTTTCCTTTTAATAAATCCTTTACAGTTAACTGTTTCTCTTTTTGAGGAAATCTGAAAGAAACTTCAACGGTCTTAACCCCTTTTATCTTTTTAATTAACGGGAAATAAAGATAACCGTTTTTCTGTAATGGTTTATAATCTGGATTTAAAACTCCCTCTTTCAACAATTTTCTTTTAGTAGCCTCAGCTTTTTTTAATTCAACCTGTGCAGCAAACATATATCCGGGATTGTTTAGGCTTATAAAAAACTATCTTTAAGAAAACATTTTTACCAAAAACATCCTAAAATTTCATTTTAAGTATATAATTTAAGAAAACGTATTTATCTCCGATTGGATTTCTTCTAAAAGATAAAACCTCAAATTCACCAAATAAATCTCTGATCTCGTCATCTAAATAGTAAGTAAACCATCTCTTCCTATCTTTATAATCTTCAAATCCTTCCCCGACTCCTTCCTTCAACGTAAGACCCAATAATCCAGATGGTTTTAACACTTTCATAATCTGATCTACAACTAAAGGGATATTTTCTCTTGACACATGAAGTAATGATGCATGCGCCCACACCCCATCAAAATAATCCTTTGGAAGATCTATTTTCTCCATATCTCCTTGTTGAGCTAATAACCCTTTTTCTTTACATATACTAAAATGCGTTAGATTTCGAATATATTAACGCATTTTATATATATAAAGTGCCAAAAATAAGTTCGAAAGCTTTGGCACTTTAGTATAACTCAACCATCTCTTCAGAAAGATCAAAACAACAGGGATTCATCCCCTGCATCTTAAAATAAATCGCATGATTCCCTGGTCCAGAACCCAAATCTAGAATTTCTCTACCGGAAAGATTTCTAAGAAATTCGTCGGCATAAGAACGAACATGATTCTCAAAGTAGTCTGAAAATTTTCGATCTAGAGTTCTAGCATAATGATCATATGCTTCCCGAGTAATAGTTTTATAATCCATTTTATCGGTAATAAATTCTAAAAGAAGCTATTTAATCCTTTTTGATTTAATATTTTCTGTTCTTTCCTTATGTCATCCAATTTTTTATGTACCCTTTCTGAACTAAATCCGTGCTCGTCAACTAACAATTTAACCAATTTTTCTTCGTCAATCTTTTTCCAAGATAACTCGTAGTTATCGGTCACTGGAATATGTTTTATCGTGTCAAATATTTCTTGCCAAGATCTTTCAGGATACTGTTCATCCCATTTAGCTATCTTAAAAATTTCTTCAAAATTATCTTTATGTTCCTGTAATAATTTCAAAGCTTTTCTTGGTCCAATTCCTTTTATTCCACCCGGATTATAATCAGTTCCAATCAAGATAGCTAATACGATTAGTTGATCAATGGTAATTTTAAGTTCAGTTAAAACTTTAGGAAGTTCAATCATTTCCGGTGTAACTGTAATATAACCTACGGCCTTTCCGGATTTTTTTCTTCTACCAGCAACAGAAAGATTTCTAATTAATCTCGGACATCCAAAAATCAGATTATCATAATCTTGTGATAAAGAAGCATACGCATCTCCCGTTTTCACCATGTATGCCGTTTGAGCTTCTCCTTCCGAAGGTGCTTGAACAATTGGCAAACCTAACGCTGTAATTAAATTTTTTGCATCAGCAACCATCTCTTTAGTTAATCTAGTTGTTCTAACGGCATATTTTTTCATCTCTTCAGAATCTCCCGCCTCTTCAGCTTCTTGGAATTTTAATTCTGCTTCTTCTTTGATACCTCTTCGTTTCTCCCAGGTCTCTTGTTTTATTGCGGGTGCTTTCCCATCAAAAACAAAAACTAACTTGATTCCATTTTCCATTAGAACAGTTGTTCGACTGAATAGCCCTATTAAGTGCGAAGTTACTCTTCCTTTAGAATCTGTTAATACCGAACCATCAATACCTCTAATTGTTGTTAAAAACTGGTAAAGAATATTCATCGAATCGACGGCCAGTATTTTCCCTTTTAATGCTTTAATTGTAATCTCTTCTTTTACAATTAAATCTTTGATATTAAGACCCATTCTTTTCAAGCCGTTTCACGACAGCATTATCGAATGCTCCGGATTCCAGCATTTCCTGTGATTTTTTAGTGAATTCATTAGAATATAAAAATAATAGGGGCAACTTTTTAATTTGTGATTCCATGTATGCTGAGGACAAATCTTTTTCATCACATCTATTTTTACTTTTAGCTTTGCAAAAGAAACTTACCCTCCCCACAACTGAAGGGATTGAAATAATTAAATCGATTTCTTTATTTTTTCGAATTATATCTTTTTGTTCAATCCTGATATCCATCTCCTTACAATAATCTTCGATTTTCATTAAGAAAACATCTTCCACGGAAGAACTTTTCACCAGAGTTTCTTTAATCTTCTTAAATAAAGGTTTTTTCTCTAATGTTTCTTGTTTATCTTCTTTTGGTTTGTCCTCTTTGGGTTTATCTTCTTTTAAAGATTTTTCAGTCTTCTCTGTTTTTTCTTCCTTCTTTTTTGATGAAACTTTTTGTTTCTCTACTTCTTTAAATATCGTCTTCTCTTTAATTTCTGGTTTTTCAATAACTTTCTCTTCAAAGACTTCATTTGGAATTGATGATCTGATAGATTCTTCTATAGATTCTTCAACAGTAGAAGGAATAATTTCTTCATTTTTTAAATCTTCAACTGGGGGTTCTATAATTGACTCTTCTTCTCTTACAACTCTTACTTCTTTTATTTCTTCTTTTATTTCTTCTCTAGTTTCTATCTCGGTTTCTTCTGGCACTAAAATTTTTCCAATTAGTTCATTTGTTTGTTCAGAAGAAGTAAGATAATATTTCCAAAACAATTCCGCTGAATCTTTTGTTCTTACATGTAATGGGATAGCAAAATCTTTCAATTCTCTAAGAGCTACTTTTGACAATAGATCTAAATCGGATTCCCTAAGAACTTTTTGATCTTTTAGCGTTTCTAAAACCGCATAATCCTTTGGATTAGTGTTACCCTGAGCAAAATTTAACAGTTGATCTTCTTGACCAGACAGATAGTATAATGGCGATCCACCAATCTTAAGATAAGAAACTTTTACTTTACCCTGTGTTGCCAAATCAGAAAGATGAGCAGAAGCTATCAAAATCTCAGACTTGATGGTCTTAGCTATCTTCGTAGGAACAACTGGCCCGTTCGCTTTAATAAAGAGAAGGATTTGGTCGTGCACGTGCATAGGCTTTCTAGTTCAAACTAGATTTAAATAGTTTTCTAGCCCAGAGAGTATGTCCCTATACGTAAAGACAGATAAACCCGATAATTAAGGTCTCATCCAACGGATTTCGTAGTATGTTACATCCCCTTCTGCATCAACAATTCCCATCAGGAGCCGTTTCTTTGTAGAATGAGCTACTCTGTTCTTTGCACTAAATTCATGCCAGGTAAATACACTCGCTTCATGAACTGGATAAATTATCCAACGAGCATGATCTTCTCCTGGTTTAACTCCACGATCATATACCCTAAAATCAGCACCAAATTTCAACGCTGTTTTAACGATATATCCCCGATTTCTCATATCTCGGAATACACAATATCTTATCCAGAAATTGGGTTCTTCCTTCTTTGCTTTTCGTAAATACCCGTCAAAATTCAACGTTCTTCCGGCTTCACTTTTAATCACAAGCCTTCCACGTTCCATCAGATATAAACCTTCCAGTAAAGAAAGTTCTACTCTCCCGTTGATGTCAGTAATCATTCCAAACCGCGATTGGTTATATAGTTCTCTCGCTTCATCGGACGATTCTGTAAGCACACGTACTTCCGTAAGCACGCCCGTTACAATTGTTTTCTTTTTCTTTTTCTCTGATGAAGATTCAGTCACTGCTGCTTCCTCAGAGGCTTTTTTCTTTGCCATAAGCTATATTTAGAAAGCGTATTTTTAAATGTTGTTGTATTTACTGAAAAAGTCAATTTAGAACGTGATTACAGATTATGTAAAGGCAGCTAGTTCAAAGACTATTCATTACCTTCAGCTTTTGCTCTATATAACAAAACCTTTGGCAATTGATTGCCTCCAGCATCAATATCTTTAGAAATAAAATCTTTTTCTGATAAAAATAACTGATCATTATGCTTTCCAAATTCGCTACCCTTAGCCATAACACTCTTTACATAAACAACATCAATTTTTCTTCCATTTTCAAATGGAGTTAAAGTAATTAAACACTTCCCGCCAGTTACTCCTAGATTATAATTATCTGGAATTTTGCCCGTGATTTCGAAATTCATAGTTGAACGGAACCGGTAGTAAATTTTTCTACATAACGGTTCAACTCTACATTCTCCACGGAAATCTCCATCCGTTTCGAAATCATCCATGAATCCTTTTTTATATCTCATATTAGTAACTACCATTACATCAACATCTGGCCGTTCACCTTCTTTAGTAAGATTGCCACCAATTCCATAAACTGCAAAAAAAACTTCACAACCTTGAAAATATGGAGCAACTCTTTCAATTTCCCATGAATAAAAATAACTTCTTGCCCGAGAATTTACTACTTTAACCAATCTTCTTACAGCTAAAGAATCTGTTTCTCCTATCCGTTCAAAGAAATGATCTGCTGCCAAACGTTCTTCTAATGACAATTTTTTGTCTGCAAGTCTCACCTAATAAAAATTTAAATTCTTTTTAAAAAGATTATGATGGTCTTATCTATTTTTTAGACCAGAAAGAACATACTTACTAAATACTGTAAATGCTTCTTTGTAAGATTTTTTACTTTCATCTTCGAGGTTCGTGGTAAATTGCCAATTCCAACAAAGATCATTAACGACATTGAAACCATAGAAACCAAGAACTTCTTTTTGTGTTCTCAAAATCTCTTTTCCCCGCCAATTTTGACCTATCACGATAAGACCAACATCAACATCACCAACCACATTCTTTTCTTTCAAGGTGCTATGCCGGTTTTCTATCCAACTTAATCTTTCAATTAATTTTTGATAATGTGCATTTAACTGCCCCCAACGAACTGAACTAAAAAACAGGACACAATCAGATTGAAATAATTCTTTAGATACTTTCCACAGATCATCATCTTTGTTGTTAATACTAGCCCAACATCGATGATTGCCGGTCGGATTTTTATTTTTATTTTTTAACGTTGCTCCAATTACTCCGCAATTATTTCCAGCTTTTCTAGAGATATTTCCTTCACAATGAAATATATTCAATGAAGAAACATCTAAGATGGTCACTTTATCCTTACCCACTGATTCTGCGAGTTTATGTGCAAGAAGTGAACTTTTTGGTAATTCTTTATCACCACTCCATCGATTAGATGTTGTAATGAAAAGAATTTTCTTCTTCTTCTTCAGATAGTTAACACTTTTATTTAACTGGTTCATCTCACATCGCCCCACGTAACAACCGTAAAGATTCTTTAGGATTATCAGATTTAGTCGTGAAAGAACCGGACACTATAAAATCTGCCTTTGATTTTACGGTATCTTTAACCGTTCTTGGATTCATCCCCCCGTCAACTATTGTTTTAATCCTGGGATTTATTTTTTTAATAAATTCAATTTTTCGCAAAGGAGCTTTCAAATATTTCCCGCCATAAAAACCGGGATGGACAGTCAATATCAAAACGTAATCAATAGAACTTAGATATTTTTTAATACTTGAAACTTTTGTTTCTGGTTTTAATGCTAAACCAACTTTCTTTTTCTTTGTTTTCATCCAAGAAATAAATTCTCCTAGATCTTCTACTGCCTCTTCATGAATGATACATAAATCAACTTTATCCCCATACTTTTCAATCCATTTTTTTGGATTTTCAATCATTAAATGAGCATTATACTTAAACTTGGAAGACAACTTAAAATCGAACCATAATGATTTATTTGGAACAAATTTCCCATCAGCTACATCTAAATGAAGTGTCTCAGCAACACCGGCCAGTTTTTTAAAAAATCCATTAATTTCCTTCTGACTTTTACCCATGATTGACGGAAATATCTTTGGTTTCATGAGGTTATATTTCCTCTTGTTTAACCATTCTTTTTTTCAACATAGAATTCGACTTATCTTCTTTCAAAATAGTTTTACCTTCTTCGAGAGATTTAATTTTGTTTAATCTCCTTTTATGTCTTTCTTCACTTGAAAACGGAGTGGTTAAAAATGCTTTTATCAAAGAAATTGCTTTTATCCAACCAGTTTTCCATCCAGAAAGACATAAAATGTTCGCATCATTATGTAATCGTGCCAAGATTGTTTCTTTCTTAGAAGAAGGAATTACTGCTCTCGCACCTTTGATTTTGTTGGCGGCAATGCACACCCCTTGAGCCGAGCCACAGATAAGAATACCAAAACTCTTTTCATCTACTGACTTTCTTGCCACCAATTCAGCAAAATCAGGGTAGTCGTCTTCCGGATCGTATGTAATATTTCCTAGATCTTCATAAGGCATATTTTTTTTATGTAACCAGCGTTCAATCTTACGTTTAAGTTTAAATCCCGCATGATCAGATCCTAGATAGATTTTCTTTCCCATCTTCTGCAACCTCTTTTCCCCAGATTGGTTTTATAAAAACACAAAATAATTGTATTTTTATAATCTGTGTAAAATCAAAGAAAACGTTATCGTTTTTTAATGTTTCTATCTCTGAACCTTTCTTTACGCTTTCCTTACGCTACCAAATAACTTAATTCTTTCTTCAGCAACTTTCCTAATCATCTCTCTTGCCGGCCCAAGAATATGCCGAGGATCAAAATCTTTAGGTTTATTCTTAATAAATTGTCTTACCCCTGCATCAAATGCCAATCTTAAATCGGTATCGGTATTAATTTTTGTAATTCCTAATTTGATAGCTTTCTTAATCTGAGAATCTGGTACTCCCTTAACTCCAGATAAGTCTGCCCCATATTTCTCGGCGGTTTTAACAACATTTTTTGGCACACCAGAAGCTCCGTGTAAAACCAAGGGCACACTTACTTTCTTTCTTATCTGTTCTAAAATTTCTAATTGAAGATTTGCTTTTCCTTTAAACTTATATGCGCCATGAGATGTCCCGATAGCTACCGCCAAAACATCACAACCAGTTCTTTCAACAAATTCTTTAGCTTTCTCGGGATTTGTATAAATTATTTTTCTTGCAAAAACTAAATCTTCCGCTCCGCCAATTGTTCCAAGTTCGGCTTCTACCGACACACCTTTGGCGTGAGCCATTTTAACTATCTTTTTTGTCACTTGAACATTTTTTTCAAATTGAAGATGAGACCCATCAAACATTACCGAAGAATATCTCATATTAATTGCCTTCTGAATTATTTCCAAATCCCGACCATGATCTAAATGAAATGCTACTGGAACCTTTGTCTGTTCAGCCGCAGTTTTAGCTAATGAGAAAAGATATTCCATTCCCGCATATTTTAAAGCCCCTTCCGAAGTAGCAAGAATTATTGGAGCTCTTAATTTTGATGCAGCCGATACTACTGCTTGCACAATTTCCATATTGTTAATATTAAAATGCGCTACCGCATATTTTCCTTTCTGTGCCTTCTTTAGAAGACTTGTAGTTGATGCAAACACGGTTTGAAGAAAGAGAAGAGAGTATTTATAGTTTTTGACCGAATGATTTTTAAATTAGATGCCTAATTCGGCGGTTATGCGTCAGGATACAGCTTATTTGATTGAAATTAGAAACCTCCTTTTACCAGATGTATACTAAAGTGCCAAAGCTTTCGAACTTATTTTTGGCACTTTATATATATAAAATGTGTTAATATATTCGAAATCTAACGCATTTTAGTATATTACTCTCTGATAAGATTCATATCGGCGAAATACCTTATTGGAACCAGATTACTCAAATTAACACACTCTGGGAAGAAGGTCGTTCTTCAGCACTAGAAACCCTACACCGCCTTATTACCGAAGGTTATAGCTGCCATGTTGTGGGAATGACTGCAGCCAATATTCTTTCTAGAAAAAAACATTCTGATGAAAAATTCTTCGGATTTCTTGAACAAATAAGATCTTCCGCTAGCGATGAGGATAGTTTGTGGAAGTTACTTAGTGAATAATTAGAAGTCAAATAAACAAAAAACTTTATCTATTATTTCTTTCTTCTGTAGATAATGCTTAACGAATTTTTGATGGTTATCGCTGGTACGGCTATTATTGTAGGTTTAGCCGAGTTAATTATCAAAAAATCTATCCAATTAGCTGAACATTTTCATATGTCTGGCACGTTTATTGGTTTAACTCTTCTCTCTATAGGCACAAGCATACCTGAGATTATAACTCATATCATGGGCAGCTCACAAATTGTCAAAAATCCTTCCTTGATGAATACTCTCTCGGGTTTATTATTGGGAACCAATATCGGTTCAGATATCTTTCAGCAAAATTTTGTCCTTGCTGTGATTGGCCTTCTTGGAGCAGTAGTGGTTATTAAAAAAAATCTTAATCCTCAAGTAGGAGTATTGATTGGCTCGGCTGTCCTTGTTTGGTTGTTCTCATTAAACAGTTTTATTTCTCGTGCGGAAGGATTAATCCTAGTTGTTGCTTACATTGCCTATTTGATTTATCTCAAGACCAGCAAAATTAGTGAACAATTTAATGCAATAAACCGCCTTGCCCCCCGCCAGGTATGGTTTGCTGGGATTCTAATCTTAATCTGTTTTGGAATAATGGGTTTTGTTACCAATGAAGTTTTAACGGCTGCAACGATCCTGGTAAGAGCATTGCCAATCAGTGCCTCTTTCTTTGGGGTAATCTTGTTAGGTGTAGCATCTGCTCTTCCTGAATTAACAACATCATTAATTGCGGTTTTAAAGAAAAAGAGAGATATTTCTGCGGGTATTTTGATTGGAAGTAATATCACTAATCCTTTGTTTGGGATTGGATTGGGAGCTTTAATCTCTGGATATGTTGTACCAGATGTAATTATTTTCTATGATTTGCCTATCAAGATTATTACAGCATTCTTAATTTACTACTTCCTCTGGAAAAACGAGGGTCTTAATAAGAAGCATGCGATTATTTTAATAGCTTTATTCTTTATTTATTTGATATTCAGACAAATTTATTTCCCTGTTGATTTCTAAGGCCAAAATTATAATTAACTTCAAATTGATTTAAAATTATCAAAACCTATTTAAAAAGAAACAGTTATTTGCTTTCCATGACAAAAAGTAATTTCCTATTGGTAGATCTTAATGAAGCTAAAACAAAGAAACTAGCTGAGACTATCACTTCCGACACTAGTAGAAAAATTCTTAATTTCCTTGTTGAAAAGAATGATTCAGAACAAAACATTGCCAAATCGCTTAATATTCCAATCTCAACTGTACATTACCACCTTCAAAAATTACAAGAGGCAGGATTGGTCATTGTCAAAGAATTTCATTATTCCGAAAAAGGACGAGAAGTGAACCATTATCAACTAGCAAATAAGTACATAATTATTGCTCCAAAGAATGTATCTGGTTTAAGAAAGAAGTTGAGGGGTATCCTTCCGGGGGGATTAGTTATTTTAGGGATTAGTGCTATAATCAAACTATTGACATCCAGTTCAGAAATCTTTTCTGCAACACCACCTACAGCAGAAATGGCTTTAAAAGATTCTGTTGAATCTCTTGCCGCCAGTGTTCCAGTTTCTGCTCCGATGGAGGCTATTCCGTCTCCTGATATTGCTTTATGGTTCTTGTTAGGCGGAGTTAGTATGATGATATTGTATCTTGCTTATCAAGTTATTATGGAGAACATTAAGAAATAGTTTTAAAAAAATTCTAAAAAAAAGAAAAAATAGAAAGCTTAACGCCTTCTTCTAAAGAATTTTACTGCCAGCCATCCAAGCAAACCAAGTATTGCGTAAGGAATTACTGCAACCAGTAAATAAAGCACACTGTTAAGACTATCTACAAACTTTCTAACTAAATCTGACAATCCTGCTAAGATAATATTTTGATACTTGGATTCTTTTTCATGAATTGTTAAAGAGATTGTAGTATATTCAACTCTCCGATCAACATTCTTGATAGCTTCCTCTAAAGATTTGATAATTCTTTCTTGCTCAAAAATTCGATCACTTAATTGGATTTTCTCTCCAACATCCTTAACTTCGGAAAATAGTTGTTGATATCTTTGTAATCTTGCTCTTTCCGCTGACAATTCATCTTCTAATCTTACAAAACTACCGGTGATATCTTCAGCATTCTCAGAGAAAGAAGTTACTTCGCCTAAATCTCGCAATTGTCCAATAATTGCATTATATTTATCGGCTTCAACTTTAATTGTGTAATAACCAACAAAAGAACCGTCATCTCCATATTTCTGAACATTCTCTGAAGTTAGAATTGAATTGGTACTCTTAACAACATCTTTCATTCTAGTTTCTTTATCTTTAAAATCACCGCGTTTTATTTCTACATCAATTGAACCATACTTAGTAATTTTTCTTTCTTCAACTCCCGGAGCAAAATCTTCTCCATAATACCTAATCGCTGGAGCTGACTCCACCATTCCCATGATTCCTCCTTGAAAAGAATCTGCCATCAAAGCTTTCTGAAAACTTCCAGAAGTTGTAAAAAAACTAGGTAATAATACCAACAATAATACTACTGCTATCAATAACCAATTATTTTTAATCGTTTTCCATTGATCCTCTAAAAGGAATCTTTTCTTGATTGATTTCTTTTGAGTCCAAGAATTTTCTTCCTTCGATTTAGAAGAAGTATCCTTAGACAACTGCGACTTATTTGAAAATTCTTCGGATTTTAATGCCATTTTGCATCACCAATAATCTTAAAGAAAAGGAGGTATATAAACTTTACAAAGGTTTTAACTGGAATTGAAGCTATCAGAAAGCATTGTCAGAATATTGTGGCAATAAACCATATTGGGCCATGTAAGTTTCAAATACGCCCATTGTTACGTCATCTAAAGCTTTCTTCTCACCACGATTCATTATTGGAACTTTTTGATGATGTAAGAAATAAATCATTTCTCTTATTCCTAAAATAGAATGAACTGATACGTCAGTTTTATCTCTAAATATTTTCTTAGGATCATTTCCGTCAGCATCTTTCTGTTCACGGTCAACTCCGATAACAACTGCCCATACCGGGATTACCCACCCTTTCTCTTCGGCTTCTTTAGCAATTAATTCTAACGATTGATTTTTAGTATCCATTGATGTAGCCACATCATCAACAATTAAAGTTTGTGCCTTATCATAGAAAGCATCGTTCACAAATCTTTTTGCTTGTTTAGAACCTTCTCCATGCGTCTTTGGTTCTTTTCGATCATATTCCGCTTTAACATTTATACCCCATTCAGCAAGTTTCATCACTGTAACTGAAGCTATCTGGCTTCCTTTATAGGATGGACCAAAAAGAACGTTGGCGAGGTAACCATAACCGCTATTAAGAATAAATCTAGCATACGCTTCACCTAAAATTAATAAGTCCTTACCGGAATTCATTCTTCCAAAATTAACGAAATAGGGAGAAGGTCTGCCATCTTTTAATTTTAAATTATCATCAAAAAATAAAGCTCCTGAATTTGCTAATGCGACCGCTAAATCTTCTTTAGTATATGGTTCCATTTTTACTTCTTCACAACAACATGAACTTCTTTCAATTGCTCATTACTTACTGGTGAAGGTGCGTCCATCATCAAATCTTTAGCTTCTTTATTCTTAGGGAAAGCAATAACATCTCTAATTGTTTCTCTTCCTGCCATCAACATTGCCCATCTATCAAGACCAAATGCCAATCCTCCGTGCGGTGGAGCGAATTGTAATGCATCAAGTAAGAATCCAAATTTTTGACGTGCTTCTTCATCGGTTAGCCCTAGTTCCTTAAAAACTTCTTTTTGTAATTCTCCATCGGAAATTCTAATTGAACCACCGCCTAACTCAATACCGTTAAGAACTAAATCGTAAGCTCGACTTCTTACTTTTTCTTTATTATTTTTAAGATATTTCAGATCTTCCATATTTGGACAAGTGAACGGATGATGCATGCTAACAAATCTATTTTCAGTTTCACTGAACTCAAACATTGGAAATTCGGTAATCCAAGTAAAAGCAAATTCCTCGTTGGTTTCTTTCCTTAAATCAGGTTTATCAGAATTATATTTCTTCATGGCATCGGCATAGGACATTCTCCTAAAAGGAATCTTTAAATCAATATTTTTTACTTCTTTAAAGATGTGTTCCATCAATCTTTCCATTAAATCATAAACATCTTCTTCATCAATGAAAGACATTTCCATGTCTAATTGAGTGAATTCTGGTTGCCTATCAGCTCGTAAATCCTCATCTCTGAAACATCTAGCAATCTGGAAATATCTGTCAAATCCAGCGACCATAAATAATTGTTTAAATATTTGGGGTGATTGCGGGAGAGCAAAGAAGTTACCGGGAGCTGTTCTTGAAGGAACTATGTAATCTCGTGCTCCTTCCGGAGTAGATTTTGCTAATATTGGAGTTTCTAAATCGAGGAATCCCTCTTTATCTAAGAAATGTCTAATAGCCTTGGTAATGTTATATCTCATAATCAATGCTTCCTGCATCTCTGGTCTTCGCAAATCAATGTAACGATATTTTAAACGTGTTTCTTCAGAAGATTCTATATTCTTATCAAGTTCTAACGGTAATGGGGGAACTTTCTTAAGAATTTTTATTGAAATCGCAGATATCTCAATTTCTCCTGTCCCTGATTCTTTAACTTGAGATTCTGGACGAGCTTTAACCTCGCCTTCAACTTGTATAATATCTTCTCTACCAAGATGTTTAAACTCTGGTGCTATTTCCGCATCGAGAAATATCTGAGTTTTCCCATATCTATCTCTAAGATGGAGGAAACCAATTTTTCCACCAATCCGTACTGAATCTACCCAACCGGCTAAAGTAACTTTCTCGCCAGCATTTTTCTTTGATAATTCCCCGCAGGTATGGCTTCTTAACATTGTTTGGTTAGAAAGGTCTACCCTTTTTATTGTTTTCTGAAATTATGGAATATTAATCAAATCAACCAAAGAATTTATATAAAAAGAGCTTTATCTTTTTTTGTGAAAATGGTTACAGTCTGTTTAACTGATGCTAACGATTTATATTCAAAGAGAGATATTAAAGCCCTTTTAAATGCTGCAGATGTGAGGTATAAATCATATTTCGATAGATTCGCAGGAAAAACTCCAGAATTCAATTTATTCTTTGAATATGACCCTGAGCAAGGAAATAAAGGAACTTTCTTTTATTATGTATCACAAGAAACTCTCCCAGAACGTCTTCCTTTATTTCTTAAAGGTCTTAGAAAAATCATCCCAAAAATACAACCTAGATATGAAGGTATTGGATTAATAAAGCCTGATAATAGTATAGAAATTTCTACTGGGAATAGAGAACTTGAAGGTATTATTCTTGGAATTCTTTCTCCGCATGCTAATTAGTCTTTCTAATAAATTCTAGAAAAATATCAACAAAGTGCGGGAAGCGCTCCGACCCCAACCATGAATGGTGGGGTTTGAACCGGAGCGCTTTTTAACCACGCACTTTGGGATACCAAAAACCCAGAGAATTGAAACTCCTGCCAATTCATCTCCATGCATAAATGCAGGAGTTTTCTTGGTTTTTTAGTATAAAATTAATAAAAAAAAGATAAAATTTATTTAACAACAATTAACCCATTCATTCCACGGAAATCTTCACAACTTTCACAAATGAATTCATATGATCCAGTGTGAGTTGCTACAAATTCTACAGTCGTTCTTCCTGAAACTTCTTCTTCAATATCCATTGTAGGAATAGCAAAGGTGAATTCCATGTTCTGGGGAACAATTGTTAATCTAACCGTGTCTCCTTGAGTTACAGTTACCACATGTGGAGAGAATAACCATTTTTTGGCAGTTATTGTTTCTTCATGAAGATTGCCAGTTGTAACTGGTTCTTCTGCTACTTCCACGATTGGTTCAGTTTCTGCCACTACTGGTTCTTCAGTAACTGGTTCTTCTGTTACTTCCGTAAACTCTTCCGAAGAAGTTACATAAGGTAATTGTTCTTCAGGCGTCTTTGCAGTGTTAAAACCTTGCGGGAAAAGCATTTCTCCGTCTTTGGTAACATACGATTCAAAAAGATCTCCAGCTACAGAAAAAGTAAACTTGTAAAATTCTCCAGTCTCTTCACGATTTACAATTTCTGCATAGAATGGTGGTTGTAACAAATATGAATTTACATATCTCACTGCCATTTGTTCAGCGTCAGTTATCGACACCACTGCTCCAGTTAAAGGAGAACTTTCTTCGGCAAATCTGAAACCTTGTGTGAATACTGAAAATACCAAAAGCACCAAAATTATTCCAGTGATTGCTTTCCAAGTTGAAGTCTCTTTAAAGAAACTAGGATTGTCAGCTGAATCATCATCCCATGGATCAAATTTAGGAGCTGTTTCTATCGGTTTTTTTGCGGGCTCGTGATATACTACGGTTTCTGGCACTGTTTTTGTTTCGTGTTTCAGATCGACTGGTTTAGCCTCTTTAACCGGCATTTCTTTTTTAGTTTCAACAAACGAATCCATTTTTACAGACGAAGCTTTCTTATGCATGTCTTTAGAGGAATTATCCGTGACGTTTACTTTAAAATTTTCTTTGGACTCATGTTTCATTTGAGTTTTTTCAGCAGTTTTTTTAACAGTTTTTCTTTTCGCTAGTTTTTCCATCTTTCTTCTAGGCGTTACTGCTTCTATTTTAATCTCATCGTCAGCGTAATCGGTAACCCTGGATCTCTCCGGTTTTACCTCTGCAAGAATATCAAACTCTTCGTCATCTATAAACTCCTCGCCGAAATAAGATTCATCAATCTCGTCAAGCTGTTTCTGTTCCATTAACTTACACCCCCTTTTACTAAAACTAGTAGATGATAATCGTTTTATAAACATTTATATGATTTAAAAGATATTCTCGACTGATTATCCGTGATGATTATGAGTTATCTTTTGGATAATCCCATCCTTGATATAGACTTTACGACTAGAATATTTAACTAATTCTATATCGTGAGTAACCAAAACTATTGTTTTTTTTTCTTCACGATGAAGCCTTGATAATAAATCCATGACTTGTTTACCGGAAATAGAATCCAGATTTCCCGTCGGTTCGTCTGCAAGAATTATTTCTGGATTGTTTATTAAAGCTCTAGCGATAGCTACTCTTTGTTGCTGTCCGCCAGATAATTCATTTGGTTTATGACGCATCCGATCAGATAAACCAACAATTTCCAGAAGTTTTTTGGCTCTCTTTGTTCGTTCTTTCTCGGGTACACCTTGAAAAATCGTTGGGAAAATTACATTTTCTAAAGCAGTAAGAGTGGGAATAAGATTGAATTGTTGAAATATAAAACCGATAGATTTTCCACGTAATTGAGCTAAACCAGATTCCGAATATTGAGCAATATCCTTTCCTTTCAATAACACTTTTCCTTTTGTAGGTATATCTAAAACCCCCACCATGTTCATCATGGTAGATTTTCCACTTCCAGATGGCCCAATGATTGAAACAAATTCTCCGGGAAATATATCCAAAGAAACCCCTTTCAATACATTCAAGACATTTTCACCTAAGTAATAAGTCTTCCATACATCACGTACCGAGATTATTGGATCTTTCATATGTTTTTCCGATTTTTTTTCTGGTTTATATGTTCTACCATTTGAATTATAATTTTTTTTTGTTTTCTTAATTTTATTCATATCTTAAACTTTGTACCGGATTTAATTGTGATGCTCTTCTTGCTGGAGCCAATCCGGATAAACAACCGATAACAAATGAAAAGATTAATGTGCCTACAACCAACGAATAATTTACTTCTACCGATAAAAAGGCCGGGCCAACAACAGCAACAAAAATTATGCCAACTAATTTTGCAAAACCTATCCCCAAAATAACTCCAATTAAACCGCCACCCAAACCATAAAACCCAGATTCGACTACAAATAAGGTTAATACGTGACTATTTTTAGCCCCAAGTGCTTTCATTACCCCAATTTCTTTTGTTCTCTGCAATACAGCGGTATACATAGTATTCATGATTCCTACTCCACCAACAAGTAAAGAGATTGCGGCTATTCCAACTAAAACCACTTGCACTATATCTAAAATTGTCGTGAAAGCTGCGGATAATTGTTCTGGAGTTTGAACAGAAAAATCTTCTTCGCCCTCTTTTAATCCTCTTGATTTTCTAAGTTCTTTGGTGATCTCATCTCCTACTGCTGAAGTATCTTCACCGGGTTGAACTTGAGCAACAATTAAACCAACTTCATCTCCCGTTCCAAAAACATCTCCAAATGTATCAAAGGGAATTAATAAAGATTGATCATCTGGAGGACTCCCAATTCTTTCAAGAATTCCTACTACTTTAAATTCTTGATTTAAAATTAATAAACTATCTCCCAATTCTACGGCACGACCGAATAATCCTTTCTGAGTGTATTCAAAACCCACCACAACTTTAAATCTATCACTCTTCTCCAAACTTCTTCCACTTTCAATCTTATAACTTTGTGCTTCCCCAAGCAATGCTCTTTCTTCTGGATCCGTGGGCATACCGCTTACTACAAAATAACGGACGTTGTCATTAAATTCTATCCTTGCCGTTGTAAAAATCATCCCGGCTGTTTTTCTAACATCTGAAACTCTTCCTACAACTTTAACATCTTTATCTCTTATTTTAACCGCATCGGTACTTAAACCAGGAGTTAATGCACTTCCTTTCGCAGTAATAAATAATTTATCTTCTCCAAGAGCTGAAAACTGTTTTTCAATTGCATTTTGTAATCCTTGTCCCAAAGTAATTAAAGAAACAACTGCCGCAATCCCTATTATTACTCCTAATAATGTTAACCATGAACGCAATTTACGTCGTTTAATTTCTCTCCAGGGTAGTTGAAAATAATCCTTAATCATAAAATTTCATCTCCTAAATGCCTCTACCGGTTTTAATTTAGCTGCCTGTCTTGCCGGAAAAACGCCAGAAATAGCCCCAACTGAAAATGCAAATAGGAGAGCTCCAAATAGTAATGATAACGATATTTCAGCTGTAATTAAAGCACTTTCAAAAATCTGGAATGAAATTATTTCAATCAATTTACTTATTCCAAAACCGAGTGTAACTCCAATTATTCCCCCAAATAAACCCAGGAATCCTGATTCAATTAAAAATAGTAACATGATATTCTTACTTGTAGCTCCAACCGCTTTCATTACCCCTATTTCTTTTGTTCTTTCAATGACAGCAGTATACATGGTATTCATGATCCCAATTCCACCTACAACTAAAGATATTGCTGCGATGCCAACCAATACCCCCTGCACTACTGCCAAGATATTATTTAAAATTGACAAAACTTGCTGAGGAGTTTCTACCGAAAAATCTTCTTTGCCTTCATCAACATTATGTTCTTTACGTAATTCTTCCCTGATATTTTCTGCCACTACGTCTACATTCTCACCTTCTTCTACTCTTAACGGGATTATATCATAAATATCATCTACTCCCAAAATCTTTCGTAAAGGAGATTCTGGCAAAATGATTGTACCATCTTGCTGAGGATTTCCCGATTTTTGAAGTATCCCGACAACTTTGAATTCGTGATCTTGAAGAACAATCGTATCTCGCAAATGAAGACTCTTATCAAAAAAATCATCTGCAAAATCATTGCCTATCAAAACTTCAAAAGAATCTTCGTTCTCTAAGAATTTACCTTCAGCCAATTTATAATTATTTGCTTCAATTGTTAAGACTTGTTCTTCTTTATTTTTGGGCATGGTTACCACATAACCATACTTAATTTCATCGTTAAATTTCATTTGAACAATACGTATTAAACGACCAACGACTAAATCAACACCCCTCACTTTTTCAATAACCGATTTATCTTTTTCTGTTAATGGTTTTGAAACTGCAGTCCCCGGCGGACCAAATCCGCCACCTGCCGCTTGCACAATTAGTTTATCTGTACCTAAACTAAGAAATTGTTGTGAAATAGCTACTTTCAAACCTTGGCTTAAAGAGATTAATGCAACTACCGCAGCGATGCCCACAAAAATACCGATCATAGTAAGCCAAGACCGCATTTTTCTTTGCCGTGCGCTTTTATATGCTAATTTAAAATAATCTTGTATCATGTTACTAGAGTCCTTAATTGAAGAAACTATTTATTCTTCTTGTGAACGTTTCTTTTTCTTATAACGCTTTGTATAGAAGAAATACCCACCCACCCCAAGAAGTATCAATAAGATGTATACCCCGCTAGAACTACTCGCAACAAGACCAAATTCTCTCAATTGAAATCCAGAATATATTCTCAATTCTAAATCGGTTTTTTCTTCAATTGGATTATTGTTAGCATCAGTATATCTTAACATAACCGGGACCATTAATGTTTTAACACTTCTCTTTACAAATATCTGGAATTCTTCACTTTCAGTATCGTCAGAATCGACATCGCCGATGTATGCGTAAGGACTTGTTGAAAGAACTTCAAAATCTTTTGTTGGCAGAATTTCCAATTCTAAAAATTTAATATCGTCAGTTCCAGTGTTAGCTAATTCAATTGTGATTGAACCTGTTTCTCCTTTCCTTAGAACAGTACTTCGTTTGATGTAAGTTTTTAAATCTGGTGCGCTACCAATTTGTACCGCAACTACGTCTTCAATTGTTAATCTGTTTCCTTTCTCATCATTATAAGTAATATTTACCGGCACTTTATACAATCCAGGTTTTGCTTCCGGATCGGCAATTATTGGTAAAGTTAAAGGCAATTGATTGTTTGAATTTAATTGAGCAATTCTTTTCTGAGAAGATGTTTGATATGGAGCTAGAGGTAAATCGCTACTTTCAAAATCAAAAGTAAACTTAATATCTTTCAATAGTGAATCTGCTAAATTTTTTGTGAATATGGTTAACGTAGCTGTTCCACCAGGAGCAATACGTTCTGGTTCCATTGAAATTTTAGTGATTTCAAGAACTGCATCGTGAGTTTCAATATTAATCAAGAATTCATCATTTACGAAAGCCACTCCAGCCTGATTAACACCCACCTCTAATTCGAGTTCGGTATATCCTTCGACAGCTTCTTCATCAACTTTTAATTTATACTCCACAATAATCGCATTTGCTCCAGTTGATCCTGCTCTTAATTTTCCAATATTTTTATCGACAACATCTCCGTAAAGCGAGAACGGAAATGAAGGTCTAAGATGAACAATTGTATCTTTGGTTGTTTCTGCTCCAGCATTTTCAACTTTGAATTTAACCGTAACTATCTGACCTGGTTCAACTGGATCTGGTGATTGCGACATCAAAGTCACATCAATATCTCCGGCATCAGCGAAAGCTACGGTAACAAGACTAAGAAATAATATTGCAACTACTCCAAAAACTGATATTTTTTTCACGCGGAAACACCTATTTATATTTAGAAGAATACTAGTTATATAAAAGTATGGGTTGTCGTGGCTAATATGAAACCCTCAATAATCTTTGTATTAGAGCACGGCGGATATCGTACTCTTACGAGTACCCGCCTCGTCTCCGACAGGGCGCTAATACAAAAGATAAAGAGGGTTTCATATTAGCCGGTTGTCGTATCTTAAGATTAAGTAACCGGTTAACTCCCTTCCAGTAATTAACAAACTTAATAACCGTTATCTTCTTTAACAAACTTAAATGGAATTCCGCATACAGAAAAAAGAGAACGAGAATATTTACAAATATCCTACCGAAGACGTTCAATTAGCTCAGAAATTGGCAGATGGTATACGTAAAGAATTTCAAGATTTTGTTCTAGCTGTTGTTGTCTTTGGAAGTTCTGCAAGACAGCAAGCGACTTCCGAAAGCGATATTGATGTATTGATCATAAATGATGATTCAACATATATTATTACGGAAGCCCTTATTGAAAGTTACCGGATTATTGTTGGAGAAGTCATTCAAAAGATTTCTAATAGATTTCATATTACTTCCATGACATTTACTTCGTTCTGGGATCATGCTAGAAACGGAGATCCGATAGTAACCAATATCCTCCGTGATGGAATTGCTGTCTTAGATAGCGGATTCTTTGATCCGTTACAAAAATTACTCAAAGAAGGTAAGATTCGCCCTACCCGTGAAAGTGTTTGGCGTTATTTTGGAAGAGCTCCAAAAACTCTTTTAAATTCTCAATGGCACGTTCTTCAAGCTACGTTAGATTTATACTGGGCCGTGATTGATTCTGCTCATGCAGCTTTAATGCGAGCAAACCAAATACCCCCTTCACCCGAACATGTAGCTGATTTGTTAGAGACAACTTACGTTAACCGCAAATTGCTTGAAAAAAGATATGTAGATTTAATGCGTAAATTCTATAAGTTAAGTAAAGATATTACTCATCGACATATTCAACATGTTTCCGGAAGGGAATTTGATCTTTGTTATCTGGAAGCAGATGAATTCGTCAAGAGAATGAAGAAACTAGTTGAGAACGGTGAGTTTTAGTAAGAATTTCTACTTAGAATCATTTTGCATTTTAAATTATTTGAGATAGATGTTTTTATGACCAGTTTATCTATCGATGAATGTTTTGATAGATGTTTCGATGAATGTTTCGATAGATTTAAATAATCTTAAAAAATAATTTTCTTCAATGCGCAGAACAGATGATAAAATAAGTAGAGCTATTCTTAAAATATTATTGGAAGCAAAGTCTCCTTTAGAAACGAAGGAAATAGAATTGGTTCTGAAGAATGTTACGCGAACAAAGCTCCTTTATCGTCTAAATTTATTGAGAGGAGATCAGCTAATTAGGGGAAAAGCTATCGGATCTGGAAAAGGAACTTGGATTTGGTGGAGAAATAAGGTATTTGAAAATAATGGCTAGAAAAAGAAGTGTTCTATCCTATATTGAGTTTACACCTAAATAAACATGTGCGGGTGTTTCATAACCTAATGACTGATGAATCCTTTCATAGTTATAATAATTTACATATGAAAGGCAATCATGGACTTTTTCATAGTTCATTCTTTGGA
>JAUYKZ010000017.1 GCA_030704845.1 archaeon | reverse complement strand
TTGACCCTCAGCCCTATACGGATAGGGCCCAGAGGGTATTTTTTGCTTTAGGTCTTCTTCTTTCCGGAAAGAGACTCTTCTCTTGTTAAGAATTACGCTAAACCACTGGTCAATAGACCAGTGGAATTCTCAGCTTAAAATAAAAACTGTTGAATTGCACCCATTATTTAAAATTGTTAAAGGAAATATTGAAAAATGGGAAAAGATTAGTGATGCTCTGGAATAAATCTTAAACCACAAACTAAAAAAATGCGAGGGACGTGATTTGAACACGCGTACCCACTAAGGGACCACCCGTTTGCAACGTTAGGCGTAAACCCCAGAAAGCTATGCTTTCTCGTGCCTCAAGGTGGCGGATTTGACCGCTCTCCCACCCCCGCATTAAATCTCAAAATAGATGGTTTATTTATTAAATTTTGCCTTGCTAACGAATTTATTGCTTTCAATATAAAAACGCCATTCCAAATCGATAGCTTCGGTAATTCCTACTCGGGAACTTTTCCCCATTTTTGCAGGAACAAAACCGTCATCGAAAACCCCAATCTTAGTTCCTAGTTTTAATTCATTAAAAGTTTTATTAATCCCAAAAGCTTGACATAATTTACCTGGCCCGGAACATAGGTTTTTTTCGTCATTAGTCTTTCTAATTAATTTTAATTCATCAATCCTATTCAGAGGTTCAACAGCCCTGATTAACACCGCGCCAGGCCCTTTGCTCGTCGTGAAATTCAAACAGTGATACATCCCATAGATTAAATAGATATAAGAATAACCGTAAGTGTCATGCATAATTTTACTTCTTTCGGTCTTTGTTCTGGCATGAGATGCAGCATCATCACAGTACGCTTCAGTCTCGACAATTCTTGCTAGAAAACCATTTACAGAAATCACTTTACCTAGAAGATTCTTTGCAACATTTAATGTATCTTGAGCAAAAAAAGAGATTGGAATTTCTTTCATAATCCCTGAATTTAGTGATAGTAATTATTAGAGTTTCGGTAAAAACTAGAAAGATCTATGACGATAACTCCGTCATGTCTTTCATCGTCATCATCCGGAGAAATAATTATCGGACCACGTTTAGGTTCTTTTTCTTTCCTTGGCTCATAATTTGGCGGAGGTAAAGGTAATTCGAGTGGAATTTGAATTCTTCCATTATCCATTTCCCGCTCTTTCCTGCGTTTCTCTGCTTCAATAATTACCCAAAGATCAACCATTTTAAGTTAAAAAGACCTAGAAATATATATTCAAACCCCTAATACTGTATATTTTTATAAGAAAATGACCTAGAATCTAGCTAAATCTAGCTAAATCTAATTTTTCTTCTTCCGATGATGTCTTTCCCAGTATAAGAAAACGGAACCAAGAAGCATAGTTCCAACAAATACTAAACTAATCCATAACCAGCTTAAATCTGCCGCTAACCCAGAGAATAAACTTAAAGCGCCAACTTGTCCAGTTAAAGTAACACTTGTTTCTTGTTCAGCTCTTTCACCAATAATGAAGTAACTAAATCCTGGTGTAACTGCTTGAAACTGAACAAGTACATCGGTGACGGCAACAATATCCGTAGGAAGACCGTTCCATAATCCTTCCTCGTTATGATATAATACTATGTCTCCGTCTTCAAGATTATTCTGAGTCATCCATTCTCGAGGTACGTCAAATGAAATCATTGCATTGGCCCTTACCACATCTGAACTGATATCCAATTGCTGGAATTGTTTACCAACAAAGTTTTGAGCGGCCGGAAGATTTTGTAATTGTTGCACAATCACTGATCCGCCAGATGCAATTGAAGGAAATCCTGCTTGACCAGCAATTGCAACTTCCCCAGGTTGTTGTTCAGCGATGAAACTTATTTCAGTCACCCCAATATTTTCAGAATCAATATTTACCGTAACCTCTTCACCAATTGGGGTGGGAGGTACTGCTTGCTCAACTCTCGCGATGACTTTTACCACCGCAGGTTGTGCTCCCAATTGAGGAACAGCAGCTGCACCAGTTCTGGAAGGCAGAGCTGTGTCTGGAGTTGTTGCAATCCCTTGCTGACCTGTAGCAGATGGAACTGCTGTAGATGTGCCACCACCACCACCACCTCCTCCTCCGCCACCACCGCCGCCTCCAGCACCAGCGCTAGTCGTGAAAGCGATCTGCTTTGAAGAAGGGTTAGAATTTCCTAAAGCATCTTGACAACGCACATAATAAACATACGATTGAAGAGAATTTAGTTCCGAGACTGAATGTGAATGAGAAAGTGTACCAGCCCCGTCCATGGTATATCTCATTGAAGCATACGATGTTTCTACCGCATCATATTTACAAGTTGCGATTTCATCTGTAGTAACTATCAATTTAGCGTTACTTGAAGTGATAAGAGTCGCACTTGATTCAACAAATGTAGGCGGAGTAATATCAGATTGATTGATGGTAAAGTTTTGTGTTACAGATACATTGGTTAAAAATAACGAATCATTACAACTTACACTCCAATTGTGATCTCCAACTGCAATTGTAGTTATGATAGTATAATTAGTTGTTGATCCATTTGTGCTTGAAATACTAGCGGTATTGATTGAATCGTCAACAATCAAGTCACAAGTCATGATTGGACTAAAAGTATCATTTACTTGCCATTGGAAAGTTGGAGTAGTATCTAAGATACTTCTGTTATCGGTTAAATTATACAACTCGACAGTATCGGGAGCAGTTGTGTCAACTAGGAAAGTTGTGTTTACAGTTCCATTGATATTACCCGCAGCATCACTTGCAAAAACAATCAATGTATGATTTCCATCAACAATCGATTCGGAAGAGACAGTTAAACTGGCGTTATATAATGAGTCATTAGTTGCGCTTCCAGTTAAATTGCCCGGATTTGAACCATTAGATATTTGGAATAAAACGGAGGTTATAGCAGTATCATCACTTACGGAAGCGTTGAATAAGATAATATCACTAGTAGTAAAATTTGTTCTGGCCGTAGGAGAATTTATTGTTTGAACAGATGGAGGAGCTGTATCAATCGTGAAATTGTTAGTTATCGAATTACTATTCAAATTAACACTATCGTTACAATTTACACTCCAGTTATGGAATCCATCGACAATTGAACGGGATGCAATCTGATTAATAGTAGTTCCGTTAGCCGTAAAGATTGCACTTACATTAATCTCATCATCAATGATTACATCACATAGAAGAACTTCAGTGAAAGTATCGTTTACTTGGAAACTGAAAGTAGGAATATTCTTAGTTAGATTAAGATCTTCAGTTAAATTATACAACTCAACAGTACTTGGAGAGGTGGTATCGACGAGGAAAGTTGTGTTTACAGTTCCATTGATATTGCCACCAGCGTCACTTGCAAAAACAATCAATGTATGATTTCCATCAACAATGTTTACTGTTGAAACCGTTAAACTAGCGTTAAACAATGAAGCGTTGGTTGAACTTCCGGTTAAATTGCCAGGATTAGAGCCATTTGAAATTTGGAATAGTACCGAAGTTACGCCAGTATCATCACTTACGGAAGCATTGAATAAGATTATGTCATCAGTAGTGAAATTGGTTCTTGCAATCGGAGAGTTTATTGCATCAACAGTTGGAACAATTATATCTGCGGCTACCCCAAAATCAATTTTAGTGGTGTACGAGAATGAATCTGTCTGACCTGTACTTCCCGTGATTTTACGTGGAACATCGCAGAAACCATCTGCTCCAACATCGTCACATCCTTCACCGGTGGCATCATAATCATCCCAGTAATTACCTTGGCCGGAAACATTGAAATGGGTACTGTTATCTGCTGAAATAGCATGAGCAGTCCCTTTTATTTCAAAATTATTTCGCCAAATAAGGTTGCCATTAGATGTTGCTGAATTAATGTCTACACCATACCCGGTATTGTTATAAAAATCATTTTCAGTTATATTATTAAAATCAGTATTCCCATTACCAGTGAAATCAATAGCATCAGTATTATTAAAGAAGGTATTGTTAATAATCAGATTTCTAAGAACTTGAGCTGCTCCACTAGTTCCAGCTAAGGTAAGACCATATCCATTTGAATCAAAGAGGTTGGTCGTAATATTATTATTATTAGAACCGTAATACAACTGAATTCCGGAATATGTAGAACCCCCATTAGAATTGAGGGTATTATTA
>JAUYKZ010000016.1 GCA_030704845.1 archaeon | reverse complement strand
TTGACCCTCAGCCCTATACGGATAGGGCCCAGAGGGTATTTTTTGCTTTAGGTCTTCTTCTTTCCGGAAAGAGACTCTTCTCTTGTTAAGAATTACGCTAAACCACTGGTCAATAGACCAGTGGAATTCTCAGCTTAAAATCCTATCACTTTTAGTTAATTTATTGTTTTTGTTGATATACATCCTTTCTATCATTTGCAGTAACCTCTTAGTTCTTACTGCACATGAATAAAAGTGTCAACCTAATTCAGGATAGAACAATTGTTCCAAAAGATTAATAAAAAAGCAGATATCCTAACACCCCATGTATGTTAATACTCTTGATCCGGCTATTTTCCATTTAGGTCCTTTAGAAGTCAGATGGTATGGTCTGGTTTATGTCTTAGGATTCCTTATTGCGGGTTGGCTTCTTCAGAAAAATCGACATTTATTACAATTATCAAAAGATGACGTCTGGGATTTATTATTGTACATCATATTAGGGATAGTCATTGGAGCCAGACTATTTGAAATATTCTGGGAACCATCATACTACCTTTCAGATATAACAAGAATACTTAAGATCTGGGAAGGAGGCATGAGTTTTCATGGTGGATTTGTAGGGGTTGTAGCTAGTGTGTGGTATTATTGTAAAAAGAAGAAGAAAAACTTCTGGGACGTAGCGGATCTTCTTTCCTTACCCGCAATTATCGCTTTAGCCTTAGGAAGAATTGCTAATTTCATTAATGGAGAATTGGTAGGGAGAGTTTGGGATGGAAAATGGTGCGTAGTTTTTCCTAACTATGATGATATTTGCCGACATCCTTCTACGTTATATGCTGCAGCAAAAAGATTCATTGTTGCCGGTTGGTTGTATTTTTTAACAAAAAGAAAATGGAATCCAGGATTTATCTTTTGGAATTTTGTATTTTGGGAAGGTCTTGGAAGGTTTGTTGTTGATTTCTACCGAGAAGATGTTCTTTACTCTGGATTAAGTCTTGGCCAATGGATGAGTGCAGTTATGATTATTATCTCTCTCTGGATATTCTGGAAGAAGTATAAGGATGATTGTAGAAACTTATTTAAATAACAAATAAATTATAGTAGTATGGCAAAAAAACATAGCGAAGATAAAGCATGGGCTTTCCTAGGTGTGTTTCTAGGGATAGTTGGATTTGTAATAGTTCTTCTCGCAAAAAGAGATAGCAAATATGCTATGTTTTATGCAAAGCAAGGATTGGTTCTGACTATTGCTTTTATGATTGTCTCAATAGCTGGAAAAATTCCACTCTTGGGTTCAGCTATAGAAGGTATTGGCTCCTTGATTTTCTTCGTTTTATGGATTATAGGATTAGTTTATTCTTTCTCAGGAAAAATGAAAGATATTCCGTTGATTGGAGAATTTGCAAAGAAGTTTGATATTTAATTAACTATAGTACCATCTATTCTGATTTCTTTGTTCTCTATCTTTTACTGAACCTTCTTTATTTATTCTAGGTCTATGTGAACCAAGATCTCTTCTTAATGTGATTCCCAATTCTTTTAAGAAAATATTCATTCCTTCTTCCATGATGAATGGTCCTTGCAATAAACCTTCTTGTGCAGGTTTACCCGTAAAGACAATTAAATTGTCAGAGATATGGTCTAAAAACATTAAATCATGATCAACAACCATAATCGAAATACTTCTTTCTTGAACAATATTTTTGATAATTTTAGATACGAGCAACCTTTGTTCAACATCTAAGTAAGCAGATGGTTCGTCTAACAAAAACAAATCAGCATCTTGCGATAAACATTTAACAATAGCTACCCGTTGTAATTGTCCCCCAGATAATTCCGATAATTTTTGGGTAAGTAATGGTTCTATGCCTAAAGGAATAATTAATTGATTACTATATTTTGCAACTGCATTTTCTAGAAATGCCATCACTAATTGATCGGAATCTGTTTCAAGGTATTGAGGTTTATATGCCACCCTAACTCCTTTCTCAATTTCTCCAGAATCTGGCGAAATAATTCCAGCTAACATTTTAATGAAAGATGTTTTTCCTATTCCATTTTCGCCAAGTATACCAACCACTTTATTTCGATGGATAACTCCAGCTTCTGCCTTGAACTTAAAATTGCCGAGTTTCTTAGAAAGATTTGGCCAAGAAATTAAAGGATAAGGAATCGATTCTTCTGAGAGTTGAGTTTTTTCAAATTTGATTGCATGATCTCGGAAACGTATATTTTCTTCTCTCAAAAATCCATCCAAGAAAGCATTTATACCTTCCCGAGATGTTTTCACACCAGAAACAATTCCGTAAGCTCCTTCGTGCCCATACATAATATTAAGCAAGTCGGTCATATAATCTAAAATAACTAAATCGTGTTCGATAACTATCGTCGCTGTTGATTCGTTGGCTAAAGATCTAACAAATTTTGAAACGTTAACTCTTTGTTTAATATCTAAGTAAGACGTTGGCTCGTCGAATAAAAATAAGTTGGCATCTTTTAGAACTGCTGCCGCAATAGCTACCCGTTGCAATTCTCCTCCGGAAATTTTTGCAATTTCCGTATCTAAAAAATGACCTAATTGAAGTTTCTTTGAAATTTCTTCAACTCTCTCCAAATTAATTTTCGACAATAATTCTTTAACCGTTCCAGAATATTGTTTCGGAATTAAATCAACTTGCTGAGGTTTATAGGATAAAGTAATTTCTTTTTTCTGAAGTTTCTCTAAGAATTTTTGTGTTTCTGTTCCTTTAAAATAATTGATTATTTCTTTAAATGCTGGTTCTTTATTCCAGTCTCCAAGATTTGGGGTAAGTAATCCGGCCATTACTTTTAATGCCGTTGATTTCCCGATTCCGTTCTTTCCTAAAATTCCAGTCACTTTAGAAAATAATGGAGTTGGAAGAGAATATAACTCAAACATATTTTCCCCATACCTGTGAACGGGTTCTTTATTTAGTTGAGAAGGAAGATTAATAATTGTGATGGCCCCGAATGGACATCTATTTGGACAAATACCGCAACCCGTACATAGAACCTCATCAATTCTTGCTTTCTTGTCTGGAACTCCAGGAAGAATACAATCTCCCCCGGCTCGATTTACTGGACATAATTTAGCACAGAGATAATTTCCACATTCGTCTGGATGACATTTATTTCTATCAATTACAGCTATCCGTTTACGCATACCTACGTGAGGAGAACTCTGTTTTATATTGTTTGTGGTTACGCAGAGAGAAATATGAAAAATCTACCCTTAGACAAAATATTCATCCATATTTCTCTGGCGTCACAAAAATTAGTTCTTAATAGACTAATTTTTCATGACTTTCGCTTAATTTCTCTTAGAAAACGTGCAGCTTCATCATTGTCATCTAAACCAATCGTAGAAGGATCTTCAAATGTTTCATTCTGGAAACCTTCACTACACTCCCAGTTATAACAAGCTCTGCTACCGTCAGGTTGGATGATAGATCTATCTTCAACTGGTTCTTCTTTACGACCAGTATAATCATTCCAAACGTCTTTCATGAGAATGACTCGGTAGTGCCTACTTATAAACTTATTGGTTTTTGGAATGAAAGTTTTAAAAGAAAAGCCATATTTTAGATATTATGGTAAAATGTTCAATTTGTAAATCTGAAGTCAAAGAACTTTTTCTTGGAAAGCTTAAAGGGACGATAATCCATAAACCTGGGTCTTCTAAACAATATCCCATTTGCTTCGATTGTCAGAAAAAGTTTCCTTCCAAGGATAAATTACTTGAGAACATGTTAAAAGGATAAACCATCTAAGTTAGTTTCCTTTTGATCATACCAGAATTCCATAAGTTAATAAAACAATGGAATTCTCAGTGTTTAAAAAGGAGAGAAATTCTCTCTTTTTCCATGCCCTCGTGGCTTAGCGGTATAGCGGTTGCCTCGTAAAATCAATTAACTGATTTAAGACAGCAACAGGTCCGGGGTTCAATTCCCCGCGAGGGCTTTTTTTAACTTATTTTTGGAAGTTCCAAATCTTCCCAGAATGCTTCTATTTTTTGTTCTTCATCAAAATAATATTTCGGACTTACCAACCCAACTAATTTCCCCCTTCTAAACAATTGTACCTTCATCTTTATCACCAAAAATCTTGGCTAGAGGGAGTTATATAAACTCTATCTGTGGTTGACCAGTGGGTAGTGAAGAACGATAATTCTGAATAACCCTCGGAAAATTCTTTAATTTTCTTGTGGGTAGTGGGTCGTTAGGTTTCGTTCTCATCAGCGCAGCGTATTATAACATCTTTTATCCTTGTTAATACGAAGTAAGCGTGTATAAAATGTGTTATAAAAAATCTCCCGAATGAAACAAAATGTCAATTAAAACCGCATTCCTGGCAATCTTTCTAACATCGTGTGGCGGATACCAATCCAGAATTAACTGCGACACACAATTTCTTAATGAGAGAGTTGTCTGTGAAGATACTTTAGCTAAAGCAGAAGTTGTCTGCCGTGACAAGGAACAAGAAAATCAGCATCTTCTTCGTCAATATTTTGTTGAACATTTATTGTTATGCAGAAGCAGTTCTAATCAAACCGATTGCAAAAGAAAACTTTTCCAAGATATCGAAGATGGAGAAAAATTAATTGAAGAATTATATCAAAACTGTTTAACTAAAGTTCAGGCAGAGAATTTTAAATGTCAAAATAAAGCTACAGAGAATTATAAATTGTGCATCAGTTCTAGTTTATAAATTCTTAGAAAGATCCATCACGGCTTGTTTCATATCTTCTGCTTGATAAATACCTCGGCCAACAATCGCATGCCATTTCTCTCCAGCTGCTCGCCCGGCATCAGAAATGTCTCCCCCTTGTGTAACCAAACCAGGAGAATATAAAACCGGGTCGACCACAACTCTTTCCAACTCTTCCATAAGTGCCGTTAAATCATTAACCTTATTTCCCGGGACAACAAAATTTGTTACGCCTTCGTCTACTGCATTTAGATATATTTCCATTATAGCCTCATCGGAGATGTAACCCCCTTCACTCCTGATATATTGAGGATGAGTCATCAATCCGCCAACGATAACTCCTAAATCTAAATCTTGAGCTGCGTTTATCCACGCTTTCTGCGTTTTGGGACCTGCTTGGGGAAATAAAATCACCGCATCGACTCCTGCTTGTTTCATTACTTTCATGAAACTTTTGCCAGTATCAGGTATATCCGTTCCTGCTTTCTGATGATCATAAATTATTTTTTTATTTCCATGTTCTCTAGCGATAGCCACTATGTCTGGTAAACCATAAAGCAACCCTAATTCAAACCCTATTTTGTATGCGCTTACAGCATCAATATCACCTGTTTCCTTTACAATTTTAAGATACACTTCCAAAGAAACATCACAGGCAGGAATAATACTTCTATCTTGAGAAATTATTGGGTTCATAGAACCTTATTTAATCTAATGGTTATATTCGTTTCGCTTTTTCTGGACATATACTATAAGTTAATATATCCTAAAATACATCTTACTAATTATGAACAAGACCATAAAACTATTAATGTTTTCAGATATTTCTGTCGTCACAGGGTTTGGACTGATTGCTCCAATTCTTGCTATCTTTATTAAAGATAATCTTGTTGGTGGAACTATTTTTGCTGCGGGAATTGCCAGCACCCTTTTCTTTATTACTAAATCAATTATCCAATTGCCATTCTCAAGATATGTCGATAAACATGAAGACAAAATTAAATGGCTTATTCTGGGAACATTTTTAGTCTCTTCAGTTCCTTTCATTTACATTTTTGCTAAATCGGTAATTCACATTTATATCGCTCAAGTGATTTATGGAATTGGTAGCGGTTTAGCTTATCCTACTTGGTTAGGGTTATGGAGTGTTAACCTTGATAAGAAACATGAAAGTTTTGAATGGAGTCTTTATTCAACTCTAGTCAGTTTAGGTGCAGCTATCACCGCAACAATCGGCGCTGCAATTGCTGAATTTGTAGGATTTACAATCACCTTTATTCTAGTTGGTATTTTTTCTTTAATCGGCTGTTCTATTCTCTTTGGTTTGGAACGCAAATTATCAAGAATGACAAAAAAACAGAAATTGAAAAATTGAAGGTAAAGTTTTTAAAAAGAAGGCTTCTAGGCATCTTATGAACTCAACCTTATTAGCAATTGCCTTGATGACTACTCCTTATTCCTTAGAACCGGAATATATGTGCACTGTCGATACTTTTGATAGATTTAATTTAACTTTCTCCCAAAATGAGGGAGGCATAAACGAATTTGTTTTGAACAATTATCCATTGAACGAACTAGATGAATCCGCTTTAGATTATTTTCAAAGAGTAGATGAATTCGAGAGAAATGCTCGATTTAATGACGAAACAAAATCCGGTCTTTTTGAAAGACTTTTTGCTTACATCTCTGCTAGAGATAATTTAATCATCTTAAACGAAGAGATGGAGAAACCGGGAACTTTCCCAAAACTATCTCAGTTAATTGAAGAAATTGATCGGAAACTTTCTGGAGAAACGTCAGCAACTAGATCTGTAAAAATAATTTACGAAACTTTATCTGATTACATTCCTGAGAGAAAAATAACTGAAGGAACACCCCAAATCACCGAAGTTTTATATGCAGGAACGGGAGATTGTGCTGATCTTTCGGCAGCATTATTTTCTTTACTTACTCATTATAGAATTCCAGCTTATTTGAGAATCGGGGAATCTTTTCTTTTTAATGAGTCTGAAGGCGTAATGCATGCTTGGGTGAGTGCCGAAACAGAAGACGGAATGTTTGATTTAGACCTTAATTGGTACTCAAATTTTGTCCCACTAAACGACCGTAATGAAGAAATAAATCATTCCGATTTGAAAGAAATCGATAAGATTTTCAAAGCTATAAAAGAATCTCTTGCAGATATGAAAAAATCTCTTAAATAGGGAAATTAAATCCAGAAACTTCTTAAAGGGGTTACTATTTTTGACAGTTATGACTGAAAAATCAACAGATGACCATATTCTAGTTGAGAAAGCTCTTAAAGAAGAGTTTCATACGGAATCTCAAGAAGAACTTGAAAAGTCTATAAAAGAAGATTCTAAACTTACCAAGAAAGATGCTAGAAATATTGGTATAGCCGTTCTAATCATAATCGGGGTATTTGTTTTACTTCTAGGTAACCTTGACACTAAAGATACTGATTCAAGTAACAAACTGGTAAAAAGTGTTAATGAGTTACATATGGAAAATCTTGATGGAAAACTAAGTGGTGACCGCGGATATATGTATAATGGTTATAGCTTTGTAAAATATGATGGTTTATGGTGGACAATCCTTAAAGTCTTTGGTAAAGGTATTCAAGTCCCACTTCATTTTGGTCCTCAAGAAGTCGCCGATATTCCTATCAGCGGATCGCTTACTGACGCATTTAATAACGGGGAAGAAGTTCACATTGGTATCGATCCAAAAGTAACTAATAAGTATTACACCCTTTCCATCTCGGAACTCAGTTTTAATGTTGCAAGTGGAGTTCAGCGTCTTCCTGTTGGAAGTTGCACTGAAGAAGATGAAGCATGTATTGGTCGACCAATAATAAGTTGTGAAAACAATCCTGAAAATAAACCGATTATAGAGTTAATATTGGGGGGAGAACCTAAAGTTACTCTTGACGGTGCTTGTGTGAAAATTCAGGGAAGTGAATATGATTTAGTTAAAGCCGTTGACAGATTTTTACTGCGATGGTATACTATCATGCCTTAAGTCCCAGAATGTGATATTGTTCTTTTTTTAAAGTAACCAATCTAAAATTGCATCCTAATTCCAATATTGCTTCTAGTAACGCCATATGTTCTTTCCCACTTCCGGAAACTAAATTTAAAGCAATCTCAAAATCATTAAATTTATCCTTTAATCCTTTTTTGATATCTTCAACAAGATCATCGGTTTCCTTAAACGGATCTATTACAACCAACTCTACGTTATCAGATGGTTTAACAAAATTTTCTTTCCCAAACTGATTGGTGATTAAGAAAACTTTAGTCCATTCCTGAGATTTAAGAACTTTGCTTACTTCAAGCCAAGTTCCTTTCCCAGTTGACAAGCATGCAATAAGAGTTGGCATAGGTTTATCCAATTAATCCGCTATATAAAGACTGTTGTAGAAAAACATATTAATCAAGACCATTTAATCCGTTGAATGATAATCAGTTTTTTTGAAGAATTTCCAACTGAAGAAAACCTACAAAAAATTTCTCTGATCAATTGGCCGTGTAAATTATATCTTGCCGCTGAAAATCTGATAGAATTTAACAAACTTAGGAAAACAATAAAAAACAAAAATATCCTTGAAGTAATCTACTGGCCGATTCTTAAAAAAAAAGAGGGATATTGGATTTCTCCATTTACTCAGAAACAAGCTTTACAAAGAACTTTAAACGAACTTGAAAACAAGAACATCTCGGTTATGCTTGATTTAGAACTCCCCACCCGACATAATCCTAGGCTTTATTTGACTCAATCTATCAACTTCTTAAATAATAAACGGTCTATCCAAAATTTTATTCAGAATCATCCTAACGTGGTTTATCTTGCTGAATATTATCCTCAGAACGGCTGGCGTTCAAAATTGATAAAAAGTCTAGGCCTTCATTACTCGAATAAAAATTCATCCATCATTAAAATGTTATATGGCTCAATGCATCAGTTTGACGATAAATTTCTGATTAAACAATTGCAACTTGGTAAAAACAATTATCCTCATTTCATCCCCGCTTTTGGAACAATCGCAACAGGAATAACAAACAAGGAAACTATTCTTTCCCCGAAACAGTTGTCGAATCATCTTAGAATTGCCAGAAATAACAAAATTGATGAAGTGATTATTTTCCGTCTTGGCGGGTTAACCAAAGGGTATTCTAAAATTATTACCACAAATACTTGACAAAATAAGCAAACCGAGGTTCTTTTAATCCAGCTTTAAGTAATATCGGCAATGGATTTTCTCGAGTATGTTGTTCAAATATTTTCTGAATTTTAGGTTGATTAACATACCGGACCATCTTATCAAAATCTTTATCACTAAATTTATCAAGAATGTTATGAATCATTAAATGAATTTTCATTTTCCGTCTAAGAGGTTTAATTTCTACTTCATAATCCTTACCTTCTAAAACAGATTTGACCATAATCTCAGCTTGTTTAAGTCCAGGAATCAACCCACCTAAGGTTGTTGCTTTCACAAAACCTGCCGCATCACCAACAAGATAACAATTATCCTGATGTAATTTCTGTCGAGGATGATATATAGGAATTGTACCTGCTTGGATTTCTTTAGCTTTAAAATTATTCTCTTTCATGAACTTATCAAAATATTTTCTAGAATCTTTAACTGCTGCAATCCCTACTCTCGCTATCGTTGAAGATTCTGGAACAATCCAAGCAAATAATCCTGGACAGATAGATTGACCAAAATAGGTTTTAATCGTCCCTGGTTCAAATTTTCCTTCGACAACTGCTTGTACCCCATAATAATTTTTTCTTTCCGAATTATAAAAACCAAACGCTTTTGCGGTCGGAGAAAGTGGTCCATCCGCTCCAATAACTAAATCGGGAGTTACTTTAATCTCTTTATTAGTTAAAGAATCCTTAATTATTACTGCCTTGCCTTCTTTTCTGATAAAAGAATGATTTACCAGAATTTTTGCCCCAGCTTTCTTTGCCAGGTCTGCAAAGAAATTATCAAATTTATTTCTACAAACAATGTAATCCTTCTGTTTAATTAAAACTTCTTCTCCAGATGGAGAGATAACCTCGATTTTGTTTATGGTATTAACTAGAAATGATTTTAATGGAAATCCAAAATCATCAAAATCGTTGGTAAGAATTCCTGTGCATTGAATTGGAGATCCAATTAGGGGATGATTTTCATAAATTGTTACCAGATGTCCTTCTTTCGCAAAAAGATAGCCAGTATAACATCCAACCGGACCCCCACCAATTATTGAAATTTTCATAGAATATCCATAATATCAAGACTATAAAAAGGTTAGCTATGTTTATTCCAAACGCGATTTTCTCATGAAATGTTGATAGAATAATTCCTTACAGATCTCATCAAAAACTTGGATCTGTTCTTGATATTTTCCCATGGTTAACCGAGCTTTATCGTAAGAAACCCATTTGAAATTATTATGTTCTTTAGACAATTTTATTTGATGAACACCATTAACCTTAACTGCATACGCCGTAAGATTTACTTTAGTTTTTGTCCCTCGTCTTAAAGTGATATACTCTTTCTTGACTTCTGTTGAATTTATCAATTCTAAAGAACTTCTAGGAATCCCTGTTTCTTCTTCTGATTCTCTAAGCAAAGCTTCCAACGGGCCTTCACCCCTTTTCTGCCCTCCTTGCGGATTCTGCCAATAATTTTTTGTACCAACTTTGTAAAGAAGAAGAAAGTCATACCCTTGTTCGGTTCTTCGATAAATTACTGCCCGTACCGTGTTTCTTACAGGAAGTGTTTTAGCTTTACTGCTTTTCTTATTCTTAACCATTTTTGTCATTGGTATTTCTTGAATTGTTTGAAAAGTAAATTATAAAAAAAATTCTTCCAAAATTTTCCTTAATTAAAAGAAAAAAAATGGAAGAAGATAAAAATTCGTACTACCTAGTAGTACGTTTGATCTTCGTCTTCTTCTTTACGAAGTTTGCTGAAGCCTACGATTAAGCCAACAACTACCAAAACAACAACGAGAACGATTAATGCGATCTCAACGCCATTTCTTAAGCTTACACCGTTTGCAGCAGTCTGAGCAGGTGCCACAGTTGCTTTCAATGCGTGTGTTTCGATAACAACATCGCCTGATTTAACAACTAAGGTAGCTGCATGTTCACCAGCTGGAGCATTTTGAGCTACAGCAAGATTTACATAAACAACTTTGCTCTTACCAGCGTCTAGTAATACAAGGCTTTCAGTTACGGAAGCGCTTGCCCAGTCGCCAGAAACTACTTCAATAGTGTATGCTTTTGAGTTTCGGCCTTCGTTTGCCAAGGCAACACCGTACGTAGCGGTAGTACCTGCAGCAACAGTTTGGGTCTCAGGAGCAACTACTAATACAGCAGCATCAGTATTTCCTACTAAGTCGTTAAGTTCGTATGGTTGAACTTGAACGCTAAACTGTCTTCGAACAGATTCGTGTCTATTGTTGTATTCTGCAACAACTTCTACAGTGTATGTTCCTTCCACAGCGGAAGCTGGGATTTGTACGAACATTTCTGGAGCACGTTCTCTATCGTCTGCATCTACTTGGTCAACCCATTCAGTTGCGCTAACTCCTAATTCTGGAATGCTAACAGTAACTTTAACATCTTCTTCGTTTCTGTCACCGTAGTTTTCCAATAATACGTTCACGAACAATGATTGTCCAGCTCGTACACTAGGGGAAAAGCTTACATCTTCTAGGTCTACGCTATGACGTGGTGCGTCAACAAGTAAGCGTACGTTTTGTGTGAATGCTACACCTTCTCGGTTAAGCAATCTTAGTCTTAACAAGTATTCGTTTTCTTTAAGGTCTCTTGGTAAATTGATTTCAAGATCAACATATTTTGTAATGCCTTTCTTAAGTTCAATTGGTCCTAAAGAATCTTGTAAGTTTTCTTCATCGGAGTATTCGTACCCACTGATTTTTGCGTCAACTTCTATGTCGTCAACATCAACAGCAGATCTTAATCCTACTCTTACATTAAGGGTTGCCCCTTCATTTACTGCGATCACATCTTCAACGGTATTTCCATCAAAGATTACATATTCTCCATCAACCTTCATAGTAACAATTTTAACATTGTTTTGAAGATCAACGTTTCCGTCGTCAACAGCTGCTACTGCACCAACTACGTTGGCAAGCACTAACAAACCAATAACGAACATTGCAAACAAACTGTTTTTCATTTTTTATCTTCCTCCAAACCTTGTTGTTAGTTAAAGAGCGTAAGGCATAATGCCCACTTTCATCCTTAAAAACGGTCCGTATTATTTAAACCTTTCGAACGTTTTAGTATTCTAGAGTAGCTACACGTAGCCCCTATCTAACAATGGTTACGTATCTATGGGCGGTCTCATGGAAGTCCCCATTCTCTATAACAATCCGAATAAGGTATAATCCTTGTCTGGCTTGAACAGGTATTGGGAGCCCCAATGTTTTTTGTTTATTCATACCAGCGTTTAGATCAAAAGTGCTTGTGGAAGCACTTATACCTAAATCGGGTATAATTACTCTTACCCTTAGATCTTCCATATCTACATCGCCATTATTGTCAACATTAACTGAGACTTGTACTGTGTCCCCAACCATAACCATGTTACTTACATGAGCGCTAGCAATTACCGCGCCAACCCTATCTCCTGTTTCTTCCGGTTGTTCTGGTTGTTCGGGAACTTCTGGAATTACTGGATCTTCTGGTAAGAATTCTGGGGGTATTGGTTGTGGATTAAAATGTCTTCGATCATGTACTATAATATGTGCCATAGCCCATTGAGAGTAATCCTGACCATCATATCCAATGAATTGGAATTCTACATCTTCCTGGCCACCAAATAATTCTACGGTATCAAACCCAGGGGTGTAAGTGAAAGTTCTGGTTGCATCATTATAGGATGCATTATCTGGAAGGTAATCTAATCCTAATAGTAAACTAACCATTCTACCAAATAAACATCCAAGATCTTCTCCGCAATTTTCATGAGCGATTACTTTTACTGAATCGCCATCTGCGTCAAATACTTCAACTTGGAAAGTAATTGTTTGACCTTCTTCCACATGGAGAACAGCAGGAGTTGTAAGAACTGGAGCTGTATTTTCTAAATCATTAACTGGATCTTCGCCTGCTTCTTCTTCACCAAAGTAATCATTTTGCGGTTCTTGATCATTAACTGGATCCTGCCCAGCTATAGTTGGAACATAAACTGGTTCTTGATCGTTAAGTGGATTGGTTCCAACGGCTTCATCTTCCGGTGGAATAATACGTTCTCCCACGCCCTCATCTATTGGATTATTATTTGATGGGATTAAACCTCGTAAACCTCCCTGCAGTGGAACGATGTCATTCACATTAAAATCGATCTCGCCAGCATTTGGAACAACTCTTGGATCGGGATTAGCGTTAGGTTGAACCATTGCATCATCGTTTCGATCTACTTGAATTCCTTGTCCGAAACCAATTATCTTATTATTAATCCCTAAATCTACTTGTGAAGATGGATTAAATCTTGGATTGTTATATGATTCACCATGAACAGAATCTTGCCAATTATTTTCTTCACCGCTGAAATCACGAGAATCTCCGTTATCCACAAAGTTATTATTGTTATTAACTGGCTCATCTCTTTGCACGCTTAAAGCCAGAGTTTCTCTTTCTGATCCTTGATTATTTGCTGCAATCACTTCGATAACATAATCTCCTGCCATGTTATTAGTACCAATCTGAACAGTAGTAAAATAAAACGGATTATTTAGTCCGGTAGGTATAATTTGTCCATTTCTTATTCTTTGAACAATCCTTCCGCTACGTAATATATTTACGGATAATCTTGATTGACTTTGACTGATTATACTTACTGAAAATTCAGCAAATTGTCCTTGTTCAACTACTTTTTGGACTACTTCACCATTCCAGTAGGTATTAAGTGTTAATGCTTGTGATTGAGCAAAAGCTAATGGTAATGCTGAAAATACAAGTAGGAGAATAAATCCCCAAGCAATTATTTTTTTTTGAATCATTGTATTGTTACCTTAAGTAAATGTTTGAAAATCTCAAAATTGATATTTGAGACCAGCACCTGCTTTGATGTCTTTGCCGCCCCTTTACAATTCGAATTCCGGGGTTACACAAATTCTACTGTAACAACCATCAACGCCTAGGAAAAATCCAGCGCCAGTTTGAACTGTTGAATTTTCTTCAGGGTTAAGAGGAATTAAAGTTACATCTCCGTTAGGAGTTGTGAATGAACTTTTTGCATTAATTTCTTCGTTAGATAAGTTAACATGACCACGTACTCCAGTTACTGGAGCATAATGGAAACCATTATCATTTCCTAGAACATATCGCACTCTTAAATCACCAGTTAAGTCAATGTTAGTTGCGATAACATCTCGTTCAAGTTTACTTGAAGACCCATCCGGATTTCCTTGAGTAACTGTTTTATGAGAATTGTCTCCAGTTCCATTAGTATAAACCCTTCCGCCAACAAGAATTTCAAGTTTTTCCATTCCTGCTTTTGCAAGATTCCAACCACCCACAAATCCAACATAAACTTGGTTATCGGTATCAGTCCCAGCTTCTACTGCGCCTGAGAAAATATCTCTTTCATTGAAAGCATTAGCTGCGACATTTTGAGAACTCATTCTTTCAGAAAGTTTTTCTTTTGCTGCTTCATAAACAGCAACTTTTTCAGCACATACATCTTCAATTGAAGATAGATCTTTTACTTGCTTTCCATTAGCCTTGTCAGTTAATGCAAAAGCTAAATCAATACAAGCAATTCTTGCTTCATAAAATAATTTTTCAATAGAAAATCTTTCAGATTCAACTGCTCTTGCAAAAACTCTTGTTGAATATAATTTTGAAAGTCCATCATGAGCTATGGTTACAGATTTTAAAAGTGAATCATATGCTTGTTGATGAATTTGACCATTTCTATAAAGTTCAACAACCCCATTTCTTGCAAATTGGAGATCGTTAATAACGCCAGTTATATCGTCTCTTAGAACATCATTAGAATTATCTCTTTTAGATTCGCCAGCCGTAAGATTTATTTTTTGTTTCTTTGCTGGAGTTGAAACAACTGAAGCTACTGGAACAACTTTTTTTGCTTTCTCTCTACTAACAGCATTAGCTGCTTTTAATGCTTTTAAAGCATCATTAGCTTCTTTAACTGTATTTGAAATAGCAAAAGCATCAACTGGTTCAAAAATCATTTCTTCCTGCGCTTGGGCAGGAGCATTCATTAGAACAACTTGTAATATGTATTTTATAGTATTCATTTTGATTTACCTCTTAGTAAATTTTACTTAAAGTGTTAAGAATAGTGCCTATTTATAAAGCTTTTGGGCATTTGTTACTAAGTAGTAGTTTTAAAGCATTCCGCCAAATATTTCGAAGAAAACTCCAAACAAAAATAAGAGAATAAAAATTCCTCCCAGGAGATAATGATTCCCGAGGGTATATTCTGGTTTCCTGGTTCCTTTTTTCTTGGCCAACCAGAACATTAAAACGGCAAAACCGGATTGTATTCCGCCCGCAATTGCCCCAGTTACGCCTAAAACTTGGATAAATGAAGCAATATTTAGCAAACCAACAATTAAAGGCAGAATTAAAGTTAATCCAAGAGATAAGCTTCTTGAAATCCCATAATCATAATGGTACATCCAAACTAGGGCTAAGGCAATTGTAAGAAAAGAAGTAAACATGGATAAAAAAGCAAGAATGTTAGCTAATCCACCCATAATTGGATGAGCATAAAGACTTAAAGCCACCGTAGCAATTCTATCGTTAGATTGTAATAATTCGAAATTGCTAGCTCCCACTACCCCCACCACAATTAGAGAGAAGAGAACATAAATAATTACAGGAATACTTGAACCAATGATTATAGCTTTCCTCATCTTTTTGACATTTTTTCCAAGAACTTCTCTCATTTCAGGTACTGCTACAAGTCCCGAATAAGCAAATACAGCTACTCCGTATGGAAGAAAGAAACTCCGTAATGAAAAGCCTTGAAGATTTTGTAAAGTAATTTTATCCAAAGAGAATACCCCGATAATGGTTACAACAATTACTAACAAGGAAATCATGATTAACTCCATGATACTTGCAGTATGTACTCCACGATAAACAATAAAAGATGTCACCGCAAAAAACAATAAAGAAAACATCCACGGAGCGCCAACTCCAAATAGAGTGTGTAAGACTGCTCCTTCTCCGATAACATACGCAATAAGTGCACCATATAGACTGAAAATCATCGCAAAGAACATTATCCTTTTACCCCATTTACCTAAGTAAAGTTCTGCATAACCAGTTAATTGATGTAATTTATTTGTTCTAAGGACGACTTCTCCCATGAAAAGATTTAGTAAAATAAAAGCTAGACCGATAGCGATAATCACCAGCAAACCATAAAGAAATCCGGCTTTTGCTAAAGTATACGGAATACCAAGAATCCCTGCCCCGATGATTGTTCCAGTAAGAGTTGTCGCAGCAAAGATTGTTGGATTAGCAAAAACCCCTTTTTTCATGACGATAATAAATTTCTTGGAGTTTATATATGTTTAGAGAACACGTTTAGAAAAAGTGGGGCTGCAGGGATTTGAACCCTGATCTAAGGCTTACCACAGGGAAAAGGTATTGTCATTGCTGTTATGCTCAACCTTCCATTACTGGAGGCCCCTATTCTGCCAAGTTATACTACAGCCCCACAATCGTTCAGAACAAGAGGTGTTTTATTAAAGTTTCTAGGAATATCTCAAATTATCTTAAGATTTTAATTTATAATCATCAATAGTACAGTAAATTAAATAAAACAATCAGCTTTCTGAACCATCATGATTATCTTAGACGGTTCACATCTTGAAGGCGGAGGAGCTTTAGTAAGAACAGCTCTCGCTCTTTCCACATTAACCGGAAAAGAATTTCAAGTAACCAATATCAGGGCTGGCAGACCTAATCCTGGGCTGAAAGCTCAACACCTTACTGCGATTAATCTTCTAAAAAAGATGTCGAACGCAGAAACTAATGAAATCTCTTTAGGGACAACTGAACTTCATTTCAAACCTGGAAAAATTAAAAGAGGAATTTATGAATGTGATATTGGTACGGCTGGAAGTATTTCATTGTTATTACAAGCGGTTACGTTACCTTGTCTTTTCGCATCAGGAAAAATTACGATTAAAGTTAAAGGTGGAACTTGTGGAAAATGGCAAGCATCAGTATCTTATTTACAAAATGTTCTTCTCCCACAATTACGTCGTTTCGTTGAAAAAATCGAATTGAAAATTATCAAACAAGGATATTTCCCAATAGGTGGGGGTGAAGTTCATCTAGAAATTACTCCCCGATTTGAAACTAATTCTTCATTACTAGATGAATTACCGTTCAAAGTTGCCGCGATTAATCTTACAAAACAAGGAGAAATTGAACAGGTTAGAGGAGTAATCAATCTTTCCAGAGAACTTGAAGAAAAAATGGTAGCAATGAGAATTGAATCATCAGCAAAGAATATTCTCTCTCCGCATGGAGTTCCCATTAATATTAGAACTGAATACGTCACCAGCCAGAGTGTCGGTGGAGAAATTCTTCTGTGGGCAATATTCAGTCAAAATAATGTTGTTGACTTCGATAACCCGGTAATTCTTGCTGGCGATGCACTAATTGAAAAAAATAAAAAATCTGAAGATGTCGGCAAGGAAGCCGCAGAAAATCTACAGAAAGAAATTGGTTCAAAAGCTGCCGTAGATCATTATCTAGCTGATCAACTTATACCATACATGGCCTTGCTACCCGGCTCCAGTATTCTTCCTTCAGAAATCTCCCAACATACAAAAACCAATATTTATGTAACTGAATTATTTCTTCCCGTAGGCTATACAATAACAGAAAGAACCATCCTAGTTGAAAAGAACGAACCCTAGGCTTTCTTTACAAAAAGATTTATAAATAAACCCTCTTCTCAGCAATCCATGGAAGGAAAATTTTGTATGGCTACTAAGAAGAAAATCGATAACGATTCTGGAGCAGTTATATTTGCTTGCCCTCAATGTGGCAAAAATGAAATTGTTAGAAGCTCCTATGCACGTAAAAATGCAATTAAGTATACCTGTCCTGGTTGCGGATTCATCGGACCTAACTAAATTTTATTTACAATGGCAAAAGCAGTAATTACATTTAAATTGATGCCTGAATCAGTTGAGGTTGATTTGGGACCTATCGCGGAGAAAGCCTTAGCGATTGCGAAAGAAGCTGGATCTATCGGTGAAATGCAAAGTCGAGAAGATCCAATAGCATTTGGATTAAAAGCAGTTTTAGTTCTTGCAATGTATGAACTTGAAGGAGCTGACTTTGAAGTTATTGCTGGAAAAATGGCAGACATCGAAGGCGTTCAAAATGCAGAGATTGCTAAAATGGATTTAGCTCTTGGCTAAGAATAAGGACAAGACTTATTAAGTATTATTTTTTCTTAAGTAATTATGAATGATGAAGAAATATTAATTCAGAATTTCCGGTTCAGGATTTCTCATGTAGATGAAGGAAAAATTCTATGGTTTATACCAGTAAAAAGAGTTCTAAGACAACAATTAGCTTTGTTAGATATCATAGAAAAAGAAATTGGATCATCCGAACTTCCAGCTGCACATAAAGTAGAATTGCGCCGAATGATTACCAAGAAACGATTAGATATTCATAAACAATCGACTGGAATGAAATATACTAAAATGCGTTAGATTTCGAATATATTAACGCATTTTATATATATAAAGTGCCAAAAATAAGTTCGAAAGCTTTGGCACTTTAGTATAATCGAACTATTTCTTTTTCTTAAACCCTAAAGCTGCTGAATTAATGCAATACCTTTGTCCAGTTGGCTTGGGTCCGTCGTTAAACAAATGACCTAGATGACCCCCACATTTTTTACAGATAACTTCCACTCGTTCCATGCCTAAACTGAGATCTTTCTTTAATTCAACGTTCTCTTTCTCAGCAAGGTCATAAAAACTCGGCCACCCACAACCTGAATCAAATTTAGTTTCGGAAGAAAACAATTTCGCTCCACATCCGCCACAAACATAAACTCCAGTTTCCTTATTATGCAACAATTTTCCTGTAAACGGTTGTTCCGTTCCCTTCTCTCTTAGAATATGATATTGCTCTTTAGTTAGTTTCTTCTTCCAATCAGTCTCTTTCTTCATCTTTCATTACCTGTAATACTTTCTGGAAAGATTCTTTAGTTTTTATTCCTGTCGGAGAAAAATGGGTGTGTACCCCTTTTAATTTTTTTAATAATCCTTCCATTCTTGGCGGACGGATATTATTTTTCTTACCAACCACATGTAAATCATAGAAACCAACTTTGTTATTTGATGATTCTTCAAGAAGTAATTCTAAAAATTTCTTTTCTTCGGAGAACGGATTGATTCTAACCATTTTCTGAAGTAATTTTCGATCAGCTAATTCACCAACCCATAATGGGCCAAGATGAATAAAATTATCTTCTTGGTTATACTCCGAGATTTTATATTCCCCAGTGTTCTCATTAAATAACAGATATTTATGATGTTTAATAATCTCGTCACACTTCTCCTTACCTTTCTCAGAACGGAAATAAATTCTGAAATAATGATCTTTATGGTAAGCTAGAATTGGTTGAAAGGCTTTATCAAACTGCATTCCTTGCAACTGAATTTTCCTGATAAGGATTCTTAATCCTACTTCATGCATTAAATAACTTCTTAAATTTCTTGCCCAATATTTCCGTTTAGTCACCTTAGGATATGTCCCAGTTAAAGCTGCAGTATCGGTTGCAGTAACTGCAATAATCCCTCCCCTAGATATCCTTGCCACTGCAGCTGCAATGAACGGATTAGGAGTCCCAAACGGATCAAGATCAATGTAATCATAACCATCTTGTTTTAGAAGAAATAATGACGCGTCTTGTTGATAGATGTTGACTTTCTTAGTTGGTTTAATCTCACTTAAAGCCATATTTTTTTTGAAAACATCTTCAAAATTGTCTTTATGATCATTCAAATCTAACTGTTTAATTTTTCCTTTCTTTAATTCTTTTAAAAAACGTAATCCGCGAATGCCTGAACCGGCTAAGGGCAGAGTCATTTTCAGATTTTTATTAAGAATTGAATTAAGAAGAACTATCGATATGTTTCTGTTAGAGACCATGACAGGATTATAAAATACTTCCATCTTCGCATTTACATCTTTCTTTGGAAGTTCCCCGCCTATTGTTGCTGAATGTTCTGTGATCATTATTCGTTAAAAGAATTGATACTTTAAAAATTATTCAGTTAAATCTCGCTCGGATTGATCGACTACCCCACGAAGGCGGTCATGATCATTGATGTTGTAAACATCAGCGTTGAAGCCACCGTAGTACAACCAGGACGCCCGCCCAATTGCTCCAGCAGAAGCATGAGATCTTACATAATTTGGATTTAGAACAAAAACTCTGATCTTAACCTCTGATCTTTCAGTCAGCATTGCCCTGACTTTCTCAAAGTCATCTCCTTTCCCATAAACGCGCTCGACTAATCTTCTCTGATCATCATTTAGAGATTGGCTAATTAGTCGAG
>JAUYKZ010000018.1 GCA_030704845.1 archaeon | reverse complement strand
TCTCAGCCCAACTTTATTAAATTGGTTGCAAGATTGATTTGGGCATGCAATATCTAATTTTCGTATTTTTTTCATCGAAATTTACCTCGATAAAAAGAAAGTAGAACTAGTATTTAATAGTATCTATTTTGGGTCACTTCGTGAAATTAAAGGTATCGCGATTGGAAAATATCCAGAATATCTTGATTTGGTAATCTCTTCACTAGAGTTGTAATGAGATGGGTTTATTAATGTAATTTTCATCTGAAATTATCTCAAAACAACCAATATGATTAATATAGAAAGTATTTTATAAACTTTTGGTCAGTTTTATTTAAATCAACTATTTAACCATTAATTCCACAGAAATCTTTATAACAAATAGAAATAACCAAATTAAAATGCCAGATAAAATAAAGTTATATGAAAATATATCTCAAGGTATACTTGGTGTAGCCTTAGGAGCAGGAGTAGAAGCTTTCCTCCATGAGGATGGTTCAGCAAGACCAGAGATTACTGATATGGTAATTGACACATTTCCAGCTATGCTCGGATATGGACTTAGCGGAATAATAAGTAAGGTAAATCTAGCAAAAAACGTTAACAACACAGCTACCTTCGGAGCAGGATTCTTTCTTGGACAAGCAGTATATAATTTGTTTAAATATACTCAACGCTAAATGAAATTTGGAACTTAATTCATTTAGCGTTTGTATATACCAACGAAAAGTTCACAAAAATACTTTTCGTTCAGTATATATGTGATTCTTCACCCACACGTTTATAATAGACTGCCAATAATAGCCTATAACATGGATAATATAGTTACATTCAAGGATCTTAATCTAATTGAACCGTTACAAAAAGCGTTAGCTAAACAGAACTATACTACCCCAACCCCTATCCAATTAAAATCAATCCCAAGTTTATTATTAGGTAAAGATCTGATTGGGATAGCCCAAACTGGTACAGGTAAAACTGCAGCATTCGTACTACCAATCCTGCAAAGAATGATTGAGAAGTATCCGAGAGTCTTGAAAACATTAGTCCTTGCGCCTACTCGAGAACTTGCCGCTCAGATTGGAGAAAGTTTCTCGGCATATGGTGAATTTCTTAAATTTAAACATACCGTGATATTTGGCGGAGTTAGTCAAGTAAATCAAGTTAACGCATTATCTAAAGGAGTAGATATCGTGATAGCAACTCCAGGTAGATTACTTGATTTAATGAATCAAAGAAAAATTAATCTTAGTACGATAGAATTCTTTGTGCTAGATGAAGCTGATAGAATGCTTGACATGGGATTCATTAACGATATTAAAAAAATTATCGTAAAATTACCTCCAAAAAGACAATCATTATTTTTCTCAGCAACAATGTCTCCCGAGATTAATAAACTTGCAAATAATCTTCTTAAAGATCCGATCCATGTTGAATTAACAACTAAAGTTGCAACGGTTGAACGGATAAAACAATTCATCTTTTTCATTGACCAATCTTCGAAAGAACGTTTACTGTTAGAACTTCTAAGACAGAAACATCTTACCAGTGTTTTAATTTTCACTAGAACGAAACATAAAGCCAATAAAGTAGTTTCATTCCTTAGTAAACATAACATTTCTTCCGATGCAATTCATGGAAATAAATCACAAAATGCGAGAACTAAAGCTCTCAAAGATTTCAAAAACGGTAGAATTAAAGTACTTGTTGCGACAGATATCGCAGCGAGAGGGATAGATATTGATAATATTTCTCACGTGATAAATTTTGAACTTCCAAATGAACCGGAAAGTTATGTTCATCGGATTGGAAGAACTGCCCGAGCAGGAGCCGATGGAACCGCGTATTCATTCTGTTCAGCTGACGAAAGAAGTTTCCTAAGAAATATTGAGAAATTAATAAAACAGGAAATAGAAGTCATGGATCACACGTTCCATTCAGAAACTGCTAGAAATGCGGTAGGCGCAGCTTCTAAACCGCCGCCAAAGAAAAATAATGCCAGGTTTAACCGTAGTAGACCTAGAAGACGATAAGTTCTACCTCAAAACAAACTTCTAACCACAGAATCTAAATAATTCTTCTTATCTTGTTCTCTTCTTAGAGATACCAAGTAATCAAACCAAGCTTCCCGTTCATGATTCACGATACCCAATTCCCAGATACAAAACGTGCCAATTTCCCGGATATCCAACAAGTGCGCATTACCTAAATCACCATTATTAAAACTATATATCTGATTCTGAAGAACAATCGGGTGAGTCGTATCCCACCGGGCAACATTAAACATATCTTTTGACAAGATAGCAAAACCAAGGCCAAGGTAAGGATTAATTCTGCCTGCAGAGATTTCACCTTTAAGAAATTTCTTACTGTCTTTAACTAAACTGCTATCTAGAGGTACACTATCATATATCTGATATTGTTTCAAAACCAAAGAAGGATCTGTAACTAAACCATCAAATTGAACGTCTTTCTCACCAAGACCGTATCTGTCAGGTAAATTAGCTAGATGTTCGTATGCCATAAAGAAAAAATAAAATGGTCTTTTATAAAATTAATGACCTAGAATTCTTTTCTTATCTTTATTTATTCTGTGTTCAAGCTTTTTAATATACTAAAGTGCCAAAGCTTTCGAACTTATTTTTGGCACTTTATATATATAAAATGCGTTAATATATTCGAAATCTAACGCATTTTAGTATATCTTCTTCCGGGGGAAGTGTTTCTGGAAAGATATGATTTTTAGTTAAAACAGTTCTCATTTCTTTATTATTCTTAACATGTTCTCCAGATATCTTTATCTCCCCATGTAAATCATTCTGTTTCACATTAAAATTAGTTATTTCAGTTGCAAGATTTTTAGCAGCAATTGTTACAGTTGGCAAAAAATCGGCCATAGATCTATTCCTTGGAATATTCAGTGTTATTTTCATTTGTTTTGTATCATTACCACCAAATAAGGCTTCATCACCCTTGCTTCTTATTCGAGCAAATCCAACATCATCAACACCACGTTCATAAATCAGTTTAGAAAGTTCTGTTTCGGAACTAATCAGCTTGTTTCTTGCCTCAAATCTCTCCTGCAAGGCTATTCTTTGTTCAATAATTTCTTGTTTCCTTGTTTGTACTGCAAAATAACTTTGAGCAAAGGCAATTTCTTCTTTTCGAGGATCTCCGTTCTGAGCAATTAAATAGCAGGCGTATCTAGTCAGTTTATAATCTTCAACCTCCCTTGTTGCACATTTTGGCATAGCTATCGTTTTCCTGACCTCGGGAAAATGATTAGAGATTATTTGTCCAGAATTCTTACAGGCCACTTTAGCTTTTTCAATAACCAAATGAAAATTTTCCCATTTAGCATAACCCAATAAAAACTGAAGATTTCGAGCAAACCAAAATTCTATACCTTCAGAATTATTAACCTGTTCTTCAAAATTCTTTCTTAGATTAGAAATAAGAACAGATTTCATACATCAAATAATGATAATGCTAGTATATAAACCCTACCCGTGCTTGTCCAGTGGGTAGTGACTTTAAAAAACAGAACATTAATGATTCTCAAACCGCCCATTTACAACGTCCCAGTCAATCGCGTTAATAAAAGCGCCAATGTAAGAAGCTCGGTCCATCCCGTAATCAGTCACGAAAGCATGTTCAAATACATCCATAACTAACAATGGTACGCAACCTGAGAAGTGCCCTACGTCATGTTCATTAACCCAGACATTGAACAATTGATCAGCTTCTTTGTCATAATACATAACAACCCAGCCGATACCACGTAATTTACCGGTGTTCACAAAATCTTTATGGCATACTTCTCCGGATCCAAAAGTTTGAATCATCTTTTGAAGCAAGACAGAATCTTCGGGTAAAGTTTTCTTCTCTTTGCCCATGTTACCAAAATATAATTCATGCAACCTCATTCCGTTAAATTCCCAACCAAGTCTTCTTTTAACTTCGGCCCATTGGGGCGTTCCTGGTTCTAAGGTCTTTAACAAATCTAAAACTTTGTTGGTATTAGCAACGTAACCGGAATAAAGTTTTAAATGCGCTTGCGTTAATTTATCGCTAAAAATCCCAGTTAAATTTGTAAATTCTTTTTCTGCGTATACCATTTTATATTTTCCCCACAAGATCTAATCCCGGTTTCAATGTAGTTTTTCCTGGTTCCCAACTTGCCGGGCATACTTGGTCGCCATGTTCACGAACAAATTGTGCAGCTTTAATTTTCCTTAACAGTTCTTTTGCACTTCTTCCGATACTATTATCGTGCATCTCGAAAGCCTTCAAAATACCGTCTGGATCAATTATAAATGTTCCTCTTAGACTTAACCCTTCCATTGGAATCATCGTGCCATAAGCGTTACAAATCTGTCCAGCTGGATCTGCTACCATTGGAAATTTAATTTTCTGGATTGTATCGGAATTGTCATGCCAAGCCTTGTGGGCAAATACGGTATCCGTACTTACACTTAATATCTCAACTCCTAATCTTTGGAATTCTTCATAATTGTCAGCCATCTCTCCAAGTTCAGTTGGACAAACGAATGTAAAATCTGCCGGATAGAAGAATAAAATTACCCATTTACCTTTGTAATCAGCTAATTTAACTGAGGTTATATCTCCATTATAAAATGCCTTTGCTTCAAAAGAAGGTGCAGCCATATTAATTTCTAGTTTGTTTTCCATAAAAAATCACCTTTAATCACAATTGTGAATTGTGTCCATTTATAAAATTTATGGTTTAGAAAAAGTCACGTTCCCTTCTTGAACATATTTCAATTTTTTCTTTAAACAGATTTCGGCTTTTGCTAATTCCTTGCCAAGATATGCAGCATGATCTAATTTGGAAACAAGTTTCATTTTAATGATTGGGGTGTAAACTTCTTGAGCAGTCTTACCAAAAATTATTTTCTTGATTGCATGTTTATTTGTTACGTAAGCAGCTTCAATTTGTTTATCCTTATAATTAACTCTGATTAGAAAGTATCCTTTAGGATCTGGATGCCATTCCTTGATTGGATTATAATACCCTTCAATAATCTGATTTACTTCATCATGTTGTTTAGCCCACATAATGCCTATATTAAAGAATAGAGTTTATAATAGTTGTGATATTATTAGGAAAGCGTTATATCCTGTCTTATTATTAAAATGGTCATGGGAAGATTGCGTGATGCCGTAAGGATACCGATTGATCGAAAATATGAACCTAGAACTATTGATGAATTGTTTATAGATCAAAGGAGTGAAATTGTTGGAAGTGATTATAGTGGAAATTACCGAGCTGCTTCTTGGGAGCAGGATTATCCAAGAATGGTTAAATTCTCGGTTAGTTATGAACAAATAAAAGATGGTAAAAATATAGGGGTTAATTTAATTGAAGATTCTGCAGAAATATACATCCCATTTAGAGATGAAGTAGCAGAAGTATTAGGTAGTATTGCAATGACTTTCAAAAGTTTTATTCAAGGTGAGGTAATTATGGATGAAGAAACCGAAAGAATAAATTTCCTTGTTGCAATTACACCGGTACAGGTACATAGAAAAGATTACATATATCAACCAGCTGGAGTAACGCGTTCTCTAGCTTTAACACATTTATACAAAGATAGATAATCTAATCCATAAAACTTTCCAGAGACAAATTGATTAAATTCTGTTTTGCTTGAATTTCTTTAAATTCCGGTTCAAGTTTTACAAACATTTTTTCATTAAAATGAGAACGTACTAAGGGAATGCCTTTACCAGCAAGAGAGGTTACACATTCTTGAACAACAGTAGAAGAGAAATTAGTCTTTAAGGCAAGTTCATCAAAACAAAGAGGAGCTTCTTCAGTGTATAAAACTAAGAATACTTTTTTCTCATTATGATTTAATGGAACAATAGAAGATTTAATCGGATCGACGCCTTGACTTAATTGTAATTGATCTAACCTTTGAACAACTTTATCAACCTTAACTTCCATTTCATGAATGTAATCAAATAGCGCTTGAATCTCAGCTGTATTTTCATTGATTGCAGAAAGATGTTCTTCTAAAGCGAAACGGATATGGTCGAAATTATGTTTCATAGTTAGCACTACCTCTCATAAATTTGTCGTCGTTAAATAAGCGAGATTATCCTACTCTCTCGCCTCTTTTTCTACTACCGCCCTTGTACAAAAATGAATTCTTTGTGGTTTAAATACCTTTCTATTTTGGGGGATACAATCACTTAGCAATGGTTAGAAATTGTTTTAAATACAATCCAAAAGATTATTAAGTAATAAATTCTAATAGTAAAGATGAGTCATAAAAAAGATGTTGAAACTATGCGCGATGTTGTTAATGAAATGCAACATCACTTTGTGAGAATTGAAGTTCATTTAGAAAAATTTACTAACGTTCTTAGCGTAATTAAACGATTTAGAAACAGTTTAGAGTTGATTGATCAAACTGAATCGAGTTCTATTGAACATAGATATCATCAAGTTGGCCCACATTTAACTGAACAACAAAGATTAGAGTGGAAACAAAAAGAAAAAGTTAGAATCATTGCGGAACATAACATTAAAAGAAATCTTATTTTAGCTAGTATCTTAAAAAACATATCTGAAAATGAAGAAATAATTAGAAAAATGACTCTCAGATTAAGAGATATTGATGAAGAAAGAAAAGTATTGTTAGAACAGGTTGTACTTATTGGAAATAATTCGAGAAGTCATTCATTGATTGGAATTGAAGAGATTCCTAATAGAACTATAATTAAAGATCTTCTGATTCTTAAAAATTATTTTAATCAAATATCAGTTTACTTTAAACAAGTTAGAAATCAATTGAGAGTTCTTAAAGAAAAATATACTTTAAATAAACCAATAACACTGAATAGGGCATATGTTCAGCTTTCATTTCAAAAAATTGAAGAGATTTCTAAAGGGAATACCAAAAATCCAAATAGCAGTATTCCTGAGATGTTATCGCTAATTAAAGGCCCACATGGCACCATTGAAATGTTAAGATCTTACCTAAATCTTCTCGAAAGTGATTTAAAGAATGAAAAATTATGGTAAAGAATGACTATCCGCTCAAAACGTGATTTAGAAGTATTTCTTAGCAAATTGAAACAGTTTGATTCTCCCTCGCTTGCTTTAGAACAATATGTTACTCCGTCACATATCGCAGCTGCTTGGATTTGGGACATGGCTCTTAAAGGAGAAGTTGCCGGTAAAATTATCCTTGACGCTGGATGTGGACCTGGGATTCTAGGTATCGGTTTGTTAATGATGGGAGCAAAAAAGATTTATTTTGTTGATAAAGATCAACAAGCTTTAGATGTTTGCATAACAAATTATAATTCTACCAAAGAAGAATACGAGGTTGGAGATGCAGAATTTATTAATCATGATATTAGTTTATTTGATGAAGAAGTCGATGTGGTTGTACAAAATCCCCCATTTGGAACTAAAGAAATTCATGCAGATAAAAAGTTTCTTGAAAAAGCGTTTACTTCATCTAAATTAGTTTACAGCATGCATAAAATAACCACTAAATCGTTCGTGGAAGCTATTTGTAAAGATTATAAATTTAAAATAACTCATCTTCAGAAATTTGAATTTCCAATTAGAGCTACATTTCAACATCATAAGAAACCAGTACAAAACATTGAAGTTGGATTATGGAGAATGGAAAAAGAATAAACGAGAAAATCCTAAAATCGCCTACCCACCGCAGCAAGCTGCAAGGTATTCGGCGATTTTTCTAACACGGATTTTCTGGTCATTTCTCACTAGTTGCTGCTGAGCAGCGGAGTATTAAACCCAGCGAGAAATAAATTTACCTAACCATCTCATCAAAAATTTTCTGTAATCCGCCAAGAATTCTTTCTTCTTTTGATCTCATGTCGGGGATAAATTGGTGCCCGGTAATTTCTTGAATGCCTTGAATGTAACGCACAGCAATCAGAACTCTTTGGTCGTAATCATATGGTTGGTCACCAGATGAAAAATCTCGAGCAAATTCTTTAGAGAAATTTCGGGGATTTAATTCATTAATTTTTTCTTCTTTTAAGAATCTAACTTGCTCATCGTAATCATCTTTTAACCAATATCTAGAAGAATCCATCGTAAATAGTTCATCCTGACTCACAACTTTTCCTTCACGGTTAATCCCATGTTCTAACTTAGTATCCGCGAGAATTATTCCCCGCTGAATTAAGTGTTTGTAAGCCATCCCGAATGCAACGGCTGAAGCATTCTTTAATATGATATAATCTAACTCTTTAACTAACCCTTGCTCAATCAATTCTCTTTGAGAAGTCGGCAGATCATGTTCATCAGATTTGGTGGTCGGAGTATCAATTAAGTAAGGTAATAAACCATTCGCGATAAGTCCATCTGGAAGATGATGACCAGAAAAGAACCTCCCACCGTGAATGTAATGTTGATATAAGGAAGTTTTTGTAGAAGTTTTTGCAAGGTAAAATCTTAAAACATTTTCAAAAGGAAGAGCTGTTAAATTCTCTGCAACGATAACTACCGAATTATCTCCCAACCCGATTTCTAATTGAGATGTGCCAATATTCCTTTCTACAACCCGAAGCATATGATGGTGATTTATTGCAAGAACTTGGTCTTTAAATGGAATTGTTCCCCGATTAATGTCATGGGTTGAAATTCTGTCCGTCCGTACCATTAAACGAAGCGGTCTACCGTCTTTAGTTTCTAACGGCGGATTCTCAAATTCTACAACTCGGCCATGTTTTTTATCAAAAAAACTCCCTTTACCACCAAAAATAGAATCAGATACTTTCCCCGGTTTAACAATGTAATCTCTTAACCTTGGAATAGGTCCATGCTTAATTAATTCTTGAACTAGAAAATCTCCGCCCTCACCTGGGATGTATTTTTCCACCAAACTCCTTATTTCTTGTTCATCAAGCATTTTAGTACTAAATTCTTCTAATTAATAACTATTTCTGTATTCTATAGATAGATTTAATACTGTATATAGAAAACGGTTAAGTAAAAGTGCCTAGTCGAATGGTCATGTCAGATAATAAATTAGAAAGAATAATTCTTGAATCATGGGCAACCCTAGATTATAGAGCAAATGAGTGGGGCCCTGAACGGATAGCATTTGATGCGGTAAGTAATCATTTTCCAGAAGATAGCGGAGGAACAGCTTATTATGTTAAACTAAGGCAAGATAAGAAATTAGTTAATTTAGAGGATTATGATCCTAATAAAACAGTTGAAGAAATTGTGATGGCTGATAATGGTACAGGATATCCTTATCACTACACGATTATTCGTTATAGTTCAAAGCAGGATTTAACATCTGCAACCGGTCAATTTGGAGAAGGATTGAAAATGATTTCTGCGGCTGCTATACGACATGGCGTCGATTTACACTTAGGTTCAAGAAACTGGAGAGCGAAACCGTTCGCAAAAGAGATTATTATTGGTGATGAAGAAGATGAGCCGCATCGGATGGAAGTTCTTTGTCAGGAAGTTAAGGTTGGGTACGATAAATATTTTGGATCATTCACGATAATCAGAAATCCAAGCGAAGAAATCATTGAACAGGTTCTTACTTTCCGTGACAGAATTATTGATTTCAAAAAAGATATTATGGTTCCAATTGAATCACATTCATTACATCGAATATTTTTTCCAAATGGGTATCTGAAAGGCGAATTATTTGTTAAAAAGATTAAGTATGATGTTTCTAAACCGTTATTGTTAACTTATCAAATACTTGGAAATGCGGCAAACAATTTACTTTCACCAGATAGAGATCATGTTATTGAACCTCGCTTAGATGTACAACTAGGATATGTTATAAGTCTTTTTGATGAGATTGAAATAATAAAAGCAACTCTTGTTTTAGCCAAAGATTGTTATGAGGGCGGTTTAACATATTCTTCAATTACCCCAGCTCACCCAGAGATGTGGGTTAGCGCGTTCCATCAGTTGTATGGTGAAAAAGCAGTTCTGGAAGAAAAAAGCCGAGAAAATGTTAACAGTGATGCTGAATCTCTTGGATTTAACGTTGTTAGATCAATCCCTAACGGTCTTCAAGATTTTCTGATTAGAGCAGGAATACCATTATCCTCCCAAAGAGTGTCTTATAATGTTTCTTGGGAGTTTGTTTCTCCAGATGAATTAACACCCGAACAATTTAAAGTATATCAGTTATATCGGGAAATTAACGAAATTCTTATCCCAGAAGGAAGACACGAACCAGAGATTTATATTTTTTCTAAAGCAATGAAAGGATCACAAGAAGCAACATGGTTTAGAGGTTTAGCAAGTTTGGAAAAAGGAGCTGAAAAAATTTATATCCGTTTAGATCAACTTAAAGATCGGCAAACATTCTGCTCTACTTACGGCCATGAATTATGTCACGTGTTAGGTAAATGTGCTGATGTGAGTAAAGAATTTGAAAAGGAATTAACTGAAGCATTAGGAACAGCACTTGAATTATTGGTAACAGAGTAAAAATTATAAAGGCCTTCTTCTTTTCTACCAATATGAAGATTACGATAGATACTAAACATGATAGTCATGATGATATTATGAAAGTCATGGAAATTCTAAAACATTTTGTCAAGAAAGAAGAAAAAACTGAAATTGTTGATACTACAAACATGATGAGCATGTTTTCAGATAATACTTATCAATCTGAGAAAAAAATTATCCCAGACACCCCGCCTGATTTTACTTCATTCCTTAATCTAGCTCAAGGAAAACGAGAAGATAAAAGGAATGATGAACCAAAGATTGAATTTTTCTAGATATAATCCTTAACTTTCTTTCTAAATTCAAGATATCCCAACCAGAGGACAAAGAACATTGCGTCTAGTTCTTCCGCGAATCCTGCCAAACCAAACTCGGGACAAGAATTAACAGAGTTTAACGGCCAAAGAAAGTTTTTATCAACTCCGCCAAATAAACAATCTAAGGATGAATGTAATATTAATCCAAATGTAATTGCACTAAATATTACAGCCAATTTTTTCTTTTTCGCAATGAATAAAACTATGGCGATAAGTAAAGTTAAAGTTGGGAAAAGAACACTATGCAAAAATAAACCATGAAGATTTAATGATGTTCCAGTTACAAAATCATAAACCCAACCTAGAGGAATGTCTAAATCCGGAAGAAGTCCGGCTATTCCGCCAATTAAGATTACTCTTGGTGTTAAGGTTTTCTTTGAAAAAAAGTAATGTCTAACAATACCAAGGATAGCAAAGGCAGTTATGATATGTACTACAGCAAATGGCATGAAAGAAGTAGAATTATTTTGTTAATAAGTGTTTCTAATTACAATCTATTTTATTCAATGGATCATAACCTAACTTAATCATTAAAGAACGATAACGTTCATCATGAGTCTCTTCCCATCTTCTAACAAGATTAACCAAATCAGAATCGTTCATTTCTGCAGCTCTCAAATCGCCAATCATCTTACTGAAAACCGGATGTTTCTCAGAAATGTCATATAATGCTAAAGAGAGTTCTTCATTATCTCTGTAAGCAAGACTTAACGCTTGGAAAGCTCTTGAACCAATATCATGGTAATAATCTACTTGTCCTTTTCCACGTCTTCGTACAAAGTCATAGAAGAAACCCGTTAAGAATAAAGTTTCATCAGCTAATCTTCTTACTCGTTTATGATTTGGATCATTAAGTGCGGAAAACAATTGGAAGGTTAATGGTTCTAGCTTTCCTTCGTTAAGTAATTCGCTAGAATGAATATACTTTGACAGTAGATCTGCAACATACCAGCAAGAAGTATCTAGAAGCTCATGTTCCTCAACCTCGGGAGCAGTATTTAATTGATCAAAAAAATATCCCGAAAGTTTCTCTGGAGATACCCATAATAGGCTCATTTTAATTAGAAATACTTTGATAGTGATAAATTTTGTGGTTAATTAGGAGTTAGTTTCAATAAAATCTCTATTTCTTAAACGAGAAAAACACGGAAGTCCAGCCATTCGAAAACATCGTCAATTGTTATGTTATAATTTAGGCACACAAGTGGCATATAAATCTTTCGAATTGTAGTAACCAGGGGGTAGTAAACAGGCAAAGCTTTATAAACGGGAGACAAAATTAGACCTATTATGGAAGAATTCAAAAAACTAGGTCTTTCTGAGAATGTTATTAATGCATTAAGAAAGAAAGGGTACGTAACGCCAACTGAGATCCAGCGAAGAGCTATACCAATACTTTTAGAAGGTAAACTAGATATTATTGCACAATCGCAAACAGGTACAGGAAAAACAGTTAGTTTTGCATTACCGATTATTGAAAAGATAACAGAAAATTCTAGACACGTTCAAGCAATAATTTTAACACCAACTAGAGAACTTGCAATACAAGTATCAAAAGAGATAGAATCATTAGTTGGAAATAAACGATTAAGAGTCTTAGCAGTATATGGGGGCACCCCAATCAATGAACAAATTAGAAAATTAAGCCAGGGCGTAGATATCGTTGTTGGAACACCAGGAAGGGTTATAGATCAAATAAAAAGAAAATGTTTAGACCTATTCAAAGTTACATTTGTTGTTCTAGATGAAGCTGACGAAATGCTTAATATGGGTTTTCTAGAAGAAATTGAAAAAATTCTTCAAAAGACCGGTCCAAATAAACAGATGCTTTTATTTTCCGCAACAATGCCAAAAGCTATCCATAAGATTGCAAAAAGTTTCATGAGAGAACATGTTGTTTTAGAAACCGAGAATAAACAACTTACAATTGGATTAACTGAACAAATTTATTATGAAGTAATGCCTCGAGACAGATTTGATGCATTACGTAGAATTATTGATATCAATGAAGATTTTTATGGAATTGTTTTTTGTAGAACTCGGTCAGAAGTAGACGTTCTTGCCAGACAATTAATTGATCAAAGTTATAGCGCAGCCGCAATTCACGGAGATATTTCTCAAGAACAAAGAGAAAAAATCTTGAATTTATTCAGAGCTAAAAGAGTTAACATTCTAATCGCTACCGATGTTGCCGCAAGAGGAATAGACGTTAACGACCTAACTCACGTTGTAAATTTTTCATTACCTCAAAGCCCGGAATCTTACGTACATAGAATTGGAAGAACTGGTCGAGCAGGTAAAAAAGGAGCAGCTGTAACTTTAATTACTCCATCTGAAAGAAATAGATTAAAGTTTATTGAAAAGATTGTTAAGAAAGAACTAGAAAAACGAGAATTACCTTCAATTAATCAAGTTATTGAATTTAAGAAAAAACATATTAAACAAACAGTTGAACAATCTATCAAATCTGGTAAATCTAAATCCTATGAAGAAATTGCTAAAGAGATTCTTGTAAGTAACAGCCCAGTATCAGCATTAGCTTCACTGTTAGAATACGCATTTAAGTCCGTATTAAATCCTAACAACTATAAAGAAATTCATGGAATTACATCAAGCCATAGAACTTCAAAAAACAGTAGAAAAGAATCTTTCGGAAATGGTTATCGAAAAAGAAGATCAGATTCGGATGATAACAATAAATTTGAAGGCCGATCTCGGGCAAGAAATAAATCCAGATCGTTTAGAAGATAAATGGCAAGGATAACTGTTAAAGGACATGAATTTAATGAATTATTAGTTAGAGATTCATATGATCGAAGAGCATTATTATATAGAAATAATATTGTTGAATCATTAAAAAAGGCAGGAATCATTGAAGATGATATCGATGTTCCAGTACAAAAAGTTGCAAGATTGAGAGGTCATGCTTCAGCATCTTGGTATTTTGATGATAGATACATGTATTTTAGTTATAAATTATCTAACAAATTTGTAGAAAATTTATACGTTGTTTCTAAAGTTATTGAAATGGAAGTTAATTCTTTGTTAAATAAAGAGATAACCCCAGAAGAGTTTGTTCAGCATTTCTATGAAGAACGAGATGTTGAAGATAAATATAAAGAAGCACGTGAAATTCTTGGCGTTGATAAAGATTGTCTAGATCTTGATTTAATTAATAAGAACTACAAAGAACTTGCTAAAAAACATCACCCAGATGCCGGTGGCGATGCGGAAATGTTTAAGAAAATCAATAACGCCCACAAGATGTTGAAACGAGAATTGAGTTAATTTATTTCTAAACTAGCATAACCAAAACAACACCAACAACAATCAGTAATGCGAAGATACCGAAAACTCTTTTACCAAATTCTCTGTCACCAAACCACATAGCGATACCACCTTTCACAAAAACATTTGTTAATGCCGCAATGATAATTCCATTCTTAGCAGTTTCGAGAGAGATAGAAGTCTTTGCAAGTTGAGAAAGGGAAACCGTGATTGCATCAACGTCAGCAATCCCAGAAATGAAACTTACAAGATATACTCCCCTAGATGCAAAATAAACGTCAGCAATTTTTACGAAGGCAATTATCGCTGCAAAAAGAGCACCAAATTTTAAAGCAGGACCTATCGTGAATGGTGAACCTAGATCAACTTTACCTTTTACTTTCTGTGAACTCTTGTAAAGGAAATAAGAAAAAATAGCTGTAATTAATGCTAATGATGAAAGCGGGATAATCATTTTAGGAAAGAGTTCTGGATTGATTACAAGAACTTCAATCAAGATTCTTATAAACATGATACCGTTTGCCAGAATTACTCCAAGCACCAATGCACGGTAAATCTTTTTTTCATGTTTACTTCTTTGTGAGAAACTCATCGTAACAGCCGTACTGCTTATTAATCCACCAAGGATACCGGTAAGAGCAATACCTTTTTGGCCAAACCATTTAAGTAAAATATAACCTGCGAAACCAATCCCTGAAATGAAAACAACCATTAACCAAACAACGTACGGATTAAATATACCAAACGGACCGTAATTTTGGTCTGGAAGGAATGGAAGAATTACAAAAGCAATAACTGCAAATTTTAAAGTGTCTGCTAACTCAATTGCTTTAATTCTTTTAGCGAAAGTGTGCAAGAATGCTCTCATGTAAAGAATGATGGTCATGATAACAGCAAGAGAAACCGAAATTGTTACTTTATCATAAAAAACTAACGCGCCAATGAAGAAAGTAATGAATCCTGCTATTTCTGAAGTTGCGCCACGATAAGTTTTTGACCTTCTTTCAAGAGCAACATACGTTACTGCAATTAGAAATCCTATTATCAGAACTGATGCAACAAAAATCCAAACCGAAACTGTTGCTCCCAGATATGCAGCCATCGAACCAAAAAGAGCAATTAAAGGAAATGTTCTTATTCCAGCATAATCAGATTTTCCGGTCCTATAACGGTCATACTCTCTTTCAAGACCAATTAAAGCACCAAGAGCTAAAGCAATCAGAAAGTCTTTCAACAAGGATAAATCTATCATCTCTTAACATAGAAATTAAAAGAAGTTATTAAGGCTTACGCTTGATCACAGCGAAAGTAACATCATCTCCGCCGCGATAATATGGTGTAGCAAGAGGAAGAAAGAGGTCTCCGTAAGGAGGCTTAATTAAATTATCTCTTGTTTCTAAAGCCGTTTTGGATCTTCTTACTACTTCTGCAAAAATTTCAAGAACTTTTTTACTTAAATCCTCAATTTGCGGATTACCTAACAACCCATTAGTTCTTTGAATCCTAGAAAGAGCATTATTGATAAAACCGTCTGAATAAATTAAGAATGTTTCATCTGGAAGAATGGTAGTTTGGTAAAATTTTTCCAGTTTTTTATACGCTTTGTCTAAAGTAGAACCATTGTAAGCTATCATCTCAGGAGTATCTTTCTTCACATGAAGACCAAGACAGTCTCCGGCGTTAGAGAAAGTTAGACCATCAGAAGACAGTTGAACATAATTAACGGAAACACCATCACACCATAAGTTAGATATTGTTGGTACTTCATCGGCATGAATCATTCCATTAATTAAATCATTGCCAAAGTCCACCAAATCAAATCCTTTAGCTATACTTAATCTATTTGATAAATTAATTAAAGCTTCTTTAGCATTTTCCTCTTCACCCCAACCATTAGAAATCTCTTCATCCAGAAACTTCTGCATTCGATCCCCGCTCTTTTTTACATGACCAACGGTGTCGGCAACAACAACTCCCCCTTTGTTTTCCCCATTAACAAATCCTAATGCATCACCCCAGGAAGCAATAGCTGCAGAGATTTCATAATCTTGGTAAGTCCAATCTTTAAGTAGAACTGTTCGTGGTAGTTGATAGTCTTCATCCATAGAATTTAACTGAGATTTAGGGTATAAATACTTTGTTTATTTGAGTTCATTTTCATCAAATTTATATACCTGAATGAATAAGTAAAAAATATGCCAGAAATAACTTTATATCAATACGAAGAATGTCCGTTCTGTGCAAAAGTAAGAGCATTCTTGAATGAAATGAAAATTAAATTCAAAAAAATTAATGTTTCCTATGACCACGATGATTCTCTAAGAAAAAAACTGTTTAAAGAAAGCGGAGTAAAAACTGTTCCAGTAATTGAGTTTGCTGGAGAATTTATCGGAGAATCTGAAAAAATAATCCGTTTCGTGGAGCAGAAAATTCTTAGAAAGAATTAAATAGATTTAAATCCTTCAAAGTAAAGAGGTTGATTACATTGGTAAATGTTATAATATACACTACACCGACATGCCCTTGGTGTGTAAAAACAAAAAAATTTCTAAAAGATAACAAAATCAAATATAAAGAAGTAGATGTGTCTGCGGATCCAAAAAATCAAGAAAAGATGATCGAAATTTCTGGACAAGCCGGAGTTCCAGTAATCGAAATTGGTGATACAATCATTGTGGGATATAATCCTAAAGAAATTGAGAAAGCTCTCAAAAGATAGTTTTTTATATGAATAGGTCTTACATTAGATAGATAAGAGGTAAAAATGGTTAAGAAATCATCTTCAAAAAAATTTATGGTGCTAGATGGTAAAGCTCTTAAAAATCTAAAAGAACTTCACGAATCATTAAAAGAACTTGATAAAAGATCATATAAAGGTTACGTTAACAAAGGGAAAGATGAATTCTATAATTGGTTGGTAGATAACAATCATGATTCAAAATTAGCAAATCAAGTTCTCAAAGCAGAAGGACGAGATGAAGCTCTTGCAATTATTCAAAGAAGAATACAAAGAATTGAAAGACCAGAGAGAGAATTACATGGTAAGAATTTAAGAAATGCTAGAACTAGCAAGAAAATTGTTATGAACGGAAAAATAGGTATTTATAATAATAAAATCTCAGATAAACATCTTAGAGATGTCCCAATGCCCCCGCCATCTTTCTGGGACGGGAATAAAAAATTAGAAGCCGCAATAGGAATTAGTTCATTAGCTTTTATTGGAATTATTTTGGGGATATCACAAATGAAAAGCCATTTAACCGGAGCAGTTACCGGGATTACTTCACCATTACTTGATCATGCCCAATATTTAGGAGTTGGCGGAATAGCTGGAGTTATTATCTTCTTAGTAGTAGCATTACAAACCGTAAGACATAGAAAAGCTAAAGGATTAAATTAGGTTAAAACACCGATATTTTATTAAATATCTATTCTTTAAAAATATAAAAATAATGCATATACCTAACTTAAAAATAGCAGAGCAGTTTAGAATAAAATTAATTACATTTTAAGGGGGCGTATTAAATGGGTTCATTGGAAATCAAACTTAAACATGAAAAAAGCGATTTCTTTAAAGAGCATTTTGAAGAAGTTCTTGAATTAATAAAATCCAGACGTTTAAGCTACAGATTTGATCCAGGTTATAAAGAGGGTCTTTTTCAGCCAGTTACCCTAGAAAGAGTTAGCGGCCATCTTTCAATAATTCTAGTTGATATTGATTATTCAAAATTATTTGAAACTTATAGAAAAAGTTCAAAAGATTTTTCTAAATTAGTTGCAACTGTTGATTTTTTTAAAAAAGAACCAGATTCAAATACGGAAGTATTTGAATTTTTAGATAACGGTTTCCTTGAAAAGATTGGAATTTATGCAGATGATTGGAGAAAATCAGGATTTAGATGGAGTGATGATGAATTATATACCCATGTAGGAGACGACATCATTTACGATATATTTGATCAAAATAATGTTACTCATCAGGTAAATTTAGCTTATAAATTAGCTGAAGAAATTGCATTCCATCTTAAAGCTAGAAGGAATCATCCAAATACGTTACATGGAGAAAGAGATTTGCTTCAAGAATATTTAGGATATCTTCAACCGATAATAGATCCAAATACTTTAAAGGCTTATAAAAAATATAAGAATTCATTCTAATCCTTTAATTTTACCTTTTTCTTTTTCATATGATTCTCTAGCTTTAGGTAAACCAATAATCATTCGGCGGATGGTATTGTAAACACTCGGTGTTTCTTGTTGATTGATAGATTTTAATACATCAACCAAAATACCCATTACAGGTACCAAATATTGTTCTTCCATCTTATCAACGTGACCGAAAATTTGAAGAATTCTTCCAGTAGTGTATTCGTTAATCGGAGTCAATTTAAGTAATAATTCTTTCAGATATTTTCTTCCTTCGGCTGTTTCAAGAGATTTTCTTTTATTTCTAGCAAAAGAACCATATAACGCCCGCTGATCGTTAGATTGTTCTATCCTAAATGAAGGAGATTTTTCAACTCTTCGAATGATATCTAAAGCATCATTACTATCGTTACCACCAACAACATAAAGATAAATTTCCCAACTAACAAGATTATTTTTAGCTTCCTTCTCATACTGTTCAAGAACTTTTAATTTATCTGAAGCAGAACTGTTAAGATACATTCTAAATGCAGAAACTTTATCCGTTGCCGCAACTGCGGTCGTTAATTGTTTCTTGATCATCGAATGAATCTCCGGAGTATCTAACTGAGATAACAGCCCCAAACAAAGATTTTTCAAGGAACGATTTTTTATCGTAGCAACTTGCTGTTCAATATAATTCCCCGTGACTTTCCGTGACGCAAATTCTTTATAGAGTTTCTTTAATTCTGCCTCATATTTTACCGCGATAGATTTCACTATTTTTTTACGGACATCATACAATTTCTGATAACGATGAGCATATAATTCATCTTCCACAGATTCAAAAATTGCTAAAAACTGAGAACCTGCTTCATCCATTAATTTTTTATTAGTAAGAAGCTCATAATATAAATCAATGATTACCGAACTAATCGTGGCTTTAGAATTTTTAAGAAGTTTAATTTTTTCTTCATCAAGAAGATGGTAGAACGCCATATATCTATTAACAATATCGTTATCTTTTCTTACTTGCAATAATCTCTGTTCTACAGTTTGTTCATGAAGAACTTTCCCATAAACGTTATGTCCACGATTATAAGAAACAAAAAATGGTTCTTCGAGATTCTCAAAAGTAATTTTCTGAGCTTTTGAGTTTACATGAACTAATTTCTCAGAAATAATTTTTCCTTTATTGTTAAACAAAGCTATGGAAAATGGAAACTCCCAGTAATCATCTTTAGCATTTGTTTGAGTTAAAATAACGGTACACTCCTTCTTTTTATTGTTATATGATTTCTCTGCTTTAATGATTGGATAACCTGTTTTCTTTAACCAAACTTTTGCCATGTGTTGAAGATCCATCCCAGAAGCATCTTCCATTGCTTTTACCCATTGGGCTCTGGTAGCGTTACCGTGCTTATATCGTTTATAATAAAGATATAACCCTTTGTTGAATTTCTCTTTACCAAGAAGAGTTTCAATCATTCTAACAAATTCTGGAGCTTTAACGTAGGTGATATCGGTAATTAATTCATTTGGATCATTAAATCCATCCGGTTCAATCGGCATAGAAATCGCTCCAACATCTCTCAATAATGTTCCACCTTCCGGAGAAATAAGATCTAATGCATCACCTAGACGAGAATATAATTCTCCAAATAAGAATGCATGATATTGTCTTTCAACATGAACCGTAACAGCTTCATTCAGCCAAATTTCGAACGGACTCCAGCCAGTTACTTCGCTTCCGTTTAGATTATGATAAAATTCATGCACTTTAACCTGAATCATATATTCAAAACTGCCATCAGTCATCTCAGGATATGGCATAATTCTATTTGCGGTGATTGTAGTATTGCCAACATTTTCCATGCCACCAAAATCAGAATTCTGCATGGCGATTTCTCGGTAAACTTTCCCAGTATATTTGTAACCAAAATTCATTGATAAAGCTAACATTTTTATTTTCTTTCTAATTGAAGAAAGATCTTTCCCTTTCTGTTTCAATTCTTCACGTTGTTTAACTAATTCCCATAATTCTTGACTTTGGGTTGTGTTTTTGTACCTATCTGGGCCAGTGAATAAGTAAACCCACATTACCGCATCGTGCATAACATCTAATGCTCTTTTTGCAACTATTTTATCGGAATTTGGATGAACTAAAAGTTCGAGCATGAATGTGTGTCCGTCCGGGTACTCAAATTCTTTAGTGAATGTTGCATATGTACCAACACCTAAGAAGAAAAGATAAGTGGCCATCGGAGTTTTAGTATTATCATATTTCACGGTAACCTTACCATCTTTTACGGCTCTTTCTTTTCTCGGATCACCGTTAGTTATGATGTTAGTATATTTTTTATCTGCAGTAATCGTTGTAGTGTAAACACATTTTGCAGTCATGTCATCAATGCAAGGAACAATTCTTTGGAATCCCCATTGTTGACATTGAGTAATTTGGGTTTGGGGACAACCTTTAGGAGTTTCATCGTAATATAAACCCTCTAACATATTCTTTGTTGGTTTACAGGTTGTTTTAGTTGTGATAACAAATTCAGTGTTAGCTGAGATTGGTTTACTAAATGAAATATCTAAAAGATGATCTTTTTTTCGATAATTGAATGTTACTGGAGATTTATCACAAGAAACTTCATGGATGTCAAGATTTTTAGCATTTAAAGTGAGAGTTCTCAAAGCTTTATTTAAGGAGTTTACTTTCAGATTAGAAATCACTGTGGTATGGTCATCATGAATATCAAAATCGAGATCCATTTGAAGAACTTTAACTGGTAAAGCCCCAAAATCTTCAGGGTAATAAGTAAACAATCTCTTTTTCATGACGTAATGAAGGAAACGGTTATTAATAAATTTGTGGGTTTTAGAGACTTTTATTCATAAACGCTAAATCTTCCTGGTTCACACATGACTACCATCAGAATATCTGGATTATTTCCTTTATTAGATTCCAGAGTATTGATATCGGTATCTGAAGCAAGACAGCTTTTATAAGGATGAGAATGAAGCATAATCAAGGTTTCATTGGAACAAGGTTCAAAAGTCACGTGATCGAAAGCTTGTTCATAAGTTACAGGAACATAAAGGGAAGTGATGTGATAATCATTACTTTCTTTTCTTCCTTGTAAACAAACACTAAATTCTACATTCTGGGTTGAATGATAAATCTCCCGAAGATTTTCTAACGAGTTTCCTTCAAAGAGAATAGCGAGATTATCTAACTGGATAATATTTTCTTGCAATGGTTCGGATTCTATCTGACCTTCCAGGATATGACCTAGAGGATAGCCAACGATAATAAACGAAGTAATTAGGATTATTAGAAGAATACCAACTGCTATAATCAACGCTTTCTTTAGTTTAGGATACTTCTCTTCTTCAAACTCCGGTTCGATAGATTCTTGATGCATGAATTAGAGAAAGCGAGATGATTTTTATTTGTTTGGTATTAATCACGAATTTTCATTTTAGTAGCAACGTTTTTAAAAAGAGATATGATATCATTAATTCATGATTACAAGAAATGGTTTCTTAAAAGGTCTTTTCATAAGTCATGTTGTTTATCTTGGGTTTCTATGTACAGATGCTATCGGAATTGTATCTTCTCCAAAAATAAATAGTCAAGAAGAACTTGAAATGATATTAACTGAAAGAAGAAAATTAGCGGGGATTGAAAAAGAGGTAGTAATTCTTGCTAAAATTGATAAATATGGCAACGAGATTGATCATCCCCTTTCTGCTAAACTTGGAGATAAAAAATATGGTATCCTTTTAGGTCCAGAATGGGGACGTAATGTAAATACTTTAGATCATGAATTATATCATATTGCTGATGGACACTGTGATGCTGAGATGGAAGTAAATAATAGGTTTTTGAGGTTTCTACAGTACTTTTACCTCCATGAACCACAAGCCATCCTTTATAGCACGTACGGAATAAAATTATGATTATTAAAAAGAGGTTAGAAAATGACAAATCTTAAAGCTATGATTTTTGCGGCAATAGCTACAGTAGGATTAGTTTACATCAGGAATATTGCCAAAGAAGAAGAAAAAATGAATAATCAGATGTATTATGCCAGCCACGATGATGGTTCTGAAGATATTATTTCTAAAGAGAATTCAAGAACAAGATATTACCTAAATCTGGATGGAGATTTAACAATAGATCGAATTGTAATTTTTAATGATGATTTTCAGATAGAAAACATTCTTCTACGACCGCTAGATTATACCGAGAATAAAAATACGTTCGATATTGCTGATAAAGTATTAGAAGAACAAAGAAAAAAAATCAATAACTACCTATAACAAGTAATTACACATTCGTCTTGGGTTGTGAATGGAGCTTTTTCATAACATGCACGCATGGCATACGCCTTACATCTTTCTCCATCAAAATAAAATTTTGGATCCGCATGAGAAAATACATCCTTAGCTTCACAGACCGGTTTCTGGTAACATCGTTCATCTAATTTTTTTTCTGAAGGCACTAAATCTTCTTTCGGTTCAGCAACTGCCGTATTCGTGGTTAGTCCTAAAACTATCGCTACAATGCTAGCTGTTTTCATAAATAATTCCCCCCTAGATTAATCTTCTTGATTCTCTTCAAGCTTCTTTTCAAGCTTAGACTTAATTTGGGCATCTTTCCTGTTTAAAAACCTTCTGATATTAGGGAACTCAGAAACCATATGGCCAATAAGGGTACTATAAGCCACAAAATCAATCCTGAAGACATCCATTACATCATTGGTGCTCATGCCTTCTTGATAATGAGTTGCCGCATAAAGAACTGCCACCAAGGTTCCACCATAAAAACCAAGTCTGGCAAATAGCGGGTTATATGGTTTATCAGGAATATCTTCAGTCATCTTTTTGTTTAATTGATAATTGTTTATAAAAGTTCAGCATATACTGCTGGTAGATTTTCTTAAGATTAATAGATTGAAAATATTAAAAACTATTCAACCTTAAATACTTTTGATTCGATAAAGTAATTATCACCAAAATGTTTCACCTCTAATAAGTAAGTTTCTCCACGTTTACCATAAATTCTAAGATTATCGAATGAATCACAAAAATTTTCCTCGGTTAATAATACACCCGTAGCACATTTTACTTCAAGTCTACATTTGTCTCGTTGTGCTTTCATTACTCTTTGTTCAAATTCTACTGAACAATGATCAACTTCTCCAAGTAGTGGAGTCTCATAAAGTATTCTTCTTTCAGGATGATCACATCCGGTCAAAGCAGCAAATCCAGCAGCAACAACCAAAGCTTTGTATAAGTTATCCATTTTAATAAATACCTCCATTAAGTTCTGAATTAGAATAATAAACTCTTAATAAATAAATCGGTTCTGTATATTACTTTTAAAATAATCAAATTCTCACTCTCTGTCGTATTAAAGGGTCATTTTAATATTGCCTCCTTTTTTGTCGTATTCGGGTGATTAAGACTTTGTTTGAGTAAGCTTAACCATCTGTTTCTGCCTAAATCAATATCAATTTCTGCTACTTGAGAAGGCGTTGCTCCATTCAGAGCCATGTGCTTCTTAATGAAATTATGATAAAGCCGAAATGCATCGCTCCATTGTTGTGCTGTTTCATCTGACTTAAACCCTCTTCTCACTTTGTCAAATTCCCTAAATTCATTATGATAGCGCTCAACCATATTGTTGTTAAGAAGTTTCTTTGCTATTCCTGCATTTCTTGAATGAATAACAGCATTTGGACTTGTTCTTTTTGTTACAAATTCTTTCCTGATTGCTTTATTGTAAGACCATAGACCGTCCGTAACAATTTCTTTAGGATTTTCCTTTATGTTTTCCTTTGCTATTTTTAATACTGCTCTTGCATCTTTAATCTCTCTTCCTCTTGTTACATTATTAGCAATCAAAAATCTTGTTTCGCTGTCTAAAACATTCCAGCACCAAATATAATCTTTCTTTGATTTAATCATCTGCTCATCAATATGCCATTTATCGCTTAATTCTGGTTTGAAATCTTTAGTGTAATTATCCATGATTTGTGTGTATTTGCTAATCCATCTTCTTATTGTATCAAAATGAACTCTCAAATTATAAAACTGATAAAGCGTATCTGAAATATCTCGTAATGATAATCCTTTGAAGTATAAGTCCATTGCTAAAGTTACAATTTTGCCATTGCCTTTGATTTTCTTTACAGGATCAAGAACAAATCTCTTTCCACAATCCTTGCATTTGAATCTTTGCTTATTCTCTATTGTTGTTTTTCTTGAGCCATTTTTTACAATGTTAAGAGAATTGCAGTAGATACATTTCTCCTCGTTGGTATCTATTTCCAAATCTTCAATTTCTGGTTTGGCTCTTAATTTAATCCAGAGTTTAATAGCATGAATGTGCTTACAGTCAGTATGTCTATTCTGAAAGTCTTGGCATTCACAATTCCATCCAGAAATATTAGTTACTTTATACTTTTTATCCGAACTTTGAGAGGGAATTAAAAACTCTTCTTCACTTACTACTATTGGCATATCTCCCTTTGCTAAAATAGCATATCCTCTAATCTTGCGACTAAGAGAAAGATTTTTATCTGAGATTCTTTTCTTTTTTCTGAAAGGTTGTGGTAGTTCCATAATCATTACCTATATACCTATTAGTAATATACTATTAAGTATTTAAACCTTTCGGTTAGTAAGATAGTAAAACTTATATACTAAAGAGAATATGACTATTCAATATGGGAAAAATTAAATTAGAAGGCTATATCTGCGAACGATGCGGACATAAATGGGTTCCTCGAGAAACAACTATTGAAGAGCCAAAAGTATGCCCTAAATGCAAAAGCCCTTACTGGAATACTCTTAAAAAAAGTGGTGGGAGAAAATGAAGATATATATATATATATATATATAATTATCAGTTGTATCCTTCTTCCTAGTTTAGTATCTGCGTCAACAACAATTACTGATACAAGTATAGAATCAACGGGAAACCTAACAATAGGACAAAAAATCACCTTTGTTTTTGGAGAAATCTTAGACAACATTGTTGATGGCTGGCTAAAAATAACAGGTAATCTAAATGTTACTGGAAATGCAACAATTTCAGGTACATCTTTTAAAGTAAATAATCAAGAGGTTTGTTTAGCTGATGGGACTAACTGTC
>JAUYKZ010000013.1 GCA_030704845.1 archaeon | reverse complement strand
GAAATTTGGAACTTAATTCATTTAGCGTTTGTATATACCAACGAAAAGTTCACAAAAATACTTTTCGTTCAGTATATATAAAATGCGTTAATATATTCGAAATCTAACGCATTTTAGTATATTTAAAAAGGTATCGGTTGGTTATCCTACAATTCAAATAGTCATCTCAAACGACCATTAACCAAACCAATTCCACAAAGCTTAAAAAAGACAATCCTTATTTCCAAGATATGCGTAAAATCTTACTAGGTTTGTTATTAATCGCGGCATTATTCATAGTTGCCTGTTCTTTAGATAATCCACTAACCGGTGGAACAGTTGCAACGGGCGATTGCTCTTCTTTAGAGGGGATAGCAAAAGATAATTGTTACGCTGAACAAAGTTTATGTAGTAAGGTTAAAACAACCCAAATAAGAGATTCTTGCGTGGTAGATTTAGCTAAAGCTAAACAAGATGTAAGTGTATGTAACCTAATTGAAACCGATAAAACTAAAGGATACTGTCAAGAACAAATTGCAGTATTAACTAATGACCACAGTTTATGTAGCGATATCCTAGATACTTACTGGAAAGATAACTGTAATTATAATCTTGGAATCAATAACGACATACACAGTTATTGTTCATTTATTGCAAGAGAAGAACAGAGAGGAGAATGTTTTGATACTATTGCAAAAGACACTTTAAATTACCGAATCTGTTCTTCAATATCAGATCCGACAAAGAAAGATACCTGTGTGATCTTCGTTGCCAGAGAAACGCTTGATATTGATGTGTGTGACAATGTTAATAATGCGGTCAATAGAGACTCTTGTCGCTACAAAGTAGCCAAGGAGAGCAATGATATCGCTTTATGTGACAAAATTGGATTCGATATGATTAGAAATACTTGTAAAGAGAATTTTAATCAAGCTTAAGTTTTAATTCTAAATAATTTACGATTTAAATAATAGTTAAACGAAATCGAGAAAAGAGCTATTTTGAAATTTGAGGGGGCAAAACTTTTAAATCATCATAATTTTTCAATAATACTATGGTAACGAAAATCACTTATTTTGTTCACGGAACTACAACAGACAATGAGCAGGAAATCTCTTCTGGCTGGTTTGACGTTGAGCTTTCTGAATTGGGAGTTCAACAATCAAAAGAACTTTGGGATAAAGTCAAAGACAATCATTTTGATGTAGTTTTTTGCTCTGACTTAAAACGGGCTGTGCATTCCGCTGAATTAACATTCAAAGATAGAGTCAAAATTATTCCTGATGAACGTTTGCGCGAGTGTAATTATGGAAAATATAATGCACAGCCCTCCGAGATTGTTGAACCCATGCAGGAACAAAATATAACAAAGAGATTTCCTGACGGCGAAAGTTACGAAGATGTAAAAGCGAGAATAAGTGATTTTCTTGATTTTTTGAAGAAAAATTATGATGGAAAGTCGGTTGCCATTGTCGCCCACAAAGCCCCGCAATTAGCATTAGATGTTTTGTTGAAAAATAAAAATTGGGAACAGGCTTTTGCAGATGATTGGCGAAAGACAAAAGCATGGCAACCTGGCTGGAACTATACATTAGAGTAAAAGTTTTGCCCCTTTTATTATGAACGCTCTTTTCTCGACTCACTCCGCTACGCTTCGTGCCACGCTGCGCTCTCGTTCCGCTACGCTCCACTCGGGTCGTTTAACAAGGGGACCCTGACGTTAAATAATAATTTAATTAATTTAAGAAGTTCTGTTAAAAAACTAAAAATATATAACAGATATAATAGAATATTTTATAGAATAATTATTAGAATCTACTTCTTCTTATTCCAGGTATATTTACGAATTGTAGGTTGTTCTCCGTAACCACAAGATGCGCATCTTTTTTTACGGATATGATAAGCATGAGAGCCACAGCGTCGGCAGATTATGTGAGAGGTTTTTCCGCTCTTCTTACCCATACTTGCTGTGCCCTTACTCATAATTAATCACCTATGCTGGAGAAAGAATTGTTATCGTATCTCCTCTAATGAAAACAGTTCCTAGTTTTCTAAGAGCTTGCCCATCTTTATGCTCTTCAGCATCATCCAGGACAACGTTAATGTGAATATCAAAAGCTTTCAACTTTCCTACGTAACGCAACCCATTTTTTAAGTCAACCATAACTGACTTATGACGAGCTGCATTTAATGTATCTAATGGTCGTGATGTGTTTTCCATTTTGAGCATTGTAAAGGTGTTGTTATATAAATCTTTCTAAGAATAAAACCCGTTTTCAGCAGAAAACCTTAAAAAGAAACCACCATCCTGTGACTACATGGTAGACTTTACACAATTACAAGAAGCAATTAAATCTTACGATTCAGCACGAGAAAATCTTATTAAAAAAAGTCGAGACGTATTAAAATTAAGTAAGCAAATCATTTATGCTGTTCACCGCGGAGAAATGGAAAATGCAAAAGTTCTCGTAGCAGAGATTGAAAAAGAACGAGCAGAATTAAACGCGATTGCTGAACACGACCCAAAGATGGTTTATGAAGGTAGTTACAAGATTGCTGAGCAGGAATATGTGGAAGCAATTTTATATTATAATTTTGTTGCGGAAGGAAAACTTGTTGATTGCGACGTATTACCAGAACATTTCATTCTTGGATTAGCTGATTTACCCGGAGAATTGGTTAGAAAAGCAGTTTTTTTAGCTGGTAAAGGCAATGTTACTGCCGTACTTAAGATTAAAGACGAAGTAGATTCTATCTACGGAGAACTTCTTAAATTTGATTTTAGAGATAATGAAATTAGACGAAAAGTTGATTCCGTAAAATATGATTTGAGAAAATTGGAAGATCTAGTTCTCGACTTGAAATTGAAAGGAAAATTAGAGTTATAGAAGGTTTAAGAAATCATATTTTCCCGGGATTTTTAATTTTTGAATAACTCCAGATAAAAAATCTCCATAATCACCATCCTCAAAATTTTCAATAGATTCGTTTAATTCGATTGCCATTTCTTCGCCTTCTCTCCGATACCGCCCTATAACTGCTTGATACAATTGTGTACACATAACACAACCATCTATTTCTCTAGAAACTGCATGAAATATTAATCCTTCCAGATCATCTAGAACCAGTAATGGTTCTTTTTTCTTATCACTAAAGATATCAGAATAATCAGGGTTAACAATTCCACCAGTAATTCTACTAAAAACAAGGTTATGAAATCTCAGTTCTTCAGTAGTAAAACAATTCAACCCATAATTCAAAACCATTTTTCCATAATCCTCACCTAAAGAAGAAGCTAAGCCAGTATCATCTATTTTTCTCAAATCGTTCATTAGTTCGGCAGTTATGTGTTTATGAGTCATTTTCTTCTAAATCTATTTATTATTCCTATGGATAAGACTTAATTCTCTACTTTCCGTGTTGTTTAATAATGATAATTTAACCTAGTTTTGGTACACTATTATTCTCGCTTCGCTCGGATGAAACTACCCCACGAAGGCGGTTACGACTACCGATGTCGTAATCAACTGCGCTGAAGCTACTGCTGTTCAACCAGGACGCCCGCCCAATTGCTCCAGCAGAAGCATGAGATCTTACATAATTTTGATTTAGAACAAAAACTCTGATCTTAACCTCTGATCTTTCAGTCAGCATTGCCCTGACTTTCTCAAAGTCATCTCCTTTCCCATAAACGCGCTCGACTAATCTTCTCTGATCATCATTTAGAGATTGGCTAATTAGTCGAG
>JAUYKZ010000012.1 GCA_030704845.1 archaeon | reverse complement strand
AAACAAGAAATTATCGTGTGCCTGAGGAAGATTTAGAGTCTGCTCTTGCTGATCCTGAAACGGAAGTATTTGAGTTATCTAAATTGGGCATGAATATATATTCAAATATGCGTTCTTATTTAGAATTATCTACTGAAAATTTTAAATTAGATCATCTTAATGATGATCAGAGAAGATTAATTCATCGGGTTTATGGCAAGGATAACTTTGATGGAATTATGTCCATTGATGAAATCATAACTAGACGGTTTGGTAAAAGATGGATTAGAACAAGAACTTACGTTTTGAATCCAGATTATGTCCGTGAGCATGCTTCTGCTGGAGCAATTGGGCGGGCGTCCTGGTTGGGCAACGGTAACTTCGACGCTGTTGATTTCAACATCAATATTCGTTTCCGCCTTCGTGGGGTAGTTTCATCCGAGCGAAGCGAGAGTTGAATAGAATCAAATCTTTCTACAGAACAACAGAAACCCGGTATGGCCTAACATTTGAAATTCTGGGCGCATAATTTTATCTTCAATTTTCCACTTCCGTTCAATTAGTTCTAGAATCTCAAGAACTTTTAATGAACTTCTGCGTAGGGCATCAGTTAGAATTTTCATCTGAGTAAGATTAGGTAAATAAACTACGAGAAATCCTCCTTCTTTAAGAGACTTCTCGGCATGAGCAATGGCTTGCCACGGTTCAGGCAAATCTAATGTGATTAAATCAAGATTTTCTTCACCGATTCCATCGTAAACACTTTGTTGTTTTAAAGTAACATTATTTAATCCAGCCGTTTTCATGTTTTTTTGGATAACATCATAATGTTCTGGATTAATTTCATAGACTGTAATTTCTTTACAGATATTTGCTAAAGATAAACATAGTGATCCACTTCCTCCGCCAGCATCAACGATTCTTGATTCATGATTAATTCCGGTTTTAGCTAGAATCATCCCGATATCTTTTTGGACCATAACTTGTGGACCTCGTTGTAAATTTTCCCAGAAATCGACAAATGATGGGTTAAATAAAGAAAATTTGCTACCTGTACTTGATTCCACTTCTACTTTGTTTGATTGTAAATCATTCTTAGAGATTATGCCAGCAGCGGTATGAAAATCTTCTTCAAGATCTTTCACGAAATATTTATTACTTGTTTTTTGATTAACAAGAATTTTTTGGACATTTCTCATATTTAACCAGAATACTAATCAATCTTTTAAATTTACCGTAAAGAAATATGTTAAAAAATATGTTTAAAAAAAATAAAAAATCATAAAAATGTGTAAAAGCGTTCCACTTCACGACAAATGAGGGGATATGTTCGAGACGCTTTTCTTAACCACGCATTTTTAGGATTCCAAAAAAGCACTCGGCTTCTGTTGCGTAACATTCACAACTTTAAGGAAGTGGTCTTGTGCTTTTTTGAGAAGAAAGTAGATAAATCTACTTTTTCTTGGTAACCATTACAACTAACGCTAAGGAAATTGCAATCACAACAAGAACACTTAAAACTCCAATCAAAGCGATGTAAGCTGTGCTGTCACGGAAACTGAAGAAACTAGAATCCAGTTTTCCTACACTTGCTTTACCATCATTCAATCCTTGTTGAATTTTTCCAAGTAAATCTTGGGTGGTTGTGGTGATTTCCCCATTTTCTCCTTGCACGGTTAAGGTAACTGTTTGAGTGTCTACAACATCTCCATCAAGAAGAACTTCAACTTCTAATGGGTATGATCCAGCTTTAACGTTACTTCCTACAGGGATAGTAAAGGTAACCCGTTCTTCGTTATTTGAATCTGAAAATTTATCTAATTCGATATTAGACTTTTTAAGATCAATTCCGAGAGCGTTGTTTCTTACTCTAACTTCGATATTATCTTCGTCACTTTTACCAACGTTCTTAATATCTACTTGCATGGTAGTTTGACTGCCTTGCTGTAAAATGTTAGAGTTAAGTACTGCACGTTGAATAATCACGCCATGTCTTTCCAAATCAAGGTTAACTATTTGAGTTTCAATGGTTCTATGGAAACTGTCATCTTTAGCTGTACCTTCAACAACAATTTCTATCGTGTATTGGTCTTTGTCTAAGGTTTCGCCACTTAGATCAAACTCTAAAGTTACTTTTTCTTTGTCACCGTCGTTAAGATCAAACTTGTCAGTTTCTTCTTCAAGATCGTCGCCATCAACGTTTAAGATTCTTACGGTAACTGTTACGTCTTCCATGTCATCATTGTATTCATTTTGAATTTCAACTTCGATTTCGTTAAGATCTTCTATTGTTAAATCCCCATTAGTATCTCCGTTAACTTCTATTTTTTTAATGGTTAAGAAACTTCTAGTGCTAATCTTAATTGCTTGTTGGATTTCGCCTTGGTCACTTTCAACATGGAAATAACCAATGTTATGTTCTCCTCCAGCTTCATTAGCAGGAACATGGACTTTAACTTGAACAGTTACGCTAGTTCCGGCAGCTAAATTTGCAGGTAGATTTCCAACTAATTGTGCGTTGTATGCACCCGGCACATTAACGAAAGATCCTTGCAATCCGGTAATGGCGGTAGTTGCGGTATTTCTAATTGTTACATCAACAGTTACATCACTATCTCTGTTAACATTATTAAAAAGAATTTCTGAAACTTCTAACCCGATTCCTTTGGTTAAAGACCATTGTTGGCTGATAGTTTCTCTTCCATCAGTCACTTCAACTTTTACGGTGTATTGTTGGTCTAATTCAAGATTGTTTCCTTGAACAGTTAATTGTTTTCCGTTTCCTTGTTGAAGTTCTCCATTAATTGTCCAAGTATAAGTTGGTAATCTTGCAGCATTTACTACATTTACATCAAAGACTGCAGTTGCACCTTCTGTTACGACAACTCCTTGAGCAGGATCTGGTGAAACACTTGAGAATCTTAATTGTGGATTACATTCGGAAGCGGTAATCTGTACAATGGAACTACCATAAACAATACTTGGAATGGCAGCATCACGAACAGAGACTTCTATGTCTTGATTTCCGATTAATTCACTTAAGTCAAGATTGAAATCAACAGTTTTCTCCTGATTGTAATTAACAACTACGTTTTTTTGACTAGTTCCTAATGATGGGTTAGTTGCTCTGATGATTACTTCATCATTACCTAAACCACTATTGAAGACAGAAACTGAAAGCGGAGTATTTCCGTCACAAGTATTATCATCTTCTAAGGTTACTTCAGTTAAAACAAAGCTGTGAGCATTTCTTTCAACTTCAACATTTAAAGTAAATGCGTCTTGATATCTGTGAGATGGAACATCTCTGTCATTTGCGGATACTGATAAATCAATGTTATCAATAACTTCTCCCGTATTTAATGGAATGGTGTATGCAAAAGTAAATACTTTTGTTTCATCTCCGTTAAGGAAGATTGGTTGTCCATTTTGATCATTGAATATTCCAAACTGGAACCCACCAAGTTGGTCAGCACTTGCTGATAATTCTGCATGAACTAAAGTTGGTCCAACCGGTTTATTGATTAGTTCTCGGTAATTTTCATTTGTTAATCTATTCTTTACGGAAACTTCGAATGTAATTTCGTCTCCCGGCAAGAAAGCTTCAGTGGTTTCACCTTCTTTGTATGAAACTAAATGATTTGCTTTTCCTACTTTTACTTGGGTAATATCCAGAACTGGATTAACTACAACTACTTCAGAAGTTTGTTGAGGAGCACCAATTGGGTTGCCTGCTCCGTCAACTACTTGAGTCATAATTGTAAGATCGAATTCTCCTAATGTAGGGGGTACGATGGTAACTGTTTTTCCGTTAACGGAAATCCAGTTTACGTCAGAAAATGCATCATTTCCGAAAAATGAAGCGTCTTCGTCAATGACAATCGAATTGCCATCAACAGTGTAAGTAAATGAAATTCCTTGAATTGCTTGAATTTCGCCTGCACTTAAAGCAGCAGTTGCTGTAATTAATATAACTACAAGAGCTAAAATAATTGTTATCCAGCTTTTAGTTGTGATTTTCATGGTGTGGTAATCCTCACTATTTTTCTATCTATCCTATCTTTTTATGAGCATTACAATAAACAAGAAAATAAATGCCAATACCAAAATCATTGCAACAATTAAACCTGCTACGATGATATCCTCGGTGGTATAAGGATCTTCAACAGTCCTTACAGTGTTGTTATTAGTAGATCCAGTAGTTGTTTTAACATTTGGTTCAGAATCGGTAGTTCCGCCAATTGAACCAGAATCACTGTCATCCGCTGTATCTGTGTTTTTAGAAACACAATTATCAACAGTTAATCTAGCAATCTCTGATTGACTTAAGTCGTCTTTGTTAGCAAAAGAACGAAGATCTAAGTAATGTACTCCCGTTTTTACTCCGACTGGAAGTGTTATTTTGAAATCTCTTTCCCATTTATCTCCACTTCTTCCAAATCGGTCTAGATTGATATCTTTAATATTTACGTTTATACCTAAATCCTTATTGTATATAACAAACCCTGCATATAGTTGGTCTCTTGTACCTAAGTTTTGAAGTTCAACATGGAGAGTTGTACTTTCTGCAGAACAAATTGTATCTGGAGTTAAAACGTAATCTGTGATTCTGACGTCATCTCTCTTTCGATTAATATCCACATTTAATTCTCGAGTAATTCTATACTCTGCACCTTTACCATCTTCTCCTATTAAAGTAAATTCAAGATTATAATCTCCTGCATCAGCATTTTCGTCAATGATAAAAGTAACGGTGATATCCTGATCTTCTCTTGCATCTAAATCCTCAAGATCATATTTACTTTCAAAATCGTTTGGAAAAATATCTGAATCGTCTGCGTCAATTTCTAATCTGATACTTTCAATAAAACTATAATCTTTTTCATAATCTCGATCAAATAAATTTCTTAATTTGAATGTAAAAGAAATCTCGGAACCAACTTGAACTTTTTCTTCAAGATTAAAATTATCGTCATTTACGGTGTCCAAATCTTCATTTTCTCTGCCACCATCGGCATTAATATAATCCACTTCTACTTCAGTTAGTTCGAGCATAGATATGGTGTCTTGAACTAGGGGAATTCTTTTAACTTCTTCATTAGTAACTGTATTCTTAACAATTATTGTTCCGATATTTTTTTCTCCGTTTCCTTCTTTATGGGGTATTTTAACTGTGAAACTAATTGTATTTGTTTCTCCAGCTAAAACTTCTTTAGTGATATCAACAGAACTGTAATCAGTTGAAAGACCATCCACATGTAAGGTAAGAGATATATTATCTAATCCCGTATTTGTAACTTGGATACTTCCTTGTTCAGAAACAGTTTCTTGATTTTGATTACTAAAATCATGGTAATCAACAGTAAGAATCACTTCATTCTCTTCAATATCTACAGCTGCGAAAGCTGTCGTTAATGTTATCAGCAGTACGAATAATATGCTTATTAATGCTTTTTGTATTTTAATAGGTCCCCACCCCAGAGTATTTTCTATCTCATAGTAGTTACTGTTTTATAAACGTTTTGGAAACTTTGAACGTATTTGTAGTTTATAGAAATCTAACCGGTTTTCGTCACCGGGGTGGGGCTTTAATACCTAATAATAATAAATCATAAAGAAAATCATGCCGATTTTAAAATAAAATTCTTATCTCCCCATGTAGAAAAACTTCTCGATAGACACATCTTGTTCATTATAATTTCCAGATCTCGGGTGATTATCCGAACTACTTTTACTTTGTCCTCTTTGGATATTGGGGTTATTTGCAGAAATTTCTACTGCTGATTTTCCAGTCGGCGTAGGAGGGGGAACTTCGTGACTAACTATTTCTTTAACTGTTGGCAATTTATCGTATGCTGCTCTTGTTCTTAATTTTTCAACTTCTTTTTCTAAAGCAAGAATTTTTTCTTGAAATTCCCTAATTGTTTTTACTAAAAATGAAGTATTTTTTTCTAGAATTCCTTTTACTGTTTCCTGAGAAAGTTCTTCTTGAGGAGAAGATGTTTGTGCTTGTCTTTCTTGAGTTTTCTCCATTCTTTCTCTAATCTCTGAGAAATTAGAATCGTCACTATTTTTGAAAATTTTTTCTGCTTCTGTAACAGCTTCGTCTCTTGTTAAAACTAAACCTTGTTTCATTAAATTTAATGCTAAAGAATTAATCTTTTGAATTCGTTCTACATCCATCGAAAATCACCACTCCCATTTTTATTGAAAGAATGCTTTTACTTCTCTTATTAACCTTTTCTATACTAGAATAGTAAGATTACTGATTATTGAAATTTAATAAAACTAGATAATAATAATCAAGATTAAATATTTTATCCGCAAACAAATGGAATCTTAAATGGAAGAACTTGTAGAGTGCCCAGAAGTACTAAGATTAAAGCAACAACAATGCCAAAGAATAAACCTGACATAAAATACTTGAACTCAATTATCCCTAACTGACCTCTCTTTTTCATATAGCTGAAAACATCAATTTAGTATATAAACCTTTCTATTTGGCTAACAAAAGCAAAAGATTTATAAACGATCGCTACTCTCGTTATTTAAACTTACCGTAATGGGGTAGATGTTTCTGAGGAATAATTGGACCATGATGCTTAGAAAAAATTTGAAAGAATGTCCTGAATGTGCAAGTAAAAATATTTTCAGAGATGTAGAAAAAGGTGAAACAATCTGTAGAGATTGTGGTCTAGTTATTGAAGATCGAATGGTTGACTTCTCTCAGGAATGGCGTGATTTCGAAGATAGCGGTGGAGAAAGTAAACGACGTACGGGTGCTCCTTCATCTCAGACATCATTTGATCAAGGTTTAGGTACGGAAGTAGGTTCAACTTCAGATTTCTATAAATTAGGTTCAGATAAAGAAAGAGATCGATTCTTTAGGTTAAGAAAATGGAATATTCGTATCAGCACGGCTATTGAAAGAAACTTGAAAGTAGCTTTAGCAGAACTGAAAAGGGTAAGTTCATTCTTACGTTTACCAAGATCAGTTGAAGAAGAAGCAGCTAGAATTTATCGTCTTGCTGTTCAGAAAGGTCTTGTCAGAGGAAGATCAATGGAATCAGTTATCGCTGGTGCATTATATGCAGCATGTCGACGTCATGAAATCCCGAGAACTCTTGATGAAATGAGTGAGGCTTCCGGTATCGAGAAAAAAGAAATTGGAAGAACTTACAGATTTGTTACAAGAGAATTAGAAATAAGTATCAAACCAAGTAATCCCGGTGATTATATACCTCGATTTGCATCCGCTCTAAAATTAAGTCCTGAAACTCAATCTAAAGCTGTTGAAATTCTGGAAATGGCAAGAGATATTGAATTGACTTCCGGTAGAGGTCCAACTGGTATCGCTGCTGCCGCTTTATATGTAGCTTCTTTAATCCATGGTGAGAAAAGAACGCAGAGAGAAGTAGCAGATGTTGCTGGAGTAACTGAAGTAACTATCAGAAATAGATATAAAGAACTGATTAAGAAACTGAAGTTAGGCAAGCATGTTGAGAAGACCAAGAAAAAATAGTTCTCTTTAATCTTTTTATGTTAACATTATTATTATTATTATTATTATCCGAATCTTATTATCCTAAAACATACTCAGAATTAATCCAACAACATATCCAATCGTTCCTGCGATTAAACCTACTATAACAATTTCTATACCTGACTTAATTCCGCTACGTTTAGTGAATGTAGATTTAGTTAAGCCAACTAAGAAGAGCGCAATTATGGTTAGAATAACGGCAACAATTGATGCAGTCATTTCGTCTAGGAAAATAAATGGGGCAATAGGAAATGATGAGCCAACCAGGAATGAAAAAAACATCGCGAAAGCATTCTTAAAAGGAAATTCTAATTTCTTTGCTGAAATTCCTACCTTTCTTTGTACCATATAATTACATACAAATTCAGGATGTTTTGCCTTAGGCGAATTCTTAAATAAATTATCGATATCTTTCTTAGCTAAACCCTCTTGGAATAAAATAGTTTTCATCTCTGAAATACATCGGCGTGGATTTTTTTTTAATTCTTTACGAGTAGATTCAATTTCATTTTCGTAAACTTCTCGTTGTGATTTCGCAGAAAGATAACTTCCGGCTGACATAGAAAACGCGCCGGCAAACATGCTCGCTAATCCAGCTAGAACAATCGCAAATTTTCCACCTCCACCTATATACACCCCCAATACTAATCCTAAATTAGACACTAATCCATCTTCCATCCCAAAAACAAAATCACGAACCAAATTTTTTAGATTCATTCAAACACCGCCTGGCATTGACCTTGGATACATTTCATTTGTCCTTGGCCACAATCAAGAGTTTCCGGAACACATTCTGTACTGCATAAAACTCCTCGACAATCTGGGGCATTATCATGATTAACAGTATCGGAAGCATGACAACAAACAGATTGAACACAGTCTTTATCTAAAGTACACACTTTTTCTTCAGGGACGCATGATGTAAGAAATATTGTAACTAGTAGGATACTCATTAAACCAACTATCACTTTTTTTTGCATTTATCTAATCACCGATGCATCTTAATTTTGATTTCTAAGATATTCTTTAAATGAACTCTTCTTCGTATGGAAGTTCTTCATTTATTTCTCCACGAAGATTTCTTCCAATCATCTCCTTAACTTCGTTCTTTTTATAATTTGCTAATAACCAGGACAATTTAACTAAAGCTGTATTTGCTAACATATCTTGACCAGAGATAATACCTAAATCTAACAGATCTCTTCCTTTATCATAAACATTCATGTTAACCATACCGAAAAGACATTGAGTAGTCATAACAATTATACATCCGGAATCTGTTAATTTTTTTAAAACAGGATATATTTTTTTATGAATTTTAGCTTCCTCATTTGGTGCTTGACCCGGAGTATGTCCCAACCCTGTTCCTTCAATGATCAATCCTTTATATCCCTGGAAAAAAGAGAATTGTTCCGGCACCATATTCACGTGAACTTTTAATAATCCCACTTTATCTTCCATCTTTGTTTTTAATAATAATTTATCTGAGCGTTTAGAATAATCTTTTACTTGGAATGTAACCTCTCGAGTGTTATAATCAATCATTGCGATAGCTGATGAATTTATTGCTTTGAATGCATCTCTTCGCGAAGAATGTAATTTATATGTTTTACAAGCTGGAAGTATCGCACAAACGTCATCCGAAGAACGAGTGTGCATGCAGATTGCAACTCCGCCAAAATCAGTCTTGGTAATAAATTCTGCAGCGCAAGTAATGTTCATGGCCGCATCTGAACTTCCTCTATCGGAAGATCTTTGTGATCCAACAAAAATTATCGGAACCGGGCTTTGTTCAATCATGAATGAAAGAGCTGAAGCCGCGACGGCTAAATTATCTGTGCCTATTCCGATGATGATGCCTTTAACGCCTTTTTTGATCTGTTTTTCAACGGCTTTAGCAAGAAGAGTTATGTGTGAAAATCTTAAATCATCACTCCACATTTGCGCGACAAGTTCAGATTCAATATTAGCAATATCTTTCAATTCTGGGAACAAAGATAATAATTCTTCTGGACTAAATTCTGAAGCAACTCCTCCAGTTCTATAATCAACTTTTGATGCAATTGTTCCGCCGGTATGAAGAATAGATATTTTTGGCAAGGAAGATTTGTTTAGGGTTTTCTGTGTTTTATTTTTTGGAGACATGCTTTTTTTAACAGTAGTTACGGTAACTTCTTTTTTAGGAAATCCTACGTTATACCCGTTCTCTAATTTTACAATTACTACATCTTTCTTTGGACTAGGCATGAGTATCCCTTTTTCGTTACCTTTCTTGGTTTTTACTACAACCATATCTCCTGGATTTGCCATGTGTAATAAAAAGTGTGATGGTTTATATACATTTTGATTGTATCCATTTATTTAAATCTAAAATTTTCTTAAAAGAAAGGTTTATTAATTGGTATAAAACTTGCAAAGGCTATGAACTGGTTTACCTACGCGTTAATTGGAGCAGTTTTATTTTCTGGGATGGTCCTTTTATTCAAAAAAATAACTGCGACAGTTAAACCCGCAACTTTAATGCTTTATGTTGCAATATTTCTAACAATATTCTACCTTCTTCATGTTACTATTACAAAAACTCCGATAAAGATTAATGGTTCAGCAATGTTATGGATTGCAGCAGCATCTCTGCTAAGTTATATCGCTAATCTTGTTTATACCAAATCTATTGCCCTAGCTCCGAATGCAGGTTATTCAACTACGATAGTTAGTTTACAATTAGTTGTTATTACCGTAGCTTCAGTTTTTCTTTTTGGTGCTGAAATTAATTTAATAAAAGGATTTGGGATTCTTTTAGCGATAATTTCCATAGTCGTTCTTTCGTTGTAATTTAGATAAAAATTACTTATTCTCATTCACATTCAAGTCGATTTGTCGTAAGACTTATAAATGATTAAAATATAAAAATTGCATAAAAGAGGAGATTTGTGGTGAATAAGGCTGTTGTATTTGTATTTTCGGTAATTTTAGCTATCCTTGCAGTTACTTTTTTCACGTTTTTAGATGGTTCAAATTCACTAACTGGGGCAATAATTGGGGTGCAGGATTCTTCTGTTCAAGATGATCTAATTTCTGATGGTGATGACAATACTACAACATTCACTTTGAATAATCTGGTTATAGAACCAACGGAAGGAATTATTGAAGAACCGGTTATTGAAGATTCTCCAATTTTAGAAGAAGTAACATCTCCTATTTTAACCAATCCAATCCCTGAAAAAAATCAATCAGATTTTCAGGAGGATATTATTACCCTCAATTCATTACCAAACACATTTGCTAGAGCAGTAATCGGAGTACGGGATTATTCTGTCCAAAGTGATTTGGTTGCTGGCGGAAATGCTAATCTTTCAATTTATATCTACAATAATAGTGGAAGCGGAAACTATTCGGTAGATACGCTTGACGCTACCGATACAGATTTAATTAATGATGAAGGCGGAGAAACAATGGGTAATGGTGACGTACATTGGTGGACTGCCGGTGGCGATTCTTCTTCTTTCGCTTTTTTTGGATCGGATACTACTTTTAATCAACTTTTTGCTAATGTGACTACTACTGATCTATTGTCGCCCCCGACAGATTCTTGGGAATATTATGATGGGTCTGGTTGGACAAAATTAACTATAGCTGCGGGAAATTATTGGGCGGATGAAGGGATTAATATTATCAATTGGACGATCCCGGGCGATTGGAGTACAGCTACAATTTTTGATGGAACGTTTGGCCCATATTATTATATCAGATATAACTGCAGTGATGGTTGTTCGATGGCTGAGTTTTCTCAATTCTCCATCAATGCTACAATATCAAGCGTACCTGCTTATTGTGATAACCAAATAACTACTTGTCAAACAACGGGATGGACAACTGGCCAAACTTACTGTTTAACCGCCGACATTCTTAATTCAGCGGTAAGTTGCATGATTCCTGATGTGGATGATGTAACTTTAGATTGTCTAGGAAATCAAATAGAAGGTACTAACAGTGGTTCGACTATCGGAGTGAGTGTGGTTGGGTATAAGAATATCACGATTACAAATTGTAATATCTCTGAATTTAATCTTGGAGTTAAGTTTGATGGTAATGCAGATAATAACACTCTAAAAGATTCTTATATTCACTCTAATGTTTACGCTGGATTACAGTTATTAGTTAGTAATCTTTCAGTAATTTATAACAATACATTTTATAATCATTCTGGGGTTAATGATGTGGGGATTAGTTTTTATCCCGGAAGTAGTACGCCTGCTTATAATAATATTACTACTAATACTCTTCTTGATAACTATTATGGTCTTTATTTATATGGGTCTTCACCTTCAAATACGGTTCATGATAACATTATTGAATATAACAACGTCACCAATGGGGATACAGGGTTATATCTTACTGGCGGGTATGTGATAGATAACAATTTTACTTACAATACTTTTGAAAATAATACATATCCCATTTACCTTGCTTCAGCCACTGCCACATATGGGAATTGGTTTATTGGCAATGAAATAAATCATTCTGCAAACTCCCCAATTTATTTCACGGGCACAGGTGCAATGGCCCAATATTTTGTTAACAATAGTATCAATGGTGACCCTTATATTCATTGTTATAATAATGTCCCCACAAATATTGAGAATATAACTATCTCTCAAGAGAACACCAGTAATTATGGTTCCGCAAACATTTATGATTGTAATAACACGATTATTCAGAATGTTACTGTAAATTCTCATACAACTGCTGCCTCTTCTGCGGGACATGGGTTATATTTAATTCAATCTTATGGCACCCAAGTTTTAGAAAGTAATTTTTCTAATAATAAGTATGGGATTTATATGGGTAGTTCTTCTACTATCGATGCAGCTAACGATAGTCTCATTGCTCATACAAATATGCGTGGAAAT
>JAUYKZ010000008.1 GCA_030704845.1 archaeon | reverse complement strand
TTTGTATATACCAACGAAAAGTTCACAAAAATACTTTTCGTTCAGTATATACTAAAGTGCCAAAGCTTTCGAACTTATTTTTGGCACTTTATATATATAAAATGCGTTAATATATTCGAAATCTAACGCATTTTAGTATATAATAGTAAAGATTAAAAAGTAACCCCAACTCCAGCGTCTTATGTTAGTTGGAATTGTTGGAAAACCAAACGTAGGAAAAAGTACCTTCTTTAAAGCCGCAACTTTAGCGGAAGCTGAAATTGCTAATTATCCTTTCGCGACAATTAAACCTAATGAAGGGGTAGGTTATGTACGTCTTGCTTGTGCTGACAAAGATTTTAATACGCAATGTAATCCTCGTACGGGTTTTTGCGTAAATCATTTTCGATTTGTACCTATTCAACTGTTAGATGTAGCTGGTTTAGTTGCCGGGGCACATGAAGGAAAAGGGATGGGGAATCAATTTCTGGATGATTTACGGCAAGCAGATGTTTTAATTCATGTTATTGATGTGGCTGGATCAACTAATGAACGGGGCGAACCAATTACCATAGGTGGGCATGATCCAGCAGATGATGTTAGATTTTTAGAAGTGGAATTAGATATGTGGTATTTGGGGATTCTAAGAAAAGGATGGGAAAAGTTTGCACGGATGGTTACGCAGGATAAATCTGCTATTCACATTGCGTTGGCTAAACAATTATCTGGCCTTAAAGTTACTGAACCAATGATTGAAGAAGCAATCGACATACTAAAGCTTGAGGCACAGAAACCACTTTCTTGGACAGACGAACAATTATTATTATTGGCAAGATTTTTGCGCCATAAAACCAAGCCGATGATATTTGCATGTAACAAGATTGATTTACCTGGAGCAAAAGAAAATTTTGAACGGCTAATTCGTGATTTTTCTACTTATACTTTTATTGCCTGTTGTGGCGATGCCGAACTTGCTTTAAAAGAAGCAACGCGAGCCGAGTTAATATCTTATGTTCCTGGCGATAATCGTTTTGAAATAACTCCTAACGATAAGCTTACTGAAAAACAGAAAGTGGCATTAGGTTTTATTCAAACTAATATTCTTGACGTTTATGGTTCTACGGGAGTACAGAAAGTTTTGGATGCTGCCGTATTTAACGTATTAGGTTATATGGCTATTTTTCCGGGAGGCATATCTAAGTTAGAAGATAAAGATGGAAATAGATTACCGGATTGTTTTCTGTTACCTCCAGATTCAACTGCGCTAGATTTTGCTTACAAATTACATACTGATCTGGGGAATAATTTCATTTGTGCCAAAGATGTGCGAACTAAACGAACAGTTGGTAGAGACCATTTACTGAAGCATTGTGATGTAATTGAGATTGTTGCTGGAAGGTAATCTCTCTAAATCTATCTATTTTCTTATAGAAATAATTAAATACTGATACTTGCCGGTTTAATTAAGGTGGGGTAGAGATGAAGACAATTTTACAGCGTTTTTTGGACTTATTTAATAAGAAGGTTAATGCTGCGAACACACCTCCAATAAATCTTAATTTAAATGAGGTCCATACTTGGCTTGAAAATATTCATTTAGATCTGATCAATAAAGCATCCCTTGAGTCTATTTCATCAAGTCATTTCAATAAATTAAAAGATTTCAGGTGGGTTGTGGAAGACAAGGTTGATCGGTGGCTTGTTACTCTTCAAAATTGTGATGGTTTATTTGGTAAAGATGATATCCATCTATTATTAGTACAATCAAGAAGTCTTGTTAGAGAAATAGATATCTCTAATGAATTAGATATCTGGCAAATAATATCTCTTAATCAAAAATTCAGAAAAAATCTTCCAATTGTTCTAGAACGAATATCTAAAAGTTCTTTTGCGCAGAATTATCACTTTTTGTTAGATAGGGAAGATGGGAAAGATGAGAATTCAAATAGCTCTGGTGGACTGAATGGGGGTAACCCGTTACAATTATTACTAACTGAGGTTCAGCAAATGGTTGAAGAATTTCATCGCATTTTAATCCAAAGTGGAGTTCAAAAATTAGAATCTATTGCTTTAAGTAGTGAAAGATTACAGAATCATTCATCCAGAATAGATCAATTACAGAAAGTATTGGAAGAGAAGATTGAACGGTTGAAGTTAACTCAAAATAAATTAAGCGAGAAAGAAGCAAGTTTAGAAGATTTAAAGAAAGATCCACAATATGGGGAAATTGAATATGAACAGAGAGAACGAAAAAAACAAGAAGAACATCGAAGAAAAAATTCTCAAGAAATTTTAGATTTCTTTTCAACAATAAAACCGGTTTTGGAAAAATACCGAGGATTAACTGAAGACAAAGAATTAATTGGAAGTTATATTAATGACCCTTTGCAAGCTTTTATTGATGATGATAATTTATCTATTCTTCATGTATTAGACCATTTGAAAGCAATCTTATCGAGTGGTAAGATGGAAATGCCATTGCAACACTTATCAGTTATAATCCCGTTGATTGAAAATGCTTGTAATGGGGTGTTAGAAAAATTACATAGGGAAAGATTTTCTCTTAAGAAAAAGCCAAGATCTCCATTATTGGATAAGGATTTAGTTTTGAGAATTGAAGAAGCTGAATATCGTTTACAGCATTTTAGAAGTCAAACTGAAACGGTAAGCGAACAAATAGCAACAATTGAAGAGGCAATCGGGGAAGAATCTCTAAGAAGAAATCAGGAGAGGGAATTGTTTCAGGATATGGTTCGAATAGGACTTAATAGAAATGTTTCAATCTTTTTTTAATTTTGCCAAATTTTTTATAATTAGAATAAAATGCATCTAATCCTGGTAAATTTTTACCACTGAGGAAAGCAATGGAAGCTCCACCGCCAGTTGAAACGTGAGTCATTTTATCTGCAAGATGATATTTTTGTAAAGCTTTACTTGTTTCTCCGCCACCACAAATTGTTGTTGCGGTAAGATTTGAGATATATCTGGCAATTTCTCTCGTTGCAGTTGCAAATTGGGTCCATTCAAAATAACCAAGCGGTCCATTCCAAACGATGGTGTGGGTTTTTCTTAAATATTGTTTAAATAAATTAATCGTTTGTGGTCCGAGATCTAAACAGATTTGTTTTGGTAAGATGTGGTTAAATGGAACCACAAAACCTTTTGCTTTAACTGAGAATTCTTCAGAAGCTATGAAATCAACGGGAAGAATAATTTTAGCCGAATTTTTATGATTTAATATTTCTTTAGCCAAATTTATAGAATTTTGGTCTACTTTAGACATCCCGATTGGAATACCTTTTGCTTTAAGGAATGGAAAAGCTAAAGCTCCTCCGACAAGAACATAATCTGCTTTTTGTAAAGCTTGATTAATTAACTCAATTTTATCTAATTTTGCTCCACCTAAAATCCAGGCTAAAGGATGTTTTGGTTTTAATGCTTTATTTAATTGGTTAATTTCTTTCTCAATTAAAAATCCAGGCATGGATGGGAGAAATTGAGTAATGGCATCAATTGAAGCATGTTTTCTGTGGCTTGCTCCAAAAGCATCATTAACGTAAATATCAGCTAAGGAAGATAATTTCTTGGCGAAAATGGGGCTATTTTTTTCTTCTCCAGAATCAAATCGAAGATTTTCTAAAAAGAATATTTTTGTTTTCTTTGCATTATGAATTTTTTCAATAACTGGTTCATTTAAATCTATTTTTTGGATAGTCTTGACATCTTCTCTGTTAATTTGTTGTTTGAGTTCTTTGATCAATGGTTGAACGGAAAGTTCAGGAACAATTTTTCCATTTGGTCTTCCAAGATGAGTTGCAATAATGATTTTGCAATTTTTATCAAGCAAAAAATTAATCGTTGGCAAAGATTCTTTTATTTTTAGATTGATTTCTTCTTTTTGTTTAGATTTTTCTGCGATTTCAAGATTGTAATCTGTTCTTAAGAAGATTACTTTGTCCTCTAAAGGGTAATTGTGAATAGAGAACCGTCTTTTATTATTCAGTTGCATAAAGAAAGTTTCTATCTTTACCTATATAAAATTGTTGTTAAATAAATTGTTTTGGTACGAGGACTACTCCTGAGTGGAACACAAATAATATAAACGGTGTTTATGTTCTAGAACAAAGTTCATTTTTAATTAAAAGAAATAAAAGAGGCGGTATAACATGAGAAAAAATTTATTAACAATCATTTTTGTAGCAATTATTGCATTATTTGCGATTATTGTTTATGCATTGGGAACTGACACTTCTGTAAGTAACGTTAATGTTACAGCCCCAATTGCTAATCAGAACATTAGTGGAAACTTGTTTATTAATGTGACTGCTGCCCACATTGCCGGTGGAGATGGAAATATAACTAATGTAACGGTTAATTTCTTGAATATTTCTGATGCAACTAATCCTACCGTATTAAATTCCACAGTTTTGGTTGATGATGATTTGGCTGTTAACTTAACTTTTAACAAAACTATTAACACAGTTGCATTAGGATTAATTGATGGCGTTTATAATCTTACAATAAATGCTACTAACGCAAGTGATGGTGCAATCTTGAATAACTTTACAGTTTTTAAAACCCCTTCAGATTTGATTGTGATTGATAATACCGCTCCTACAGTTGTATCAATCGTTTCTCCAACTGCTAGCTCGACGACAACTTCTGGAAGCATTTTGATTAATGTGAGTTTAAATAACGATTCCAGGGTTACTGCGATTGAAACTGTAATTTTCCAAGTTTCAAATAGTTCGGGTACAGCTTTTAATGTAACATCAAGTGCAACTAACGGGACTTTATGGAATGCTTCTATAGCGATATCTACTCTTACTGATGGTACCCAAATAATAACCATTTACGCAAATGATACAGCCGGAAATATGAATGATTCTGAAACGGTTACCATAACTACCGATGATAGTGCTCCTACGATCTCAGCATCTTCCGGATCAGCATCATCTTCAAGTACTGGATCGATATCAGTTACTACTAATGAAGCTGCTACTTGTAAATACAGTGCATCTTCAACTGATGCTTATGGTGCGATGGCGGACATAGATGGAGCAGGTACAGCGAGTCATTCTAAAAGCTTTGGAAGTTTATCAGCAAGCACAGCATACACTTATTATGTATTATGTCAAGATACTGCTGGAAATGCCATGACTACTTCAACATCGGTAAGTTTTACAACCAGTTCAAGTAATGGTGGTGGAAGTGGTGGATCTGGTGGTGGCCAATCATCTGGTACACAAGGTCAATCATCTCAGAAAACTTGGAGTTCAATCGCTCAAGGTGAAACAGCTACGGTTGATGTAACAAATGGAGCTATCGGTGTAACTCAAGTAAGTTTCGCTGTTGCTGATAAAACATTTGGTGCATGGGTTAAAGTATTGAAAGTTGAAGAATTCCCAAGTACTGTAAGTACATTTAGTGGAGAAGTTTACAGAAAATTACAAATAACTGAGAATAATGTCAAGAAAGTTCTTGACGGATCAGTAACTGTAGCTTTCAAAGTAGAAAACTCTTGGCTTAAAGAAAATGGACTTACCAAAAGTGGTGTTGCTCTTTTCAGAAATGTAGATGGAGTATGGACTCAACTTGAAACAACGGCAGGAGAAGATGACGGAACATACACTCATTTTACTGCGCAAACACCGGGATTCAGTTACTTTGTAATCGGGCAAAAAGAATCAGCTGTAGTAGCTCCTACTACAACTGCAACAGAAGGACAACAAGCAGCTCCTTCAGAACAACCTGCAGCAGATAGTGGTGACGCAATGGTGGCTGAAGACTTACAGAATAGTCCAACAACAGCAATTGTAGTTGTGTTAGTCTTACTTGCCCTTGGAGGAGTTCTCTGGTGGTCGTGGAGTAGACGATAAGAAGTTTATCTTCTTTTTATTATTTTTTTTACAGTAAAAAAGCCAGAAAGCCCAGTACACAAAGAAAAGCAACTACTTTTCTTGTGCCCCAGAAATCAACGTGATTTCTCAGGGCTTTAGTGCTGGGATGAATGGCTTTGCATTATCTTCTGGCTTTTTGCTGTCACAGAAATTCGCCTATCAAAGAAAGCGTCTCTGTTCAAGTCCAGTCCATTCCCTGAAAAATGCCGAAGCATTTTTGGGGTCCCAGAAGCTATTGCTTCTGCGGATATAGCGGGGTGAGACGCTTTCGGCGAATTTCTCATGACTTTTTTTCTTATCTTTTTTAGAATATCTTATTCTTCTTGTACTAAAAAATTTCGATAGGAATTTTTAGTGAGGTACAATATTCTGACCTTTAGGTTGAAATTTTTGGTATCACAAAAATCTGCTGCAGATTTTTCATGATTTTTCTAGAAATTTATATTTAACCTAAATACCTAAATTCTTGGCAATTTCGCTTTCTATCCTTTTCTGAAAGTCAGTGATTGTCTCGCCTTCTTTTTTGGTCGTGTTAAGAGAACTTATCAAATTTTTTGTAAGATTTAATTCAGTATCATAATCAAATATTTTTATCTGTTGAAGATGCTCTTTGATAATGGTATCTTCAATAACTTCTGGATCCATTGTTGAAAGTTGAATCTCTTCAAATTCTTCAGATTGAAGTTTAGCTGTATTTTTCATTACAAAATATGCGCCTTGAGAATAAAGTTGTTCAACAATATGTTTAAAATTAATGTCAGAAACTCTTCCAGAACTAAGAGTTCCTTTAAGGCGTAAGGTTATTATTGTTTCATGTAAATCTTTGTTTGAGAAATGGTTTAATATTTCATACGTGATTACTTCCGGAGATTTGTTGTTGCAAGATAAATTCAATCCTTCATGTTTAATCATCTCAAGAGGAATCCATTTTTCTTCCTGCTTGTTTGTGTTTGGGTCATAATCGATAATATAAAATCCTCCTTTACTATATTTCTCAAATTCCTGGAAATTATTTGGAAATAGAGCTCCGGGATAAGTAACTGCTTGATATCCTGGAAGAGAAATTAAGTTGGGGTGGTGAATATGTCCACCCGCATAATAATTAAAGGTTTGTGGTAGAAATGTTACCGGTTGAGAATCTATCATAGCCATATCATTTGGAAGAAGTTCAGCTATGGTTGTATGGAACATGAAAATTTTATATCCATTTTCCTGTTCAAGATTTAATCGATGAAGCGATTGGTAATATCCTTGGTCCAGTTGACCTTTTCTTCCGAGAATTCCGGTAATTTTTGTTTGGGTTTTAGGATCGATAATAAAATTCAAATGTAATTCTTGTGTCTCTGGGTTTATCGAACCTTTACAAACATTGACTAATAATCCTGCATTTTCAAGAACATCAATCATAGTTTTTCCGCTAGGTGAGAAGTCATGCGACCCAGCAATTATGTAGACCGGAATATTTTGTTCACTTAACTCTTTAAGTTTTTTTGTAACTATTTTAAGAGTATCCAAGGCTGGAAGGGAAGTATTAAAGAGATCACCCGCAAATAAGATGAAATCCACATTCTCGCTTACACAAGTATCAATGGCTTTAAGGAAAGATTGTGTTGAAAGATCGCGCATCTTCTGATCTCGCCAAGAACCGAGATGAAGATCCGCTAAGTGAGCATATTTCATAGAAAATTCTAGTAAAATTGAAGTTTATATTGATTATTGTAATGTAAAAGGGTTAGTTTGATTTCTTTCTACATTCATCTCTTTGTTCGTAAAAAGCAGTAGCGTATTTAGCAATCGGCTGATATATTCCGTTAACTTTCACGAGTGCATCTTCACCATTATTAACATCAAAACAGACCTGGCAATTTTTACCATAATCATTTATATCATAACATTTGGTCTCAGTATTTCTTTCACAAGCTGTAGATACTATTCCGGCTAATCCAATTGTTAATCCGATTAATTTATTTCTTAAATTCATTTTTGTTATGCCTCCGCGGTATTTTCAATTAAATATCTGTAATTAGATTCTTACTCTTTATTATTATTATTATTATTATTATTATTATTATTATTATTTATAGTCTAACATCCATGTCGGACAAGTATAAGGTTCAGGTAGTTAATAGATTGTTATAATATTTATGCATAAATTTATACTAAAATTTCTCAACCAAAACACGAAAAGTTCTTTGGAAACCTTTATAAAAGGACCACCATTCCAGAAGTCTAAAGCGGAAAACCTAGTTTTCTGTGACCTGTTACAGGGTAAACCAATGAATTGTCTTAAGACAATGAGGTAAGAATTATTCTTCTTACCGACTACAAAATGTAGATATAATAAAGAAAACATAAAATAATCTATTGTGTTTTCTGATATAGTTCAGTAATAAATTCCCACGGGAATTTACTGCTTTCACTATAACGGAGGATTATGAAAATGGCTGATGAAGCAAAAGTGTTGGAAGCTGTGGAAGTTGCACGTACATCTGGAAAAATCCGAAAAGGTGCAAATGAAGCAACTAAAGCTCTTGAAAAAGGGCAAGCAAAACTGGTAGTTTATGCGAGAGATGTTACTCCTAAAGAGATTGTGATGCATTTACCTCTTCTTGCAAAAGAAAAAGGTATTCCTTGCATAGAAATATCAAAGAAAGAAGATCTTGGAGCAGCTGCAGGTCTTCCAGTAGCAACTGCAGCAGTTGCAATTGTGAAAGAAGGAGATGCAAAAGCGGCAATTGAAGCACTAGCACGTGATTAGGTGATTTACTATGGCTAAAAAAATTGAGCAAAAGGAAGGAAAAGGAGAAGCAAAAACTAGCGGTGGAGAAGGTGCAATTAGTTTCACTCCTGGAATTCCAGCTCGGGTAAAGGAAATCATTGGTCGTGCGGGAAGCCGTGGCGAACTAACTCAAGTTATGTGTCAAGTTCTAGATGGACGTGACAAGAATAAAGCAATTCGCCGGAATGTAAAAGGTCCGGTACAAATTGGCGATTTACTCATGCTCTTAGAAACAGAAATTGAAGCACATCGCTTAGGCGGTGGCCGACGTGGGGGACGCCGATAAAGGTGAGATACAATGGCAAAGTGTAGTTTTTCAGGCGAACAAATTACTCCCGGTACTGGGGTAATGTATGTTTTAAAAGACGGTAAGATTCTTTGGTTTAAGAATTCAAAATGTATGAAAAATTTATTGAAACTTAAACGAAAACCAGTGAGAACTCAATGGACAAAATTTGCTCAGGACGAGAAAAAGAAAGGTAAAAGTAAAGGTGGTACCAAGTGATTGAACGGAGTTTGGTATTACTAAAACCTGATGCAGTTAAACGAGGATTAATCGGGAGAATTTTATCCCGTTTTGAGGATGCTGGTTTTAAATTGGTTGGATCTAAAATGGTGTGGGTTTCCGAAGAATTTGGTCGGAAACATTATTCTGATCTTGGTGAGAGAAGAGGAGAAAAAGTTCTTAACAGCATGTTAAAATTTATGACTTCTGGTCCAGTAATGGTTTTTTGTATTGAAGGTGTCAATGCTGTAGAAAATATTCGTAAAATGGTTGGTGGAACTGAACCAAAATCAGCTCAACCCGGGACAATTCGAGGAGATTTTTCACATGTTAGTTTTGATCATGCTGATCAAGCAGACAAAGCTATTGAAAATTTGATTCATGCTTCCGGTAGTGTTGAAGAATCGAAAGTAGAAGTTAGTTTGTGGTTTAAAGAAGAAGAATTACATTCATATAAGACTGTGCATGAGGCACATGTATTTTAGCGAGGTTTGATATTCATGGCAGAAAAAATGGTTGATAAAATAACCCGGTTAATGAAACACCCTACAAAAATTAGAAACATCGGTGTTTGTGCTCATATTGATCACGGAAAGACAACATTCTCTGATAATCTTTTGCAAGGAGCAGGTATGATGTCCGAGGAATTAGCTGGTAAAGCAAGACAATTAGATTTTCATGAAGATGAACAGGAAAGAGGTATCACTATTGATTCTGCTGCAGTATCTATGGTACATACTAATGAAGGCGAAGAATATCTTATTAATTTAATTGACACTCCTGGTCACGTAGACTTTGGTGGTGACGTAACTAGGGCAATGAGAGCTGTAGACGGAGCAATCACCTTAATTTGCGCATCTGAAGGGCCAATGCCTCAAACTGAAACAGTTCTTCGTCAAGCTTTAAAAGAAAGAGTTAGACCAGTTTTATTTATCAATAAAACTGATCGACTGATTAAAGAATTAAAATTAACTCCTCAACAAATGCAGGAAAGATTTGTTAAACAGATTGCCGAAGTTAACAGAATTATTAGAAATGTTGCTCCTGATGAATATAAAGAATTATGGCAGGTAAGCGTTGAGAAAGGAACAGTAGCATTTGGAAGCGCATTCCATAACTGGGCTATTAGTCTTCCATACATGCAAAAAAAGGGCATAACTTTTGCTGAAGTAATTGAAGCATATCAAGGTAGCGATGACGAAATTAAAGCAAAAACAAAAGCGCTTGCGAAGAAAGCTCCACTGCATGAAGTTGTCCTAAATATGGTTATCCTTCATCATCCAGATCCAATAAAAGCTCAGGAATATAGGATTCCTCGCTTATGGCACGGAGATTTGGAAAGTGTTGACGGTAAAGCATTAATGAGATGTGATCCGAACGGAAGAACATTTTTTGTTATTACTAAAGTAGTTGTTGATCCACAAGCAGGAGAAATTGCAGCAGGCAGATTGTTTGGTGGAACTATGAGGAGAGGAGATGAAGTTTTCTTAAACTTAGCTAATTCTCCTGGAAGAGTTCAGCAAGTATACGTTTACAATGGCGCAAAAAGAGAAATTGTTGACAATGTTCCTGCAGGAAATATTATCGGGGTAGGTGGTTTGAAAGCTGGAGTTCCAGGAGAAACTGTTACTACTGGTGGCAGAGCAGAACCATTTGAAAAAATCAAACATCTTTTTGATCCAGTGGTTACTAAAGCTATCGAAGCAAAAAGACCGGGAGATTTACCAAAACTTATTGAAGTTCTTCGTCAAGTACAGAAAGAAGATCCAACAATTGTAGTTGAGATTAACGAAGAGACTGGCGAACATTTACTTCACGGTATGGGAGAATTGCATCTGGAAGTTATCGAGAATAGGATAATCAGAGAAAAAGGAGTAGAAGTAAAAACTTCTCCACCAATTGTGGTTTATAGAGAAACTGTAACAAAAACTAGTCCCGAGATAGAAGGAAAGTCTCCAAATAGACATAACAAATTATTCTTTGTTGTTGAACCGTTACCTGTAGAAATTGCGGCAGGTATCAAGGAGGGTAAACTTCCAAATGGTAGGTACAAGAAGAAAGATGATCGAGTTATCAGTTTCTTCCGTGATGTTTGCGGTTGGGATACCAAAGCAGCCGGTAATGTTAAAGCAGAATGCAATGGAAATATTTTCCTTGATCAAACTAGAGGTATCGTCCAAATTAATGAAATTATAGAATTAGTTTTGGATACATTTGAAACTGTGATGAAAGCAGGTCCTTTAGCAAAAGAACCGTGTGTTAATGTAATGGTTAGCTTAATGGATTGTACTCTTCACGAGGATGCGATTCATCGTGGTCCAGCTCAAATGTACCCAGCAGTAAGGGAAGGTATTCGTGGAGCAATGATGCAAGCTGGCCCAATTTTGTTTGAGCCAATGCAAGTTATGCGTATCGAAGCACCAAGTGAATATGTTGGAGAAATTTCAAAATTGGTATCTTCTAGGCGAGGTCAATTACAGGAAATGAATCAAGAAGGAGACATAACTGTTGTTGTAGCAAAACTTCCGGTAGGAGAACTTTTCGGATGGAGTAACTCTTTACGTTCAGCAACTGGAGGAAGAGGAAACAGCTCATTAATTGATCAGGCTTTCGAGAGACTTCCAGGAGAATTACAGGAGAAAGTGAAAAATTTGATTATTCAAAGGAAAGGTCTAAGTCAAGGAGAATTGGGAGCATAAAATAAGAATACTTCTTATTTTCATGAGCTTAGATTTTTTTTAATTTTATTTTTTATTAATTATTTTTCTTAAATTCTAGACAGTGTCCTATTTTGATTTTATTTTTAATCCTATCTTTCCCTAATTCTATCAGATATTTCCCTTCCGTTCTAGAATTCCAAAGAGAAAAGGGTTTGAAGTTTTCTTTATATTCTATAACTTGTTTATTTTCATCAAGAATTATCAAATCTAAAGGATAGAATACGAACCAGTTATGGAGAAAGATTCTTCTTTTTGTTGGAAAAGAAAATAGGGCGTTTCTTTTTGGTTGAAACATTAATCCTAAAGTCCAGGATAAAGGAGTTTTACATACTATTTCTTTTTCAGAAATAAGTTCATTGTTAGATTTGTTTATAATCATGTTTTCCAAATCCAATCTCCGATATAATGGATATTTTTAATCACTTTTCCGGATTTAGCCGATTTTATCTCATCAGTTTCAAGTAAAGCAATTCCAACCGCGAGAGGTTTGTGGTTGTTTTGATCAATTATTACAATGAAGTCATCTTTCTTAATTCCTTCGGAAATCTCAGTAATTCCCGGCCGCATTATGTCAGCTCCATTAATCACAAATTTGATTGCTCCCATATCTACGGTAATTGTTGGAAGAACAATTCTTTCCTGAAGAAGATGAAGAGTTGGGACTATCTTTTGTTCATAATAGAAAAATTGCGGTTTGTTATTGACCAGAATTATTCCGTCTTCTCTTAATTGAACTGAATCTTTCTTATTTAAAGAAATGTTGAATGGTTCTAGTTCTTTGTTAACATCTTTGCTACGTAATTGTTTTAATTTCATTTATTAATTCTGATTCTGTTACTTGGCTTATTAATTTTTTGATGGGATTTAAGAAACATTTAATAACTTTAAAATATTACTAATAAAGCATGGCCAGAAAATCTAGAATAAAAAAAAGATTAAGTTCTAAAGTTTGGTTAGATAAAAGACAGGCTCTAGTTTTAATTGGCATAATAACTCTTTTGGTAATAATCAGTTCAGCTGGCTTTAAGATTTCATCTCTTACTGGAGCTTCAATTTCAGTTAAGTATTATGGTATTTCTGATGAACCATTAGCTGCACAGATTGGAAAAATTCAAACATTAATAGAGTTTAATCAGCCGTTATTACTTAAATTAAGGGAAGAATCTGGAAGAGTTGAAGCTACTGAAGTTATTCGACAAAGTACTGATTATTCTAAAAATGTTGTTAATCTTTACACTAGTAATCCATTAGCTTCATCCGAGGTGGATGATTTAGAAAAAATAAAGGAAGGCGCAGCTAAATCTATCAATTTTGATACTGATTCAACTTGTCTTAAAAGAATTGGTAGTAATTTTGGTCGTTTAGGTAGTTATACTACTGTTCTTGCTTCAGATTTATCTTATCAAAGTTGTACTAAAAAAGACAAATGGTCTTATGTTGTTCTAAGGCATACATTCCTTAATGAGTATGGTGAATTTGTTTGTACTCAGGATTCTGAGAAGTTATTTCTAGTTGACAGAAGAACCGGTGATGTTAGTTTAGATACTGAGGATTGTTAATTTAATTTATTTCTTAACTGGGTCTAATAGATGAAGGGATAGTTTTCCCTTCAGTACTGAAAATTCCTAATTTTCATGTACCCCGTTGCTCTGCAACGACTATTAAATTAATTATCCAGTTAAGATTAAAAATACCCCGTAGCTTGCTGCGATTGGGATTTTTATTTTAGTAATTAATTTTATATGAAGAGTATTTTCAAATGTGGCCAGGTTTTATTCCAATCTTTTTCAGCTATCCTTTTTCTGTAAAGAAATAAATCGCGATATGGTTCTGGTACTGGACGAACAACTAAATCCATTAAATCAGCTAATCCATGGGGCGAACAAATAGTTAATGAATCATTATCTTCCAATCTAACACCAATACAAGTTAGCGTTTCACTCCAATAAGCAATTGCTTCACAAGATGATCTTGCAGGTGTACGAGTAAAGTTTGGACTCTGTTTAAATAAGTGAGCTCTAGCTTGATTAACGACTTCCCAATCTAAATCAGAGTTCATCTGTTTTAATTTTTCTTCATATATCTTTTCTTTGTCTTCGTTCATATTTTTTGGATCAAAATACACTACATCAATATCATTCTGATTAGATTTAGTTGGATAATCATGGAAGTAATTCCAAATAGTATTTCTTATAGCACCAGCAGCAATATACCAGTCTGGTAAATTTAAACTTCTGACATCTCTCAAACTATCAATTAACCAATCTTGGTGCATGATTTCAATTAATTTATCTTTATTTGAAATTATCATAAAAATAACACATTAATAAAATCTAATCCGTCAATTTCTTATATGCTAGCCAGATTAATACAGCCAAGGCAATCCCAAGAAGAATGAATTTAAGGGTATTATTTGCATATTGCCAGTATCTAATAGTTCCATATAAGATTAATAACACTGATCCTGCAGTAATTCCTGTACTAACTACATCTTTCTTAAGGATAACTCCAGTTATTACTCCAAGAATCCCAATTATGATAGCTACAATGAAAACGATTTTATCATGCTTAGCTTGTGCTTGTGAGAACTCATCATAACATTTGTATGGGGCGTTACAGAAACCTTTTGGTCTTGTTACCGGCGCTACTTCTTCGTAACCTTGCCAAAGACCACCTGCTTCTTCACAATCTGCTTGTTCTTGAATTTCATAAAGGTCTTGTCGGCAGAATTCTTCATTCTTTGGAGCCGGGTCGAAGACTTCTATTCCATACCCTACGAAGAGCGCAAATAGAATAGCTATTCCTATAACAATTATAAAATTCTTTTTAATCATTAATAATAAAAAGATCAAATTTGATTATAAATCTTGTGGAGGGAGAAAGGTTTATAAATAACTCCCCCCCCGTAGTAAATATGGCTAGAGATGTAGTTCAGGATATTGAAAAAGTACCACTTTTTGTAAAACCTTCTATGGATGATTATAGGGGTAATCTGGTAGGTAGAGGAGGGTTTGGCAGCGTTTATAAGGTTGGTGATATAGTCGAAAAACTAATTCCTGTTGGTAGAATTTTAGTTAAAAGAGCTACTAGAACATATTTAAATATACCTTTATCCGGTCCAGATACAGTAATTTATACTGATTCTCTTGACACCGTAATTCAAGAAATTAATCCGGAAGCATTTAAGAATTCCTTGCGGGAGGATGAGGTTCATAAAGATATTTCTGGTCAACCACATATTCCCCGAAGGTTAGGTTATCATTTTATGGCGATAGCACCCCTTGGAGTTGAAGGAGTAAGTAATCTTTATGCTGTTCATTCACAGGAATATATTCTCGGAAATAATTTTCAAGATCTAATTAGAACAAAGATGCCATTTCATGTAATTATGAAAATTCTTTCTGGAATTGGGCTGGCCATTGAAAATATTCACTTAAAGGGATTTACTCATGGCGATATTAAACCTGGAAATGCTATTATTTCTGGAGAAGGCAGGAATATCAAGTCTTATGTGATAGATTTTGGAACTAGCAGAACACAATATACAGTAGTTGATAAATTCATATTTACTCCCGAGTATGCTTCTCCAGAACATGCTCATGGCTGGTTAGTTCCACAGATTGATGATATGGCTTTTGGTCTTTCTCTTCACGAAGCACTCACTGGAACTAATTTCTTTTCTGGAAGATATAGAAATCCTGATGGAAGTTTCATTGACAATGCAGTATTAAATCATATGCTTTGGCTAAGAGATTCTTATTCTGAATCTGATGCAGCAAATATTGTAGGGGATACCAGAGAAAAATCTCTTCTTGTATATCAACAAGTTCTCCCCAGCAGATTTTTAGAAGCATTAGAAATATCTCTTCATCCAGAATATCAAAAAAGGGAAGGAACACCATTACAACAAGAAATAGCAAAATTAGCTAAAAAAACTAAACCTCGTAGAAAAAGAACATTTGGTTTATTTTAATCTATTCAACCAAAATTCCTACTTTCCCAGGCATAGCAGCATTAGCTTTAGGGTGATCGCTGTTTTCAGCAAGAATTATTTCTACCGAACATTCAAACTCTTTTTCTAAAAATTCTTTGGCATCATTGATAATATTAAGTTCATCTTCTTGTGATGTAACCATTGAAGGAAGTTTACTTACATCTTTAAGGACACCTTGAACAATTTTACTTACTTCTTTCCCTTTCTCTTTTAAAATTTCATCTTCAAGAACTTTTCTAAGAATCTCACCAAGATTTCTGGTAACATTAATTTCGTGGCCAAGAATTGTAAATAGATTATATAACCAATCTTGGGCAACAAACAGAGTGAATTTTTTAGGTTTCTCAATATTGGCTAGTTTTATCACATTACGCATACCTTCTAAAGCCGTTCTTACAAGCTCTTCACCGGCTTCAGCTGTTCTGCTGTGTTTATTTTTCTCTAATTCTGGCCAATTAGAACTAGAAATAAGATGATCTTCATTATTCAGTTCTTCGCTAAGGTGAGGTGTTACTGGATTCATTAATACGCACCAAGTATTAACAAATTCGTTAATTGTTTTTTTGTGGTTACCGCCCCTTCTAAGGTACCATCTTAAATCGTCATACATTGAATAATATACGCTTGAGGATAGTTCACGCAAATTATATGTGTTCATTGAATTATCAATCTCAGTTAAATGATGTTGTAATCTAGTAAGTAGCCAGCAATCAATAGATCTTGATTTTCCATCTTTAGTTCTGGCTTCTTCAATTAATGAATTAATTCTTTCGAGAGCATTCTTATAATTTAGAACAACATGTTCTTCCCAGATAATATCTGTGTGTGGATTTCCGATATGACAATAATATAACCTCATGGCATCTACGCCATATCTTTCGATAGCATTCGGAATAGGTTCTGCTCCACCTTTACTCTTTGAAATTTTTCCACCTTTTCCGGTAACCCACCAATTAACAAAGATTCCTCTCGGCCATTTTTCTTCCGGGAGTATTGCAACATGATTCATGATAAATACTGGAAAATGAACGGTTTTATGTTCTTTACCGCCAAGATTCATATCTAGCGGATAAAAATAATTGAATTCTTCTCTAATTTGTTCCCATTCTGGTTTGCCTTTACCTTCGTTAAGGAAGACATAATCAAAAAATTCTTCCGAAAGATCTTCTACGGAAACTGTTTTATTATGGATGAATTTTGATACAATATAATATACTGGATATAAAGTTGAATCGCTAATTGGTTCAACAATCCATCTATCGTCAAACGGAAATTTACTGCCAAGCCAATTACCTAATCTGACACATGCTCTATCTCCAAACCAGTCTAAAATGCTAGGAAGATTATCATGATATTCTTGCGGATGAATTTTCATCTCTTTAACTTGTTCTTTACTTCTTTCAGTTAATTCTGGATCAGAGTAGCGGATAAACCATTGGTCATCGATTCTGGTAATAATCACTTTTTCTCCACATCTACAAAGAACTTCTTCACTTAAATCATGGAAAACGTCAGCTAGTTTATTCTCAATCAATTCAGCTTTCATCAATTCTTTTGCTTCTTCGGTTTTCTTTCCAGAATATTTACCCGCATTTTCCATCATTACGCCGGTATGGTGGCCGGTCTTGTAAATTTCTTTTGTGACTTCTTCTAGTTTTGGATCATCCATGGATTTAATATTCATTTTTTCTACAATTTCTTTTGCAGGAAATTCACCGAAACCTTTTGAGTGGATTATCGCAATGGGTTTTATCGCTTGGACAATTTCAGAATCAATACCATATTTGCTACATTCTTTTGGATTTGTTTGTAAGTGTCTTAAAGCAACGTAATCTTTAGGCGCATCACTCGGAACTGACGTTACAATGCCCGTTCCAATAGAAGGATCGACAAATGAAGCAGGAAGAATGATTATTTTTCTGTTAATTCCGGGAGCTTCTGCTTTTTCTCCGAGAAGTTTCTTCGGATCAATATCCTCTTTTAATAGAACATCATCTTTTTGGTACTGAAGTTTATCGGCAGCATCTTTACTGATAATCCAATCTTCATTTTCAACTTGAACTTTAACATATTCACCATCCGGGTTAATCCAAAGATTAGTTTGACCGTAGATAGTTTCTGGTCGTAATGTTGCGGCTACAAGATAAACGTCATTGAATTTGAATTTTAAAAGAGTATATTCTACCTTTTCTGCATTACCTCCTTTAGAAATATCTGTTTCGGAAGGATCGACGGCTACCGGTCCACATTTTATACAAGACGTGGCAAAGTATGGTTTTTGGATTAATAGATTTCTTTGTTGTAATTTTTTAAATTGCCAATGAATAAACTTTTGATAATCTGGATTAGTGGTGCAAGTAAAACGATCCCAATCACAAAGGAAACCAAATTTTTTCCAGTACTGATTTACGTAAACATCGTTAAAGAAACTAACAACTCCTTCTGGTTTACTTAATTTTGTGATATCTTCTTCAGAACAGCCATTTCTTTTCAAGTAATCAATCATCGTTGGATCTTTTTTTACAACTTTAGCTGAAAAGGCAACTGCGGGGAGCCCTGAAGCATGCATCCCGACTGGAAAAAGAACTTCCTTTCCTAATAAGCGTTCATATCTACAAATTGCATCGGTATAAGAATATCCTCTCATATGACCTACATGAAGAAATCCTGACGGACCGGGATAAGCAAAAATCATATAGAACTTTGGTTTATCTTTATGGAATATGGCTTTACCTAATTCTTCTTTCTCCCAGACATTCTGCCATTTGTCTTGGATTCTGTTCCAGTCAATAGTCATTTTAAATAAGAGAGAAAGATTCTTTTTAAAGCTTGTTATCGATGTGTGGTGTTTAAAATTCAGATTAGAATATAATCATTCTTAAGATGGGTTATTTATATTTTTACATAACTCCTTTCTCTAAATTTCCAATAGTTACATCTCGCTTAAAACTAGCTACTGAAACGGATTCTCCGGCTATTAATCGATTATATAATGAAATTGTATTAAACACGTCCTTTTCTAAATCTAGAAAGAATTGTGTAACTCCCACCCTGATTACTTTAGGGGTATGTTGTAAAGTACCAATAGCTTTTGAATATAACATTTCAGTTGTTCCAGTGCTAGTTTTACGTAACCTGAATGTGTAACCTTTTTTGTCTGTCAATGAACTGGCGTCAAAATGTTCTTTGAAGGTCATCACGGTTGGATAACCGTGTGCGTAAAAAATTAAATCTTTTTTATTTTGAAATTCTTGCAATTCTTTTAAATTCAATTCAATTGAAATAACTGCGAGACAATTATAAACCTGTAGTTGATTGTCATTAAAAATATTCATTTGATAACCAAGAATAATCGGAATTTTTAATCCCATCCCCAATACTCCTACATTGTTAGCAACGACACCATCAGGTTTATTTTTGTTGATGATTGTTTGAAGTTGTTCAATATGTTTATCAGTCATAACCATCGGTGTGTGGAGATATAGTTTAGATTTAGTTCCGTGTACGATTGTCATTGCATCTTCTAAATCCTTTGCGAAAGCATCATAATAAATAATATCTGCTCCGGCGTTCACCGCTTCACGTACATCATTTACAGAGTACACTTTGACGTGGATAATTTTATTTGTTCCTTTTAGAGGTATAAATGAGGGGTGGGTAATGGTTTCTTTTTCTAGATTAATTGGATAAAGAAAATCTAATATCTTTTGATCCAGTTCTTTACGAAAGGTTGTTAATGCACTCTTTGCAACAAAAGAGTTATCCGTATCGATGGTTAATTTGTCAATTATAAAAATATCACTTTCATATTTTTCCATTTCTTTAGATAACAATTCTTCTGTTAATGGATGTCTTTCTGGTTTTTTTGCTATGGTCGAAAGAACAATCTCCAGTTCTTTATCACGAGCAACAACATTAATTATAACCGGCGTTGTTTCTCGAACTGAGACAACGATTTTAAGAGGGATTTTTTTATTAATTAAAAGGCCATTACCTTGATTTTTAGTCATTAAATAAATTTTTGCTCCGTTGCGGAAACCATTGATCGAGAGTTTAACATCTTCTCCCTTTTTAGCGGTATTAATCTCAGCACCATTAACAATTATTTTTTTGACATAATCTCCAACACGTTTCCCTTTTTCAATAATTCCTACGCCATCATGCAACTCTAAATTTTCTTCTAAATGTAGAAGTCCATTACGGACAGTTCCTAAAAATACCCCCCTTTTTGCTGAATACGTTTGATCGATAATTTTAGTTTCATCATTGAAATATCCGGGAGTAAATTCACGATTAAATGCCATTTTTAATTCATTAATCTTTTCGTTGGTGATTGGTTTATTATGTCCGCTAATTAAACTGTCAATTTGTTCGCGGTATGCTTTGGTAGTTGTAGCGACATATTCTGCAGGTTTCATTCGTCCTTCAATTTTCACGGTTGTAGCACCACTATCAACAATATCTTTGATATTTCCAATCATGCACAAGTCTTTTGCAGATAGAAGATAATTCTCACCATTATACTGTTTACGACAGGAACTGGCACACATCCCCCGATTACCTGAACGTTTACCAATTAGCGAAGAGATTAAACATTGTCCCGAATAAGAGCTACATAGATGTCCATGAACAAATATTTCTAGTTTAGCTTTGGTTTTATCAAAAATAGTTCGCACTTCTTTTTTGGTTAATTCTCTAGTTAAGACAAATTGGTCAACGTACTTCTGCCAATATTTTATGGATGAAGAATTCATAATAGTTGCTTGAGTTGAAGCATGAATTTCTAAATTTGGAAAATGTTTTTTGATTAATGGGGCAAAAGTAAGGTCTTGTAAAATGATTGCATCGGCTCCAAATTGTTGAGCGATACTAACCTGATTAAGAAATGCACCGATTTCATTGTTTTTAATAAGCGTGTTCAATGTAAGATAAACCTTAACTTGGTAAAGATGAGCATATTGGATTACCTTCTTTAGTTGGTCTATGGTGAAGTTTCCAGCTAATCTTCTGGCATTGAATAATTTAGGACCAAGATAAACAGCATCAGCACCGTTATGTATAGCTGCAACTAATGATTCAAAATCTCCAACGGGAGCAAGGAGGATTAATTTATTCATTTTGTTAGAATTTGGCGTGTTTTTAATAAACTTTTATATCCAAATTAAACGCCATCTTTATATAGGAGATTTTCTTACTATTTAACGATAGATGAAAAATTTGGAAGTTGCTAAACTGCTGTATAACATAGCAGATATTTTGGAATTACAAGACGTCCAGTGGAAACCTCAAGCTTACAGAAAAGCAGCTCAATCGATAGAATCGTTGGGTGAAGATATAGCTCAAATTCATAAAAAGGGGAAATTAGAACAGATTCCGGGTGTAGGGAAAAATATTGCCGAGAAAATTGCCGAGTTTTTGGAAAAGGGTAAGCTCCAATATTATGATCAATTAAAGAAACAAGTTAAGGTTGATATTGAAGGATTGAATGAGATCCCTTCTTTAGGTCCAAAGAGGATTAAAATTCTTTACAAAAAACTAGGAATCAAGACCGTTAAAGATTTAGAAAAAGCTATTAGAAATAAAGCTCTTCAAAGACTGGAAGGCTTTGGAGAAAAAATAGAACAATCTCTCTTGGAAGGAATTGAGATTGTAAAACATCGACCTAAAAGATTCTTATACATTCATGCCATGCCGATTGTTGAAGAAATTAAAATTATTCTTCAGAAGCAACCATTTATTTCAAAAGTTGAGGTTGCTGGTTCTTTTAGAAGAGGTAAAGAAACTATCGGCGATCTAGATTTTTTAGTTGTTTCATCACAACCAGAAAAAGTAATGAACATATTCACGTCGATACCGGACGTGAAAAAAGTCTTAGCTAAAGGTCTTACCAAAGGTTCAGTTATCTTATCAAATGGAATGCAAGTTGATTTAAGAATTGTTCACCCCGGGGAATTTGGTTCGGCTTTACTTTATTTCATTGGTAACAAAGAACATAACGTTGCCTTGCGTAAACTTGCTTTGAAACGGGGATATAGTCTTAGTGAATATGGTCTTTTCACCGTAAAAGAAAAGAAATGGGTTGCCGGAAAAACGGAAGAAGAAGTTTACAAAAAGTTAAAATTGCAATATATCCCTCCCGAAATAAGAAGAGATCAAGGTGAAATTGATGCGGCTCTCAAGAAAAAAATTCCAACTTTGATTGAAGAAAAAGACGTTAAAGGGATGTTTCATAATCATACTATCTGGAGCGATGGTGCAAATTCTCTTTTGGAGATGGCAAAAAAAGCTGAGAGTCTTAAATGGAAATTTATCTCATTCAATGATCATTTTGGGAATGTGGGAATTACTAAGCCCTTAGATGAAAGAAGATTAGTTAAATATCTTGCAGAGATTGAAAAGGTTCGTAAAAAAGTGGGATTAAAGGTTTTTTCGGGAGTTGAGATTGACATTTTAAAAGATGGGACTTTGCCTCTACCGGCTAAAAAACTTAAAGAATTGGATGTGGTGATAGCTTCTGTCCATACTTCATTAAAAATGTCCTCATCAGAGATGACTAAACGGATATGTTCAGCCTTAGAAAATTATCCGATAAATATTCTGGGACATCCAACCGACAGACTTCTTAATGAAAGACAACCGTTACAATTTAATTTGGAAACAGTTTTTGAAACGGCAAAGAAAAGTGGTGTGTTTCTGGAAGTTAATGGTTCTCCATCAAGAATGGATTTATCGGGAGAATTAATTAAACAAGCGAAAGATATCGGATGCAAATTTGCATTTGGTTCAGATGCTCATGATTTAAATCATTTAGAATTTAGCAAGAAATCTTCGATATTGATGGCTCGAAGAGGATGGCTGGAAACGAAAGATGTATTAAACAGTTGGACTTTTCCAAGAATTGAAAAAATGTTGAAAAGGTGAATTAATGAAGAAATTAATCAAACGACTAACTATTTTATTATCGTTAATTCTAGTTGTTCTTATTGTGGGTTGTAGTTGGTTACAAAAACCAGTAGAAGAAGTTGAACAAGCAGTATCAGAACAGCCGGAAGAAGTAGTTGAGCAAGTGGACACTCAAATTAAAGCTTGTACCACTAGTGAAGAATGTGAAAATTTATTGTGTATTGACGGTTCTTGTAAATCTATTGCGTCATTGTATGATACTAATTGTGTTAACAAGTGTTCTTTAGACAACGTTGTAATCGGAACTAGTGATGGAGAAACCTATACATTGAAGAAAGGCCAAGGTTCATTCACTTTCGCTGGAGCAATTGAATGGAAAATAGAAAGTTTTCCAGATTATTGTCCAAATGATAAATTAAGAATACCAATAAAGATTCTTAAAAAGAGTGCAGGAAAGATTCTCGAGACTCAGGTAGTTACTTTAGCTAAGGAAGAAACAAGTAAATTAATTATTCATCCGACGATTGAAAGGGTTAAATTTACGGCAACTTTGAAAGAAATTAATGAAATCTGTTCTTGATTGGCCATAACCTTTATTAACTTTTATCCTTTTATTCTATCTAAAAAGAGGTATTATGAAACGGCTAACAAAAATTAAAGATTTGCAGATTATGGCCGATATAATCAGAGAAGATACAATTACTTCATTACAAGAAGCTCAATCCGGGCATTCTGCAGGTCCTTTGGGGATGGCAGATATTTTTACCGTTCTTTATTTTAACATTCTTAAACATAATCCTAAAAAACCTTCTTGGGATGGCCGAGATAGGCTAGTTCTTTCAAACGGCCATATTTGTCCAATATTATATTCAACCATGGCCAATGCGGGATATTTCCCTAAAAAAGAATTGTTTACTTTAAGAAAATTGGGTACTCGATTACAAGGACATCCCCACCGAGAAGCTCTTCCTGGATTGGAAACGACTTCCGGTCCTCTTGGATCAGGATTAAGTCAGGCGTCAGGGATGGCGTATGGGTTTAAGATTGATAAAAAGAAAAATACAGTTTTCTGTTTATGTGGTGATGGAGAACAAGATGAAGGTAATCATTGGGAAGCAGTATTGTTTGCTGCTAAAAATAAATTAAATAATTTGGTTGCAATTACCGACCGAAATTATATTCAAATTGATGGAAACACTGAGCAAGTTATGCCATTAGACCCTTTAGATGAGAAATATAAAGCTTTTAATTGGAACGTTGAAGTAATTGATGGGAATGATTTTAAACAAATTCTTTCGGTACTAACTAAAGCACGGAAAAATAAAAGTAAACCGTTAATGATTATCGCAAATACAATTCCTGGTAAAGGTGTTGAATTCATGGAGAACGATTATCGATGGCATGGTGCTCCACCTGGAAAAATCACAACGGAAAGAACTCCTCCTTCTGAAGATCAAGCCGATTTGGCATTAGAACATATTCATGCTCACGAAGCTCAAGAAAGGGGAAAGTGGTATCTTGATCATTTAAAACTGAAACCACTACATACTTTGAGGGGGAAGAAAAAATGAGTTTACTTTCATTGAAAGGATTAAATAAGAAGATGGCTCTAAATTTCTTCCGAGAGAGAATTCCTACCAGAAATGGATATGGTGACGCATTAGTTGAATTAGGTAAAAAAAATAAGAACATCGTAGTTTTATGTGCAGATCTAACTGAGTCTACTAGAGTCCAGCAATTCAAAGAAAAATTTCCTAATCGCTTTATAGAAATGGGGGTTGCTGAGCAAAATTTAGTTACTGTCGGTTCTGGTTTAGCAGCTGTTGGAAAAATACCCTTTGTATCTTCTTACGCAATGTTTTGTCCAGGAAGATGTTGGGAACAAATAAGAACAACAATTTGTTATAATAATCAAAATGTAAAGATTATTGGAGCTCATTCAGGAATTTCTGTTGGTCCAGATGGAGCAACTCATCAAGCTTTAGAAGATATTACACTCATGAGAGCTTTACCTAACATGATTGTGATTGTTCCCGTAGATTATGAACAAACTAAGAAAGCTACTAAAGCTATTGCGGCTTACAAAGGTCCCACGTACATGCGTTTTGCAAGAGAAAAAACAGACCAAGTAACAACTTCAAAAACTCCATTCGAAATTGGAAAAGCTCAAGTTCTCAAAGATGGAAAGGATGTGGCTTTGATTGCCGCTGGTCCTTTAGTTCAAGAGTGTTTAATTGCTGCCTTAGAATTACAAAAACAAGGAATTAATGCAATGGTTATCAATTGTCACACAATTAAACCGTTGGATGAAAAAACATTAGTTGCAGCTGCAAGAAAATGTAAACGGGTTGTTACAGCGGAAGAACATCAAATAATTGGTGGCTTAGGTGGAGCGGTAGCAGAATTACTTTCAGAGAAATGTCCGGTACCGATTCAAAGAGTCGGAATTAAAGATAGGTTTGGTGAATCTGGCGAACCGGATGAATTATTGATTAAGTTTGGGTTAAGTTCTCCAGAGATAATTAAAGCAGTCGGAAGAGTTATGAAAAGATAACATTTAATTTTTAATAAAAATGGGTTATATTTTAAATCTAGAATTAGGAAAATTTAAGGTTTGGAAATAATCTTGAATGGTCTCGGCTCTTCTTATTAATTCGAAGGTCCCATCTGTTCGTACTAAAACTTCTGCTGAACGTAATTTCCCATTATACTGAAATCCCATGGAATGTCCATGTGCTCCGGTATCATGAAGAACAAGTATATCTCCCGGTTCAATTTTTGGAAGATTTCTATCAATTGCGAATTTATCATTATTTTCACATAATGATCCGGTGACATCATAAGTATTATCCGGTGGAAGATGTTCTTTTCCTAAGACGGAAATATGATGATAAGCTCCATACATCCCTGGTCTCATTAAATTGTTCATGCTGGCATCAACGCCAACGTATTCTTTATGTTTACTTGTAACATGTCTTACTGTTGTGACTAAATATCCATGCGGGCCGGTGATGAGTCTTCCACATTCCATGAACAGTTTTAATGGCTGAAGTTCGTTTGCGACTATTTTATCTTCATAAATTTTCCTGATTCCGTCAGAAATTAATTTAAGATCTACTTCTTCTTGATCTGGCCTATACGGGATGCCAATACCCCCACCTAAATTTACAAATTCAAATTTAATGGGATCCTGTTTAGATATTTCGACAATCAAATCGAAAATTATTTTTGCTGTATCTATAAAATATTTTGGATTTAGTTCATTGGAAACAACCATAGTGTGAAGACCAAATCTTTTAACTCCTTTATTTTTCATAATTTTATATGCTTCAAAGATTTGTTCCTTGGTTAACCCGTATTTTGCGTCAACTGGGTTTCCTATAATAGCGTTTCCTGTTTTTAATGGACCGGGATTATATCTGAAACAAATCAGTTCAGGGATTCTTACATGGCGTTCTAAGAATTCTATGTAGGTTATATCGTCAAGATTAATTATGGCATTAAGCTCAATTGCTTTCTTAAATTCTTCTAAGGGTGTATTGTTGGATGTGAACATAATATCTTTATCAACAAATCCTACCATCTCGGCAAGCATCAATTCTGTTAGAGAACTACAATCAACACCAAAACCTTCCCTCTTTAATAACTCTAAGAGGTAGGGGTTAGGATTGGCTTTCATCGCAAAATAATTTTTGAAGATGGATGAAGAAATTCCAGAAAATGCTTCTTGTAATCTTCTGGCACTATTTATGATACCTTTTTCATCATAAATATAAACTGGCGTGGGGTAAGTTTCAATTATTTTTTCTATTTGTGATTTAGTTAATGGAATTAGTTTTTCAGGCATTTCATCCATGGAAAGAAGGTTAGTTTTTAAATATTAGTTTAGATTAAATTAATATTGGTTTTTCTTTAGCTTTTCACATGTTTAAAATATTGAATCTGTCTTTCTCTTTTTACGGCTTCCTTTTTTGTCTTAAATTCTCCCAGAATTTTTGATTTCTTAACTGGGTCTAATACATGAAGGGATAGTTTTCCCTTCAGTACTGAAAATTCCTAATTTTCATGTACCCCGTTGCTCTGCAACGACTATTAAATCAATTATCCAGTTAAGATTAAAAATACCCCGCAGCTTGCTGCGATTGGGATTTTGATTTATCTGTAGAGTACAATATCCATTTATATCCTTTTTTTTCAATTACCATTTGAATCGCTTAAATCTTATAACGGAACATTCAACGCAGTTCTTTGTACTAATTCACTTAAGGCAGGATGAACAGGGATAGTATCTCTTAACAAATCTAAGCCGTTCCTAGCCTTCATTACTACGCACACTTCATGTAATAAAATGGATGCATGTGGGCCAAGTATTTGACAGCCCAGAATTTTCTTAGTTCTTTTTTCAACAATTAACTTCATGAATCCATCTTTCTCAGCTAAAGCAGCTCCCATCCCCGTATTTTTATAGAATGCTTTTCCGATAACATAATTTTTCTTTTGTGCAGCCGCTTCTTGTTCAGTTAATCCAACTCCCGCAATTTGTGGATTAGTAAATACAGCATGAGGCATAGGGTAATAATCAATAGCCTTTTTCTTTCTAAGGATGTTATTTAAAACATAATCTGCTTCTAAATTAGCGCTATGGCGAAACATGAAAATTCCTGCTACATCTCCGAGAGCCCAAACATTTTTTACGTTCGTTTCCATGAATCTGTTAACTTTGATAAAACCTCTCTCGTTCACCTTTACGTTTGCTTTTTTTAGATTAAGAGAATCAGAGTTCGGTTGAACGCCAGTAGCAACTAAAAGTTTTTCTGCAGAATATCTTTTAGTTTTAGTTCCAATTTTAACGGTTGCTACAATCCCTTTTCGTTTCTTCTCTACTTTTGTAACGGCAGCATTTGTGATTACATTATATTTATCTTTCCATATTTTGGTAAATAAACTAGCGATTTCATGGTCTTCTCGTGGCAAAAGTAGAGATGCTCTTTGGATAACGGTAATTTTACATCCCATAGCAGCATAAAAATAACCTAATTCTGCACCGATATATCCGCCACCAATGATAATCATACTTTTAGGAAGATTTGTTTGCCGCAATGCTTCTGTACTTGTCATAAACGGCGTTTCTTTAATCCCATCAATCGGCGGGATAAATGTTCGTGCACCGGTAGCAATAAGAATCTTTTTTCCTTTTATTTTTTCGTTATTTACTTCTATGATATATTTATCAATAAATTTGCCATAACCTTTGAAAAGAACGGGATTTCTTCCAGATGAAATATTCTTTTCAATAGATCTAGCATCGCTATCTACAATTTTATTTGCTCTTTCAGTTACAGTTTTCAGGTTGACTTTCTTTAATGAAGAATGCAAACCATAAAGATTAGAATTTTTAATTGTTTCAGCAACATCGGCAGAATGAATAATAATTTTTGAAGGGATACAACCTCGATTTAAACAAGTTCCACCCATGGGGCCTTCTTCTATTAAAGCTACTTTTAATCCAGCTTCGGCAGCTCCAACAGCAACATTAAGCCCTGCTCCAGAACCAATAACGATTAAATCGAAAGTTTTCAATCTATCTCCTCTTTTTATGACATTAAAGAAAATAATTATTTAAATCATTCTATTTTTAGGACGTACTAATTCATTTTATTATTGAGTTGGGTTGTCGGGCGTCTTTATAAGAATTAACTCATTTAATAGAAGCCACTTCTGTTTTAATTGCAGAATATACTTCTGGGAAAGAATTAATGTCTAACATTTCTGTATGTAATGGGGTGAATGTATTGCAGGTTCCAGTAATAACATATTTTTTTGCTCCTGTTAGTTGTGCTCTACTCTCTGTAACAATACCGTCGCCTTGTTCACCATCCATATCACAACCTACGCCAATAATCGTGACAATGGGAATGGAAGGTAATTCGCCATTAGTTAATTTATTCATGAATACACTATCTGCATTCATATCATTACATTCCCGCTGCTCACCGATGATATCGCAGTAACTTGCAACACTTCCTTGAATTCCCTGATGTGGTGTGCCAATAGTGATAAGTTTTGCTACATTTTCTGAACCAAAAATTTGCATATATCTGCGTGTCACTAAACCGCCCATACTATGGGCAACAATAATCACTTTAGGTCTTCCTGTTTGATACTTGACAGTATCTAAAATCTCTTTTAATCGTAAGGCATAAACATCAATGTTTTCACTTTTAGTTTGAACGGTGATATAATTTTCTGGTGTTTGGAAGAGGTCGACGTAATAACTAGCTTTCATAGACAAAGGAACATTGAATAAGCCAAATTCTCCCAAAGGAAGATCTTTTTTTGTATAGAGCGAAACTGCGCCGGCATTAAGGTAGCCATCTAGTTCTAATTTTTGCTGAATACCATTAAACGCATCAAGACTATATTCAAACGAGGCGTCTTTATTGAACGCATGGCCATGGATAAAAATTACTGGATAGAATGAAGCATTTTCGCGACAACTTTTTTCTGTACAACATGGTTGGCATATTTTATCAATACAGCATTGGGCTGGTGGTTCGGGAAATGAAATCGCTGGTTCCGTAGGGGAAGTAACGTTTAAGGTGGTAACTGTTTTCACTGTTAGTGGTAGGACAATCATTTCCGGTTTCGTGAGATCACATGCCTCGGGTATGTTTTCTAATATTTTTAGCATGATGGCTGGTTTTAAATCGTATATTTGGAACTCTTTTGTTTTAACTAGGTTATGTTCTTGCAACAGTCGTTGTAATAATGTGGTATTTGGCGATTTTAATGGAATCTCAGAAATCATATTATTAATCTGTTTCTGTCGATAATTGTTTGATAATGTTTCTATCGTTTGTATAAATTCAGCGGTATTAGGGTAATTCTGCAGAGTGGCGTCTTGTTGAAGTCCTGGTGTTATCATTGTTGCAGATGTTTTTAACTTCTGAACTGTAGCGCAAGCAGAACTAAGATTTGCAGGCGATTCTGTAGCAAGGTCTATAATCTGTTTGGTTGGTATGCAGGTACCGACTTCTTCACAAAGAATGGTAGCAATAATTCTGTTCTTTACCGCTAGAGAGAGAGCGTCAAAATCGTTCTGGTTTCTAGTTTTATTATACAAGGTGGTTATTTTTAAGTCATACTCTTGTGTGAGAGATTGCTTGGTAAAGAGTGATGTCCTATTGTTGAACTGTTTAGTTGCGTTGTTATATTCTTGAATAAGTAGTTGAATTTCTGTGAGTAAATTTTTATTTATGACAAATGTATTGCTAATTGATGCTAATATCAGTCCAGAATTTTCCATTTTCTTTACAGAATCAGTATACCTCAAAATCTCATCTCGTACTTTAATTAGCGAGGTTGTAATTGTATCTGTTTGTTGTTCGAACGGGGTTGTGATTAATATAGCGTTTAATTGATTGTATTCTTCATTTAACCATAGATTGCGATAAAGTTGGTATTCAGTAAGAACGACGTTATAAGTTTGATTTGTTTCTTGGATTTTTATAAGTAGCGATTCAGTTTCGAGTGAGTCGTTAATTTCTTTTAATGCTGCGCTTTCTAGGGAAATATTGTATTTTATAGAATTAAGTAATTCCGTTCTTGTAGCAAGATCTTCAGCTAAATTTTGTTTGGATTGCGTTTCTTCACTGCTTAATTGGTATTCTTCCATAACGAGTAAATTACGTGTAGTTGGTTTTCCATCAGTGTGACAGAAAAATGTTTTAATCCCGTTGCATTGAAGTTCCACTCTGAGGGGTATTGTACCATGCTTGTTTTCAGGAGCAGTAATTTTGATTTCTCGATTAAGATCAAGTCCGGGACGTAGTGTTGCATTTTCTTGAATGAGTATTTCACCGCTCGCAAGATTAACTACCCGCAGGCCACAGGCGGCACTACAAAAAGGGTTTGTAGTAACGCTGGCTTCAATTTTAAGTGAATCTGTCTCTCCCCGCGTAATTTGAAGTAGTTGCGGTGAAACATCTAATTTTACAACAACATTATTGCCAAGTAAGAAGTTAATATACAAATAAATTTGCGTGCTAAAGAGAGATAGCAGAATTGTAATTACGATGAGTATGAAAATAGATATTTTACGATGTTCTTTCCAAAAGGAAACTAGTCTTTTTTTCATGATGATTAATGAAAGAAAGATAAGACTATAAATGTTACTAATCCCATTCTTCCAATCTTTATCTCAATAACATTTATATAGGAACAATTCTTACTAAAAACATGTCAAAAAAGAGGGTCTTTGTTAGTCGTAAGATTCTTGAGTCTGGAATAAACCTGTTAAAAAGACATTTTGAAGTGCGGGTGTATCCTAAAGATAGAGTAATTTCAAGGAAAGAACTGATTAATGGAGTTAAATGGTGTGATGGACTTCTTTGTTTACTTACTGATAAAATTGATAAAGAAATTTTAGATGCAAATCCTAATTTGAAAGTTGTTGCAAATTATGCTGTGGGATTCAATAATATCGATATCAAATATGCTAAAGAAAAAGGAATTATTGTTACTAATACTCCTGGTGTTCTTACGGATGCTGTTATTGAACATACATTCGGATTGATGCTAGCTATTTCCAAACGAATTGTTGAATCAGATACTTTTACCAGAAAAGGCAAATATCACGGCTGGGAACCATTATTACTTCTTGGGACTCAACTTAAAGGTAAGACGTTAGGGATAATTGGGTTGGGAAGAATTGGTTCTGGTGTTGCGGAGATAGCTCATAAAGGAATGGGTATGGATGTTTTATACCACGATATTAACAGAGATAAAGGATTTGAGAAAAAAAATAAAGCAAAATTTTTGCCGATAAATTCTTTACTCAAACAATCAGATTTTATTACTTTACATGTTCCATTGTTACCTTCAACTAAACATCTAATTGGAGCTAAACAATTATCGATGATGAAAAAAACAGCATATCTTGTTAATACTTCCAGAGGTCAAGTGATTGACGAGGAAGCATTAGTTAAAGTATTACAGAAAGGAGGAATTCGGGGAGCAGCTTTAGATGTATTTGAGAATGAACCAAAACTGGCTAGAGGTCTTGCTAAATTAAAGAATGTTGTATTAACTCCTCATATCGCTTCTGCAACAATTGAAGCGAGATCGGCAATGTCGGTTCTTGCTGCAAAAAATATAGTCAATGTATTGAAAGGAAAAAAACCATTAACACCGGTTAAGGGGAGATAATTTTCTAAAATGAGAGAAATAGAACAATTACTGGCTCGATTTTCGGAAAGAAAAGTTTTTTCACTTAAAGAAATAAAGACTACGCTCGCACCTTTGTTTGATGAAATTCTTTCTCGGCATAGAAAAGGCAAAACTAAAATAATTGGTATTCAGGGTGGCCAAGGAACAGGAAAAACTACGGTGGCCGAATTATTTACAAAATGTTTACAATATCTACAATACGAAGTTCAATATTTTTCGATTGATGATTTCTATAAGACATATCAAGAAAGACAGAAAATCAGAACTAAGTTTAAAGGTAATCCTTACTATGAAATCTCTCGAGGAATGCCTGGAACGCATAGAGTAAAGGAACTTAAGAAGACTCTCGATTTGATTAGAAAAGGAAAACCATTTACTTTACCTGTATTTGACAAATCATTACATCATGCTCAAGGAGATGTTTCTAGAAAAACAATTAAAGTTAATAAAAAACAGGATTTTGTTTTCTTTGAAGGTTGGTGCGTGGGGATACCCCCGGTTAGTTCAAATGAATTTCTTGAGATCTCTAAGAAAAATAAAATTGATCTTGCTCGGATGGACCCAAATTTAAATTCACATAAAGCAGTTCTTAAAGAGATACCAAAATACAAATCTTTATGGAGAGATTTGGATTATTTAGTCATGTTACAACCGATATCCTCCGATTTACATAAAAGATGGAGATATAAGCAAGAAAGAAAATTGAAAGAAAAGAAAGGTCGAGGGATGTCTAGCAAAGAAATAAAACATTTCGTGGAACCATTTTTACCTTTTACTTACGTGTGTTATGAGAAGATACATCCAGATGCAAGGATAATGATAAAAGGGAACCAAGTATATTTCAAATTAATTAAATAAAAATTGAATGGAAAACTATGTTACGTAAATATGATGTGATAACCGTTGGATCTGCCACTGTAGATAGAATCTTAACGATGAATGGGTCATTCTCTTCAGTTAAGTTAGGTGATAAAATTTTATTGGATACGGTAGAAAAGTTTTCGGGTGGTGGTGCAACAAATTCAGCAGCCGCATTCTCAGTTCTTGGATTAAGAACGGCAGTGGTAACTAAAGTTGGTGATGATGAAGAAGGCGATTTTGTTGAAAGAGAGATGAGAGTGGATTATGGGGTTAAAAATCTTTGTCAGCATCGTAGCCATAAGAAAACTGATTTAGCATTCATTGTTACTTCGTTGAAAGAGAAGGATAGGGTTATTTTTGTTCAGAAAGGAGCATCTCAAGAATTACGTGGAACGGATTTCAAGAAATCTAGCGTAAGAGCAAAATGGATATATCTATCAACTCTTATCGGGAGCTCATTTTCTACGGCGAAAGATGTTGCTGAGATAGCTAAAAGAAAAAAAATTAATCTGTTGTTTAATCCTTCATTATATTTAGCTCAGAAAGGTAAACGGTATTTAGCTCCAGTATTAAAAGCTTGTAATATCTTAGTCTGTAATCTGGAAGAAGCTCAAGCTTTACTTGGAATAAAGAGTAAAGACGTGTTTAAATTGTTGCGAGGTATCCAAAAGCTTGGACCTAAACGAGTTATAATCACTAATTCCATAAAGAAACTTCACGCGATAGATGGAGATTTGTTATATTCTTATGTGCCTCCAAATGCACCCAGAAAACATACCGCGGGAGCGGGAGATGCTTTTACGGCAGGTTTTCTAGCTGGGATTATAAAAGGAAAATCTTTTCTTGAATCTCTTCAAGTTGGTCAAATGAACGCTACTTCAATTGTACAATATGTTGGCACAAAAAATAAATTACTAACTTTTGTTGAAGCTTCTCATCAATTAAAGAAATATCCGTTTAGGATTACGGTTAGAGAATTGTGATTTTCTGAAGGGAATTCTTTTAAATTAGCTACTTAATCAAGCTATATGTTACAATCATTACCCCAATTAAGAAGTTCAGAATTGCCATTATCTGAGAAAAGGAATGTTTCAGTATTACTGGAAGATCAAGCTCATTTATCGCTTCTGTCAAAGGCTTCTTACGTGGAACTAGTGATCCCAATTGAGTTATATAATTCGTCTCTTTTAAATTGTTCAGCAAACAGAATAATTATCTTATTTTCAGAAGAATCGCAGTTGGTGAAATTAGATGAAATATTCTCTGATTTTGTTCTTAATAAAAGATATCCATTGACTAAAGGAATACCTTTATGTCATAGCAGGATTCAACACACTATCGAAATATTTCAGAGGATTGAGAGTGAGAAACCAGAAGAATGTACTGGGTGCGTGTTACATAAATATTGTTCTTTTAATGGGAAATTTAAATCGAAACCAATTCTTGAAGCAGATAAAGATTTATTGAGGTTTCTTGAATGAAAATTTTGTTGTTAGGGTTTAATGTACAATCCGGAATTTATCCATTAGGTTTAGCTTACTTAAAGGGTTATGCTTTACAATATTACCCCGATGCAGATATACAAATAAAAGAATTTTCTTTTGGCAATAGATTCCGTTATGAAACTAATAAAACTGTAGAGTTACAAGCATTATCATATATTATTCTACAGAAGCCGGAGATAGTGGCTTTAAGTTGTTATATCTGGAGTGGCGAAACAGCTCAAAATTTTGCAAGGGCAATCAAAAAAATTAATCCAGAAATAAAAGTAATCCTGGGAGGAGTAGAAGTTGACGATAATTCTCTGTCAGAATTTGTTGATTTTGCAATTTATGGTGAAGGAGAAATCGCATTTAAGGAAGTCCTTGATTATTATGCTGGAAAAAGAGCATTGGAAGATATTCATAATGTGATGTATTTTTCTCATGGAAAAATGATTAAGAATTCACAGATTATTATAGACAATCTGGATGAAATTCCCTTTCCTTACAAATTTCATCATGAGGAACATGATGTTGTGAGGGTAGAAACTACGCGAGGTTGTTTATTTAATTGTAATTTCTGCCATTATGCTAAACCCGCATTAAGAAATTTCTCAGTAGATTATGTTTCAAATAATCTGAAATATCTTTTTGAGAATTATACCTTCTTAAATTTGACCTTTTTAGATGCCAATTTTAACACTAAACGAGAAAGAATGTTTGAGATACTTGATATTGTTAAAAAGTATGCTCCAAAAAATCTATCGGTTCACATCGAATTAAGACCGGAATTGGTTGATGAGGATATGGTTAAGAAGTTAGATAGTTATCCTTTCAAGATTTCTGCCGAGTTAGGATTTCAATCTTCAGATCCAGATGTTTTAAAGAAATCTAATCGACCTACGAATTTGGAGAAAGTGAGAGATACCTTGGTTCTTTTAGACAATTCTTCTTTAAAATATAAAGTTGATTTGATGTATGGTTTGCCGGGAGACACATTCTTTAAATTTCTTAATTCTTGCAAATTTATCTTAGAAAATGCGAAAAGGCAGGGAAAATTAGTAGCACACCATTTCATGCCTTTATCAAATACGGAGTTTTCTTCCGTAGATAGATTTATTCCAAATAATTCAAGTATGGTCATAAAAACGGATACTCAAGATGCCATAGATTTCTATTTCACGAAATTATTGGTGGATTTGGTTAATGGGGAAGAGATATTAAGAAAAAAGTAGCCCCGCGCGGATTCGAACCGCGGTCAATGCCTCTCTTTCCCAAAAAGGGACCAAAGGGCACTATGATAGTCCACTACACCACGGGGCTGTTTATCAGCTTAGTTCAAGGGGACGTTTATAAAATTTTTGGCTTACAAGGAGAAACCTATAAAAACACCTTCATCTTACTTCTACTTGGTGATAGATTGAAAATAAAGACATTACTGGCATCTTTGCTTATAGCTTTGCCTTCGGTTTTAGCTATTCAACCAGAAGAAGCGATTATTTTAGACCCGTTAATTAACACTTTTCAGCCATTTTTCCAGAAAGCAAGTTTGGTAGTAGGTGGAATCTTTGGATTATATTTCATTCTAATTTTAGTTAGGGTTCATTATGAGAGAAAAAAAGTTAAAATTTTAAAAAATATTCATTCCGATCTTGAGAAACTTACAAACCATTTTGGAGTTCCCGCTAGGCATAAAGATGGTTTTTTTAATAAAATAATCACTTCATTCAAAAAAAAAGAAGATAGTCCTAAAAAGAAAAAATCATGAAAATTACAATAACCCCAGATGTTTTTCAGAAATTTAATAAAGATTTCTTAATAGTTTTTATTTCTATTAAAGGGATGGATAATAGTGATAAAGCTAAAGAATCTAAACATCTCCTTAAAGAGATTCAACAATTAGTGAAATTAACTTTTAACAAAGATACTGTGGAAAATCATTCTTTAATTCAACCATGGCTTGCTGCTAGGCAAGAATATGGTTCGAAAGCACGGCATTACCAAACTTCAACAGAAAAATTAATCCGTAAGGTTTTGAGAAACCAAAGTATTGTTTCCGGCAATACTCTCGAGAATCTGGTAAGATATTTATCATTGAAACATATCATGCCTCTTAGTGTCGATGATACCTCAAAGATTCATGGAGATTTAACTATAACTGTAGCTAAGAAAAAAGAAAGAATAAGTGCTTTACAGTCATTACATGAAGGGGATGTTTATTATAGAGACAATTCGATAATTATTGGAAAAAAACTAGATTCTTGGAAAAATAGACGAACAATGGTCGATGCGAAAACAACTGATGCTTTAATTCACATTGAATCATTACCTCCAATTACTAGCAAAAAATTACACCAAGTAACCAGAGAATTACAAAGTTTGGTTAAAGTTTTCTGTGGAGGAACATCTAAAGTATTTTTGCTTGATAAGAATAAAAAAATGGTTCAAATTTAATCTTCTTTTGTCTATTCCCCGATATAAACAAACCGATTCTGCTTATAAGCTTTATCTACAGTATCTGGAACTTCACAATATTGACAACGCAACTTGGTATTTTCTCCAGTTTGTTCGATGTAATGCTTTGGTTGAATTCCCTCTTTTTCAACGTTTGAAATACATCCGTCATTGACGCAAACTATTCTTCCGGTAACGTTTTGGCCCAATCTTATTTGATATTTTCTAGTTACTACATTTTCATCGATAACATTTATTGTTGCATGAGGTGCAATTAAAGCAATAGCATCGTGTTGTTCAGAAGTCAGTTCATAATTCCCATGAATTTTAACAAGATCTTTCAATCCACCCTGTTTTGAAGATGGAAGATAATCCGAAATAACTTTACGTACTTCTTGCGCTTCTAATCCTAGTACTCCCGCAAGTCTTCTTCCCATCCCGGGCGGAATATGATCAATGACAATTCCACTATTTCGAATATATCCCGAAACAGGATTATCTAACTTTTGTCTGTGTTCATGGAGAGCAATTTCTTCTAATGTTGTTCCGATGGAAGCAGTTTCTGTTTTTATTTCCGAATCTATCCTTCCAGCACATATTCCAAGTAAAGCAATGCGAACATATAATCCATTTGAAGATTGATATTTGGTAACATTTTTTGGATGATCCCTCATATCTTCAGAAATTTCAGCAAAAGTTTCTGCATCGATAGGTAAGGGATGCATTAAAAAAGGAGCATTCTTTCCTAAGGAATCGTAAATAGATCTGTTTATTTGTCCAATTCTTTTAATAGCTTCAAAATCTTCTCCTTGACCAACTCTTTCTTTCTGTGGTCTTGAATGATAAGCTATAGACGAATTTCTTAATGCTTCAGTAAAATCAGTTTCGTAATCCTGGACTTTAACTCCTTTCTCTCGAAGTTCTTTCACAACATCTTCTGTAGGACCAAATCTGTTAGGATATGCAAAATGTAATCTGAAATTGAACAGATTAGCAACCGATATTAATGATGAAATTGTTCTTCCATGTTTAATATCGTTAAGGAGAGCAAGATCTAAACCATCTAATTCTTTACCTTGGGATCTAGCGATTTCTTGCATTGTAAACAAATCAAGTAAACACTGAGAAGGATGTTGATTTTTTCCGTCTCCTCCATTAATTATTGAGGGGACTTTATAACTAAAAGGTATACCAAATTCTTGGTGTTGATTTGATAATTGTTGATTATTTTGAGTTAGAATTTCTTTTGTCCATCTTGGTAATCCTTCTTCTGTGCTTCTAATTACTAGAGCATCGTAACCATATCCTGCGAACATGCTAGCAGTATCAGCCCAGGTTTCCCCTTTCTTAAGTGAAGTGTGATCTTGGGTAGGAAATCCATCTACGGTTCCACCTGCTTTTACTACAGCTGCTCTAAATGAATAATTGGTTCTGGTACTATTTTCAAGAAATAATGTTGCTACGGAAATACCTTCCAAAATCTTTGACCATTCTGTTCCATACTTTTTTGAAAAAGAATCAGTTGTTGGGCCATGAATTACTCTTTTAATATCTCCAGCAACTTCAAGAATATTAAGGATTTCTTCCTTAGAAATATCTCGCATGGATATAAGGTCTTGCATTAAAGATGGATTATAATGGCAGGGATATAAAAAGGTTTCTGAACAGAATCTATTTAAAGTATGCCAAATTCTTACCAATAATGGATTTCAGAGAAGAATTAGTTAAAGATTTAAAGAAAGCAACAAAGTTGTCACACGAAGAAGTTTCGACTCTTCTAACTAATCCGCCGAACTCAGCTATGGGGGATTATGCTTTTCCTTGCTTTAAACTAGGCGGCAATCCTAAAGAGGCTGCAGAAAAACTTAAGAAAAAATTATCTCTGTCGCCGTTCATTGAAAAAACTGAAGTGGCCGGACCATATCTTAACCTTTTTCTTGATCAGAAAGTTCTAACTAAAGAGGTTCTGTCTTCTATCAGAAAACAGAAAAATAAATATGGTAAAGGAAATAGTAAAAAAAATATCGTTGTTGAATATTGTGGTCCAAATACAAATAAGCCATTACATCTAGGTCATGTCAGAAATATGGCTTTGGGAAATAGTGTTTGCAGAATTCTTTCTTTTGCAGGAAATAAGATCCATCCGGTAAACATAATCAACGATCGAGGAATTCATATCTGTCAATCAATGACGGCATATAAGAAATGGGCTAAAGAAAAAAAACCAGATAAAAAAGGAGACCATTTCGTGGGTGATTATTATGTTCAATTTGCTAAGAAATTAAAAGAAGATCCATCTTTAAAAGATGAAGCCCAAGAATTATTATTTAAATGGGAAATGAAAGATCCGGAAGTGCGAGCATTATGGAAAAAGATGAACGCATGGGTATTGAAAGGTTTTGCAGAAACATACAAGCGATTTGGGATTTCATTCGAGAAAGAATATTTTGAGTCGGAATTATATGAGCAGGGTAAAGAGGTAGTATTTGAGGGATTAAAGAAAAAAATCTTTGTTAAAGATGATAATAAATCAATCATAGCTGAATTAGAAAAATTCGGACTGCCAAACAAAGTTCTTCTAAGGGGAGATGGTACTAGTGTTTATATAACTCAGGATATGTACCTCGCTGAAGAAAGATATAAAGATTTTTCGTTTGATAAAATGATTTATGTTGTAGCATCTGAACAAAAAACCCATTTTCAACAATTGTTTAAAATTTTGGAATTACTTAAAAGGCCATTTGCAAGAAATTTATTTCATTTAAGTTACGGTCTGGTAAATCTACCAACAGGAAGAATGAAATCTCGGGAAGGAACTGTCGTAGATGCTGATGATATCATGGATGAAACATCAGATTTAGCTGTAAAAGAAGTTAATGCACGTTATCCTGAAATATCAACAAAAGAAAAGAAAGAAAGGGCAGAATTCATTGCGTTAGGAGCGTTAAAATTTTTCATGCTTAAGAATGATGCCGTTCGTGACATGGTTTACAATTCTGAAGAATCATTAAATTTTGAAGGCGAAACTGGACCTTACATACAATATACTCATGCTCGTGCATCTTCAATTCTAAGGAAAGAAAAATTAGCTGGAACTGTCCATTATGATTTATTACAAGAACCGCAGGAGAAACAAGTAGTTGTTTTATTAGAAAAATTTTCATCAGTAATCTCTCAAGCTGCTGAGACGTATAAACCATCTTTAGTTTGCCATTATCTGATTGAATTATCTCAAGCTTTTAACGAATTTTATCATTCCTGTAAGGTTATTAGTGAAGATACAAGACTTCAGAATGCTAGGTTAGCATTGGTTGATGCTACTAGACAAGTTCTAGCTAACGGTTTGGATGTACTTGGAATTCATGCTCCTGAGAGAATGTAGTTCTTATCCGTCATTTCAATGATTCTTTTTTTTTAAATAAATAATTTTGCTAGACCAGTTAATTTCCTTAATTGAACAAAACAGGTATCTACTGCAAATAACATATCAGATAAAGCATGCATCTGCTTAACAAGGTTCTGCAAATAATCTTCAGAAGCAGCTGCTAAGGATTCATTTTTATAGAAGGTATCATGAGATACCTCTGCCCAGGCATGTTGAAGCACGGTCCTAACTTGCAATTCACCTTCAAGCTCGATTCCTAATTCTTGTCTTTTGTAAACAAATGCAAAATCATATGACCTATATCCAGAATTGATTTCTTTTTCGGACCATTCGCCAGAATTTGTTCTTGGAAATCGGCTTGTTATTGTAAAAGGTGGTTTGTTTAACTCATCATCAAGGATAGTACGCAGTTCCAGTGCTTCATCTAAAAATCTGCAAATGAGTCTATAGCCAATAGTATCATCCAGAGGCAAATCCTTCCAAGTTATCTCTTTTTTAGCAATCTTAGGGTATACGCTATCGAGCGATTTAACTCTACTGACGATCTGCGGTGCATAATGCTTGTCAAGATGTGATAGTTCATTTGTAATTAATGACCTTTCCCTACATCTATTAATCACGCGTTGTAAGTCTCTCTTAACATCGATTTCATAATCTCTCTGGATGCCGATTATTTTTTCATAGCTATTTTGGGCAATTCCAAGTGCGCCATTATCATCTAATAAACATTTAAACGCGGGGTATTTTTGTATGATCTCTTCTAATAACTTTTCATCCATGCATCTTCACCTCTCTTGAATATCTTTTGAATTCTTTTTGATTTTTATCTGACAATAAACTGTGTAGCTTTGAGATTTTAGATGAAATAATTTTATTGTATGTTCTCGGTAGATGTTTTGAATTTAGGAAGAACTGAGGGATCTCAATAAGATAATCATAGATCCAAAAACGTTGCTCATTACCAATCATTTCATCAAAACGATCAATACACTCATCAAGATTAGCGATTAGGTCTGCGGTTTTTATTAGACTAGCATCTTTATTTTGTAAAATATTGCTGAAATATTCTTTTGAAGAACTTGAGTTTCCTTTGTCTAATAGAATCAATGCGTTTATAATCTCATTGGCATCGAAATAAGATTTTTTAATTTGATTAGTAAGATCTTTTTTAGTTGCTCTTTCATCTTCGAGTAAATCGTGCCATAATGCGATTACTATCGTTTTATCTTCATAAGACAAGGTAGCTGTGTTTAGGGCGCATTTGCATAGGTGGTAGGTATATGGTAGTTTCCTGCCTTTCTTCCATACGTAGTACTGGCCTTCATGTTTCTCTAGTGCAAACAGAAATGCTTCCGTAATTGTTTTGTTGTAATCAATTTTAAACAAAAACTCTTTATACGTGCTTACTGCTTGGATGTATTCATCATCTCCGGCAAGAGATTTCATTACATGATTCTGTGCAATATTACTATTTTTGATACTGTCAATAAATTTTTGTTCAATTGTTGGTTGATGGTGCATAATCTTAAGTTGTTTGATTCTCTTAATAATTATTTTTGATAAAAATATTCCAATAAGAATTTAATGATTCGTAAAGTTTTTAACTACAGTTACAATTTTTCTTGGGATGTTAGAACCATCAATGTTACATAAAGCAAGAATAACGATAGGTATCACCCAGAAAAAACTCGCGGTGGAATCTGGAGTTTCACAGTCACTTATTGCAAAAATAGAGGCTGGAATCTTAGATCCAACCTTTTCCCGTATGAAAAAGATTGATAATGCAATATCTCAGCTTTCAACAAATTCTGAAAAAACTGCTTCTCAAATAATGAACAAAAAGGTTATTTTCTCAAAAAAAAACAGTCTAATACTTAGTATAATAAAGATAATGACTACTCATTCAATATCTCAGATACCTATTATTGATAGCCAAGTAGTAATTGGTCTTGTAACTGAATCTGCAATACTTGAAGCTAGTTCTAGAAATGATTTCAAAAGGATTGAGGCAGGCTATATTATGTCAGATGCTCCGCCATTAGTAAACGAAAAAACTCCATTATCAAGCATAAGAGAACTGTTGAGACACGATCCAATTGTTTTAGTATTAAATAATGGAAAAATTGTTGGTGTAATCACTAAGGCTGATATACTTGGAGAGAAAATCTATTCCAGATTTTGATATACTAAAGTGCCAAAGCTTTCGAACTTATTTTTGGCACTTTATATATATAAAATGCGTTAATATATACTCAACGCTAAATGAAATTTGGAACTTAATTCATTTAGCGTTTGTATATACCAACGAAAAGTTCACAAAAAT
>JAUYKZ010000005.1 GCA_030704845.1 archaeon | reverse complement strand
GTGTATCTGCGCTACTTAGACAAGCAGAAGTATTCAAGTACAAACCAAAAGATGCTTAGTGCTTATTAATTCTTGAGCGGCGTTCATGCCATCCGGTGTATTCACCGGTGGTAGCCGCTCAACTAGAATTTTGTTTTGACTCCTACAGCGTTGGAACAATGGCTGGAAGAAGACTAGAATCGCAAAGCGATTCGGCGTGTCACGCCAAACAATTTACAAAACAATTTCAAAATATGAAACTGATGGGATTGATGGTGCTTATGACCATAAACCTGGCCCATTAAAAGTTCCAATTAATCCAAATTTCTATGCGAACATCGTAGATATTCGTAAGAAGTTCGATTGGGGAGCTTGCAGAATTGAGAAATATTTTAATATTAAAGGCTATTCTGTAAGTCACAATAAGATTAATCAAGTAATTCAATATGAACAATTAACGAGGAAGAAATTGGGAAAACAAGGAAAACCAAGTTATGTGAGTTATGAAGCAGATAACTGCAACGACCAATGGCATATTGATTGGAGTATTGATCCTTTGACCAAGAAAAAACTCTTAGCAATAATCGATGATAAATCAAGATTTATCGTCTTTGCTGGTCTTTTCGACCAAGCAACTGGAGAAAATTCAGCAATTGGATTACAAAAAGCAATCGAGTTGCATGGTGCTCCAAAAGAATTGGTAAGCGATAATGGCTTACATTTCAAGAAATCACATCGTGAAAAAATTGCTTGTAAACCAGTAAAAGAGGTTGAAGAAAAATATGCTATTAAGCATATTTTTATCCGAGCTTACTATCCTCAAAGCAACGGAAAAATTGAAAGATGGTTCGGTTCATACAAAGGAGAGTTCCAAAGAATGAACTATGAAAAAGTCCATGATTGCCTTTCATATGTAAATTATTATAACTATGAAAGGATTCATCAGTCATTAGGTTATGAAACACCCGCACATGTTTATTTAGGTGTAAACTCAATATAGGATAGAACAATCTTTTGGAACACCGCAAACTTTATATAGTCCCAATCTTTGATTAAATCAAGCAATTTGAGGGTGAACAACGATGGCTGACAAAGATAAGGTATATTCTCGGGAACTGTTAGGAAAAACTATCGTTTCCAAATCAGGAAAAAAGTTTGGTGAGGTTGGTGATCTCATTTTTGAAGTTGGATCCGGCGAATTAATTCATTTATTATTAAGAAATCCTACATCGTATACTGATCGGATGGAATTGGAAAAAACACGCGAAGGAAACATTTTAATCCCATTTTCTGCAGTTATCGCTAACGGTGATTTCATAGTAGTTGCTGAAGAAGATATTATCTAATTAAGCAACTTATTTTTTATCTAATTATTTCTTTATAATTATCTAATAACTATTAAAATTTTCAAAGAAATTTCTAATAACTCCAAGGATTCTTAAGTTCAACGTAATCGCCTTGTTTTGGTCCGTTTTTTACTCGGTAAATATCTATTCCTAGTGTGGATTTTACACAATCTACAAATTCTCTTGCTTCAGTTGGAAGATCTTCCAATTTTCTGATACTTGCAGTAGAATTCCATCCTTTTAACTCTATATATTCTGGCTCAAAGCCAACTAAATCTGGTTCATTATTTGGAAGAATTTTCAACTCTTCTCCAGTATTTTTATTCACGTATCTAGTGCATATTTTAATTCTAGGAATGCCATCCAGATTATCAAGGCGAGTAAGAATTAATCCGTCTAATCCATTTACTTCAATAGATTTTCTTAATACTACTAAATCTAACCATCCTACTCTTCTTGGTCTACCTGTTGTTGCACCAAATTCTTCCGCACTTTCTCGAATAAATCTTGAAACTAATTGGTCATATAACGGATGATTGCTATCACCACTTCCGATTATTTCAAGATCAGAATCTGTTAACTTACATTGTTGAAAGTATTGGTCTTTGTTGCTCATATTGTTAATCAAATCTTCAGCATCTCCATCGACCATCATAAGTCCCGAACCAACTCTGGTGGTGTATACTTTAGATATTCCAATAACTCGATCTATTTCTTTATGAGATAATCCTGTTCCGGTTAATACGCCGCCGATAGTGGTATTTGAAGAAGTAACATTTGGATATGTTCCATGATCAATGTCAAGATTAGATCCTTGAGCACCTTCAAAAATAACTAATTTTCCTTCATGAAGAGCAGATATTAAATATGCCCTTGTATCAATAACCATTGGTGCATATTTCTCAAACAACGGTTTCATTTTTTCTAAATAAGCATCAGGATTAATTCTATCTTCGACACCCCAGAATTCTAATTCCTGATTTTTAAGATCGATAGCTGACCTCAGTTTTTCTTCAAGAAGTTCTGGATGTTTTAATAATCCAGCCCTAATCCCGGATCTGTTCATTTTATCTACGTAAGCTGGGCCGATTCCTCTTTTGGTTGTACCGATTTTCTTTCTACGTCGTGATTCTTGAGCTCCGTCTAAGAGTTTATGATATTCAAAAATGAGATGTGCTGCATCAGAAATATATAAATCTCCTTTTGCTCCGTTCATATTTTCTTCAAGAGTTTGGAGATTTACAACGCAACCGTTACCAATAACATTGGTTACGTGATCAAAAATAGTTCCACTTGGAGCGATATTTACTACGTGCTTTTCCCCGTTGCTATCGTATAATGTGTGTCCGGCGTTATCTCCGCCTTGAGACCGAACACAAACATCGGCGTTTCTAAGAAGTTCTGCAACAACTATCCCTTTTCCTTCATCTCCCCATTGAGCTCCAATGGTAACGATTGTTTGAGGCATAATCTGATTATAAGAAGATTTGTTTTTAAGTATTTATCTTCACAAGTATTCATGTCAAATGAATTATAAGGCGTATCCTAATATCTCTAAAATTTTCTGATGAACTTCTTCTACGGGTGGGGAAGTATCAACATCATATTTATTTGGATATTTAGAAAGTAAATGTTCCGTTTCTTGTTTATAAGTTTCCATTCGTTCTTGTAACGTTGCTTCGTTCTGATCATCTTCTCTTTCGCTAGTTTTTCCTCTTTCACGAAGACGTTGGATAGCTACTTCTTCAGGAACATAAAGATGTAATACTTTGACGATATTAAAATATCCATTGGTCATTTCAACTTGGTCTTCTGTTCTTGGAAATCCATCTAAAAGTAAATATTGTCTATTTGGGTTATATCGACCGTCTTGAACATACTTATTAAGAGTTCTTTGCATTAATATCACAGTTGTTTCAGAATCAACATATTTTCCCCTGTCAATTAAATCTTTAACATATCTTCCAACGTCGGTAGTTTCATCGATATTTCTAAACATGTTTCCAGTTGAAAAATGAAATCCGATTCCTAAATCGTGAATCTTTTTAGCTTGGGTTCCTTTACCGCAACCAGGTTTACCTAGAAATATAATCGTTTTATACAACTCACTCATTCTTATTTTTTCTCCGATGGAAATACTTCATCTAATTTTTGAACATAATCTCGAACTCGACTGACTACTGTTTTTAATAAAAAATTATGCATCTTTTCTTCAAATATTTCAGAGATACCATTCCATTCAGCTATTCTATATAGATTTGCATTAGTTTCAATTAAATGAAGATCTTTTAATCGTTTTAATTGCCGTCTAATATTGGAGGATGCAATGCCTAACATTGGCAGACCATTTTCTTTTCTATAACTCATAACGTGATTTTTAATTTCTTCAGAATGTAATTCTTCTTGTCTTTGTTTTGCTTGAAGAAGGATATGAAATACATCGACAACTACGTCTCTTGAATCTCCCGGTTGAAGTAGTCCTACTGAAAGACAGAATTTTCGGACAAGATCGCGTCCGGACATGGTTGGTTTTTCGTACCGTCGTAAAGTAATTTCGGCTAGTGGTGTATCTCTGGCAATTCTTCCCATAATTTGTTCCCCTTTTTCAACGCTGAGAATTCCACCACCCTATTGGGTGGTGATTTACAAGTAAACCACTTCTTGATTAGTGGAATTCTGGCGTGTTCAAAAAGAAACTGACCCGACCGAAAGGAAGCATGCCATCGGTGTATTCACCGATGATGATCAGTTTCTCTTTTTGACAGAATATGGAATTCTTTGATTCTTTTAAATCTTTCTTAAATTTGGTTGGTGTTGATGGAAAGTTTTACTCATGTAGATACCACAACACAATCTTTTCTTTATCAATTGAATCTATTCTTGCGAAAAACATTCTTTCGAGTTGTATGATTGTTCCTTTTGGTAATTTTTTAAGAATTTTTTCTCCTTTTCCAACCATTGTTTTACCGTCTGGATGTTTGATTTCTATATCCACCGTCTCTTCTATCGGTAACCAATGAATAATTTTACCTTTATCTTTTGATGAGCGATAACTATCATAATCTTTCGAATGAAAAGTAAGTTTACCTTTATTAATGGTAAAATTACAATAATCAATCAAACGATGAACTTTACCAAGGATAAGTTGTTTGTAATCTTCCTCGGTAATGTAGATCTCTTCTTTAACCGGTAATTTTCTTTTTCCTTTTTCAGGATGATTTGGATGTAAAGGAACCTCTACTATCCCCGAAGGAGCTTTGTTTACTTTAATTCCGAGAGGTTCAATTATAGCAAAATATCTGTTAGAATTGGCTTCGATACATTCTCCATTAAATGAATTAATCATTTTCCAGAATTCTTCCTGTGAAACTGTTTTATCGTTAAGACTTAAACCGATACTTGCTGCAAATTTTCTGAATGCTTCTGGTTGATACCCTCGTCGACGGAGAGCCGGAAGAAAAGGTAATCTAATATCATCCCATCCCGTATATTCTCCGTGTTCAATTTTTAATCTAGTTTTTGAAGTACTTAATTGAAATCCTTCAAAATTAATTCTTCCCCAATGTTTATATTCTGGTGGTTTCCAATGAAGCATTTCCATAATCATTGCTTCTTTTTTAGCGTTATCGGCATGATCTTTTCCATTTAAGACGTGGGTTATACCGAGTTCATGATCGTCAATGGCTACTGAAAAAACCATTAAGGGCCATACTCTTTGTTTTTTACCTGTCTTTGGATGGACATGTTCATTGATTCTCATAATCGGAAAATCACGCATAGCTGGATTTTTGTGATTAATGTCTGTCTTTACTTTCAGAACCGCTTCACCTTCAGCATATTCACCAAACATTTTTGCATATCTTTCTAATTGTTCTTTTTTTGGAAGGTTACGGCAGGGACAAGCTTGACTTTTATTTTTTAATTCTCTTCCTTGATCGGCATCACAAATGCATACGTATGCGTCATTTTGATCCACTAATTTTTCAGCATAATCATAATAAATTCCTAGTCTGTCGGATTGAATAACTACTTGAGATACTTTATTATTGGTCAGCCATTGGGCATCTTCCTGAATTAATTTATAGGCATCTGGATAAATGTTTTCTGGATTTGTATCTTCAATTCTTAGAATGAATTTCCCATCATACATCTCTGCATATCCTGCATTGAGAGCAGCTCCATAAGCATGACCTATATGTAATGCTCCAGAAGGGGATGGTGCAATTCTAACCACAAATTCTCCTTCTACCGCGTTGGGTAGGGATTTAAATGGGCCCTTAATTTCTTCTTTCTCTTCCTGAAGAAGTTCTGGTGAAATATCTTGTAATTGTTTCTTTATTTCTTCAGGAGTTAATTTAGATACTTCTTTTGTTAAATCATTAATCTCTTTAAGAACGGCTGGAACGTCTTTCTTTAGTTCTGGATGAGAACGAAGAACTAATCCAAGGACAGCTTTCTCGTTAACGCTTCCATTAAATTCATAAGCATTTTTGAGAATGTATGGGAAGATAGTTTTTTTCATGGAATGGTGGAAGAAGATGGGTTTATTAAATGTTTTTATATAAAACGCCGAAAAAGAAGCGGATTCTATGTCAACTTATAACTACCAACACTTCCTTTAATTTTCAATTGTCTGTTAGGATAGACTATCATTCCTTTCTTGTTGATAATATCTACCTCAACAATCTTACGTTTGATATCTTCTCCTCGCATTTTTAAAACTTCTAAACCTCTTCCCCTATTACCATCATAGAAAATAATGCTATAAAGAACGATAATCCCATCAGAAAGAAAACTAACGGCTGAGCCCTTTTCTGTATAACTAACTCCTAAATGGGTTGGGTGAGAAGTTTCTCTAATTAAAAATGAAGTGATATCATGACTTTCTAAATATTTGAATAACTGTTCCATGTAAACTCTAAATCGCGCATCTTCTCCACTAAAGGCGGAGGCAATTGAACTTAAAGAATCGATACAAACGATATCTGGTTTAAAGTCTTTTGGAATTAGAATTGGTTGAATATCAATTAATAATTCTCTTTTAGCTTCAGACAGTAAAGCTTCTACACTTCTTGCTACATCTAAGGAATTAAATTTTCGAACTTCTAAATGGCCACTTTTAATATATTTATCAGCATTCCAGCCAAAAGCTCTCATGTGATTTAATAATCTTTTTTCGGGTTCTTCAAAAGTCATATAAAGTACTTTCTTTCCTGCTAGGCAGGCATTGTAAGCTAATTGTAAACAGAAAATGGTCTTTCCAGAACCCGGACCCCCTTCAACTAAAACAGATGCTCCTTCGGGGATTCCTTCCGCAAATAAATCATCAAAACCTTTAATTCCTAATTTCATTTTAGTGACGACGTCTTCAGACTTTCTTTCTAGAATTTTTTTAGTCTTTTTCCCTTTCTTTTTTAGCCCTTTTTTCTTGCTAATCTTCTTCTTGACTACTTTCTTTATTTTAGCCTTCTTCCTACTTATTCTTCTTTTAGTAATTTTTTTAGTTTTAGCTTTCTTTATTTTAGCTTTTTTTACCTTAGGATGTTTTTTAATAATTTTCTTCACAGCAACCTTCTTAGTTATTTTTTTAACAGATTTTTTAAGAATCTTCTTAGAAGATTTTTTTGGAAAATTTTTAATAGATGTTTTCTTAGAAATAGCCTTAGCTACTTTTTTCTTACTAGTACCTCTTTTTTTTTTACTCCGTTTAAATAAATCAAACATTTGAAATTTTATTTCTCTTATTCTTATTAATCTTATTATCTATTTAAGTCTTGTCTATTTACTCTTATTTCTCGGAACAACTTTTTTCTTTTTTTCTTTACGTTGGTGCTTTTTTTTATTTTGTTTAATTTCTATCGATTTTTCTTCTTTAACTTCTTTTTCTTTATTTTTTTTCCTAGAAAGAATAACTTTACTAAATTTTTTATTGTGTAAAGCTAGTTGTTCTTTTAATAAAGGAATCTGTCTACTTATATCTCGCATTAATTCACTATACTTTGCAATCCTAATATGATAATTTTGATGATCTAAATTGCCACTCCCAAAATATTCTTTCTGACTTTTACCAATAAGTTGTTTAAGCTGAGAATTCCACTGGTCTATTGACCAGTGGTTTAGCGTAATTCTTAACAAGAGAAGAGTCTCTTTCCGGAAAGAAGAAGACCTAAAGCAAAAAATACCCTCTGGGCCCTATCCGTATAGGGCTGAGGGTCAAAA